>JBDSAJ010000657.1:0-5447 GCA_039922235.1 Umezawaea sp.
CTGCACGCCTCCGAAGTTGTCCACAGCCTGTGCATGGAACTGTGCACAGGCTGTGGAGAGGTTAGACGACGCCGACCAGTGCCACGGCCTGGTTGGCGATGTCCCGCCGCTGGGCCTCGAACGCGGCGTCGGTCAGTGCCGCCGGGTCGACCGGCTGGGTGAGCACGGGCGTGTGCAGGTGGCCGCCGAGCACACCGGTCGCGCCGAGCCCGGTCCGCACGCGGTTGGCGCGGTACATGCTCTCGTTGGACAGGTAGTCACCGCCGCCGCCGGACGCGGCCGCCGCGCCGGGCGTCGGCTCGTCGCTGCGGCACGACATCGGGCCGGTGCCGGGGACGCTGCCGACCTGCCACTCGCAGAACGAGCGGTTGAACCGCACGGTGAACGGGCCGGTGCCCGCGTCGATCATCTTCTGGAACGGCAGCGTGGTCTCGATGAACTCGGTCGACGGCTGCGGCCAGCCCGCGGCATCCGGCACCGGGCCGCGCGAGGACGCGTCGTTGTTGTCCGAGAACCCGCCGCGCCACCGCGACGCCCAGCGCTCGACGTCGAACTGGCCGGGCCTGCCCTGGCTGATCGTCACGAACGCGTCCGGCTTGACCGCGTTCCGCAGCGCCGTGCCGTAGACGGCCTCGACGATGCCCTCGTCGAACGCGCCCCACAGCACCGGCAGCACGGCGGCCTGCACGACGACCTTGCCCCGCGGGGTGTCGAACACCTTGCCGTCCAGTTGCAGCGCGGCCGCGCCCGCCGGGTTGCCCCGCCGCACGGACGAGCCGGTCAGCTGGAACGGGTCGAAGCCGGTGACGACGATCCGGCGCACGCCGGGCTGGGCCGCGAACCGCACGTCGGGGACGCCGCGGGAGGTGCGGTCGACGGACTCGACCAGCGCGGACCGCTCGGCCGCGCCGAGCCCGAACCTCGGCGCCCACTGCCGCAGCGCCTTCGTCAGGTGCAGCCGAGCCCAGTACAACGGCCGGTCGTCGTAGGCGTCCCACGTGGTCTGGGTGCTCTGCGCCCGCTTCACCGCGGCCTTCCACAGGTCGGTGCCCGTGGTGCTGACGAGCTGCTGGGCGGCGCGCGTCGACCGCGTGGCGCACAGCCGGTCGGTGAACCGCTGGACGCTCGCGTCGAAGCCCGCGAGCCGGACGAGTTCCGGTCCGACCGCGGGGCCTCCGGCGACGAGGACGTCGTCGAGGCGTTGCTCCTCGACGCTCAGCGGCGCGGCGGTGTCGAAGCACGCGGCTGCGTCCTGCTGGGCGGACGCGACACCAGGTGTTATGAGCAGGGACAGGGCGGCCACGGCGGGCAAGAGGGCGCGCAGTCGGTGGGTGCGTTCACTGTTCACGCTGAGATCGTTTCCGATCACCGAGCGTGCCGGAACCCCCAATTGCCCGACTCAGGCCGTGAGCCTGCGGTTTCCCGGCCAAAAGGGTTCAACTTCACACCCGCGGACGTCAGCGCGTCTCGGATGGCGCCCGCGATGGCCACCGCGTTCGGGTTGTCGCCGTGCACGCAGATCGAGTCGACCCGCGCCCGGACCAGCCGTCCGTCGGTGCTGGTCACCGTGCCCTCGGTGGCCAGTTGGACGCTGCGCCGGGCGATCTCCACCGGGTCGTGCAGCACCGCACCCGGCTGGCCGCGGGGCACCAGCGTGCCCGCCGCGGTGTACGCGCGGTCGGCGAACGCCTCGAACCGCACCTGCAGCCCGGCGACGTCGGCGCGCTTGAGCCACACCGCGCCGGGCAGGCCCAGCACGGTCAGCGCCGGGTCGTAGGCGCGCACCGCGTCGACCACGGCGTCGGCCTGCGCCTCGTGCCTGACCAGCGCGTTGTACAGCGCGCCGTGCGGCTTCACGTACCCGATCCGTACCCCGGCGGCCCGTGCGCACGCGTCCAGCCCGCCCAGTTGGTAGAGCACCTCGGCGGTCAGCGTGGCCGGGTCGACGTCCACGAACCGCCGCCCGAAGCCCGCGAGGTCGCGGTAGCCGACGTGCGCGCCGATCGCGACGCCGCGCTCGGCGGCCAGGTGGCAGGTGCGCAGCATCGTGTCGGGGTCGCCCGCGTGGAAGCCGCAGGCCACGTTCGCGCTCGTGACGATGTTCAGCACGGCTTCGTCGTCGCCCAGCCGCCAGCAGCCGAAGCCTTCCCCGAGGTCCGCGTTGAGGTCCATGGTCGTGCCTCCCTGGGTTCAGGGTAAGGATTGTTCAACAATCCTTCAATACCCCAAACCGGTAAGCTGGTTGGATGACGACAGCGCCGTCTCACGACTGGCTGGGCACCCTCGCCGACGACCGCCTCAGCCAGGACCGGGCCCGCGCCGAACGCGTCGCCGACAAGCTCCGCGACCGGATGCTCGACGGCGAGTTGATCCCCGGCCTCCAGCTCAACGAGAAGGCCATCTCGGAGGCACTCGGCATCTCCCGCAACACGCTGCGCGAGGCGTTCCGGCTGCTCACCCACGAACGCCTGCTGGTCCACGAGCACAGCCGCGGCGTCTTCGTGCGCGAGCCCGGCCTCGTGGAGGTCGCGGACATCTACGCCGCCCGCCGGGTGATCGAGTGCGGCGCCATCCGCCGCTGGACCGGCGCGACCGAGCAGGCCCGCCAAGCCGTGCGGGACGCGGTCGCGTTCGGCGTGCACGGCGCGGAGTCGGAGAACTGGGTCGACGTCGGCACGGCCAACATCCGCTTCCACCGGGCGATCACCGCGCTCGCGGGCAGCCTGCGGCTCGACGAGGAGGTCCAGCGGCTGCTCGCCGAACTGCGGCTGGCGTTCTACGTGATGGGCAACCCGCGCGAGTTCTACCAGGACTACCTGCCGATGAACCAGGCCATCCTGGCGCTGCTCGACGCCGACTCCGTCGTGGAGGCCGAGCAGGAGCTGCTCCGGTACTTCGACACGGCCGAGTCTCATCTGGTCACTAGGCTGACCGGCCGTTAGTTGGTCACGATTCGACCGTCCAATACGTAGTCGGTCCACTCGGCACAGTGACGTCCGTCGCCCTCCCGGCCTAGCATTTCGAAACACCTGAGTAACCAGGGCCGTACGGAGGGGCAACATGCCTTCTGCTCCACAGACCAGCAGCCTGCGCTGGAGCAACTGGAACCTGCTCTTGCTGGTTCCGCTGCTGATGTTGATCACGCCGTTCTTCAACGTCGCGAAACCCGCGTTGTTCGGCTTGCCGTTCTTCTACTGGTACCAGTTCGCGTTCGTCCCCGTGGGGGTCGTGTGCGTGGGACTGGTGTTCCTCAAGACCAGGGATGAACCGGTCGAACACGGGGCGGACCACCTCGCCGTCGACGACCTCGACTCCGGCGACTCGAAGAAGGGGAAGCGCTGATGCGGTGGACCGAGTTGATCGTGTTCACGGTGCTGTTCCTGCTGGTCACCGTGCTGGGTTTCTTCGCGGCGAAGTGGCGGCAGGGCGATACCCTCGAACACCTCGACGAGTGGGGACTCGGCGGCCGCAAGTTCGGCTCGTGGATCACCTGGTTCCTGGTGGGCGGTGACCTCTACACGGCCTACACGTTCGTGGCGGTGCCCGCGCTGATGTTCGGCGCGGGCGCGATGGGCTTCTTCGCCCTGCCGTACACGATCATCCTGTACCCGATCGTCTTCCTGCCGCTGGTCCGCATGTGGTCGGTGTCGCGGGTCCACGGCTACGTCACGCCCGCCGACTTCGTGCGCGGCCGCTACGGCTCGCACTGGCTGGCGCTGATCATCGCGATCACCGGCATCGTCGCGACCATGCCGTACATCGCGCTCCAGCTCGTCGGCCTCGAAGCCGTCCTGCGCACGATGGGCCTCAACGGCGGCGGCATCCTCGGCCACCTGCCGCTGTTCGTCGCGTTCGTCGTGCTGGCGCTCTACACCTACCAGTCCGGCCTGCGCGCGCCCGCGTTGATCGCGTTCGTCAAGGACGGCCTGATCTACCTGGTGATCATCGTCGCGGTGGTCTACCTGCCGAGCAAGTTCGGCGGCTGGGGCGGCGTCTTCTCCGACGCGCAGGCGAAGTTCGACAAGACGCCCCAGTTGACGGACGGCACGCTGCTCAACGCCAACAACCAGCTCCAGTACGCGACCCTGGCGCTGGGGTCGGCGCTGGCGCTGTTCCTGTACCCGCACTCGCTCACCGGCATCCTCGCCTCGCGCGGCCGCAAGGTGATCAAGCGGAACATGGTGGCGCTGCCCGCGTACTCGCTGCTGCTCGGCCTGCTGGCGCTGCTCGGCTACGTCGCCATCAGCGCGGGCGTCAAGCCGATCACCAACCAGGCCACCGGCCGCCCGGACACGAACACCATCGTGCCGGTGCTGTTCGGCCAGGAGTTCCCGGCCTGGTTCGCGGGCGTCGCGTTCGCCGCCATCGGCATCGGTGCGCTGGTCCCGGCGGCGATCATGTCGATCGCGGCCGCGAACCTGTGGACCCGCAACATCTACAAGGAGTACATCAAGAAGAACGCCACCCCGGCGCAGGAGGCCAAGCAGGCCAAGCTCGCCTCGCTGGTGGTGAAGTTCGGCGCGGTCGCGTTCATCCTGTTCATCGACCCGCAGTTCTCGATCGACCTCCAGCTCATCGGCGGCGTCATGATCCTCCAGACGTTGCCCGCGGTCGCGATCGCGCTCTACACCCGCTGGTTCCACGTGTGGGGCATGATCGCGGGCTGGGTCGTGGGCATGGGCTGGGGCATGTACCTGCTCTACACGATCCCGAACGCGGTGGCGGGCAAGAACCACTTCGGCGGCTCGGCGTTGTCGTTGAGCAAGCTGTCCCTGCTCGGCTACCACCCGTTCGGCACGTCCACCGTGCAGATCTACGTCGGCTTCGTCGCCGTCGTGGCGAACATCCTGGTCGCGGTCGTCGTCACGCTGATCGCCCGCAAGATGCGGGTGTTCAACGGCACCGACCAGACCGCTCCCGCCGACTACCACGTCGACGAGGACAGTCCCCGCGTCAAGGCGATCGCCGCTCACTAGTTCCTCCACGGAGTCGAGGGCCATCGGGGTTCGCCCCGGTGGCCCTCAGCTGTGCCGGGCCCGGAACTGGGACGCCTTGACCCGGTTGCCGCACCTCTTCGCCATCGCGGGCGTGCTCCTCGCCGTGATCGCACGGGTGTCCAGGTCGCCGTGGCCGCGCGGCAGGCAGCTCGCGCACGACACCGTCGTCGGCCTGCTCATGCAGGGCGTGCAGTTCGGCGGCTTCTACTCGGCCATCGGCCTCGGCCTGCCCGGCGGCGTCGTGGCGCTGATGCAGGGCCTCAACCGTTCCTATGGACTGAGCAGGAGTGAGTCCTGTTGCCAGGGCTCGTGCTCGGCCGGACGCCCCGAACGGTGCTGGGTGTCCTGGTTGCCCGCGTTCACGCCACGGCCGGGCCCAGCGGATCGTGTCCGTGGTCCGGTTCTGTGGGGGCGGGTTTCCTCACGCCCGCGGTCACCCGGTGCGGCCTG
>JBDSAJ010000658.1:0-4593 GCA_039922235.1 Umezawaea sp.
GGCCACCCTCACCACCGACCCCGACGAGCGGGCGCGCAGGCTGGTGGCCTCGGCCGCCGACCACTGGACGCGCGGCGTCCCCCCGCGGGCCAGGGCGCTGCTGCGCGAGGCGACCCCGATGTCCGACCACGCCGAACTGCGAGCGCTGGCCGACGTGGTGCGGGGCGGCCTCGACCTGGGCGCGGGCCTCCCGGACACGGCGGCGCGCAGGCTCATGCGGGCCGCGGCCGAACTGCTGGACAGCCGCCGACCGCTCGCCATCACCGCGCTCGGTTTCGCGGGCGAGGCCGCCGCCATCGCGGGCGACCACGGGCTGCACGCCCGCGTGGCCGAGTTCGCGGCCGGGCTGCGCAGGCCGGACGACCCTCCGGGAACGGCGTTGACGCTCGACCACCTGACCGGTACCGCCGCGACCTACGCCGGACGGCACGAGCAGGCGCTGCCCGCGCTGCGGTCCGTGGTCGCGCTGGCCGAACTCGACCCGGCCCCGCAGTCCAAGGTCTGGGGCGGCCACGCCGCCTACATCCTCGGCGACGCGGCCAAGGCCAACGAACTGGCGGGCCGCGGTGTCGCGGCGGCACGGGAGAGCGGGCTGACCGCGCTGGTGCCGTGGGCGCTGACCTGCCGCGCCCTGGCGGCGCTGATGGTCGACCAGCACGCGGTGGCGCACACGTCGGCGTTCGAGGGCGTGCACGCAGCGACGGCCGCGGGCCAGCACAACGCGGTCGTCGACCACCTCGCCGTGCTCGCGCTGCTGGCCGCGCTGCGCGGTGACGCCGAGACCGCCGTGCACCGCATCACCACCGCCACCGAGCAGATCGACCAGCGCGGCCTCGGCCGCTGCGGCACGATCGGCGCCTGGGCGTTCGTGTGCGTCGACCTCACCCGCGACCGCCCGTCCGACGCGCTGCACCGCATCCCCCCGATCGCGACGGGCCGCGTGCACGCGGGCATCAAGGCCATGGCGGCACCGCACCTCGTCGAGGCGGCGGTGGCGTGCGGCCGACCGTCCACAGCGGACCGCGAGCTGCGCCGCTACGACGGCTGGGCGCGCAGCACCGGGAGCCCGGCCCGCCTGGCGCTGGCGCACCGCTGCCACGCGCTGGTGTCCGGCGGCCAGGACGCCGACGAGCACTTCACCGAAGCCATCCGCCTGCACCAGGTCAGCGGCACGACGATGGAGCTGGCCAAGACCGAGCTGTTCCACGCGACCAGGCTGCGCCGCGACCGCAAGCCCAAGCGGGCACGGGAACTGCTGCGCGACGCCGTGCGCAACTTCGAGCACCACGAGGCCGACTACTGGGTGGACCGCGCCCGCGCCGAACTGCGCCTGGCGGGTGAACCGACCACCGAACCGCGAACGCGCGGGGCCGCCGAGCTGACCCCGCAGCAGTCGCAGATCGCCAGGCTGGTGGCCGAGGGCGCGACCAACCGCGAGACCGCCGCACGGCTGTTCCTGAGCCAGCGCACCGTGGAGCACCACCTCCGCAACGTCTTCACCAAGCTGGGCATCCGGTCCCGCGTGGAGCTGACCAAGGTCTTCACCTGAGGTTCGCCTACTTGGCGGCCTTCTCGGCTCCTTCCAGCGCCTGCCGCCAGGCGTCGTCGACCTCGACGCCGTTCTCCACGGCCAGGAGCGCGTCGCCGAACACCTTGTCCTGGATCTGCCCGGCCGCGGGCCCCTTGTGCTGGGCCGTGGACACCTTGTTGGCCTGCTCCGCGAACAGCGCGCCGACCTTGGCGTTGCCGAAGTACGGGTTCGTCCGGTTGAGCAGCGCGGGCGACAGCAGCGCCTCGTTCTGGCTGGGGAAGGTCCCCTTCGCGGTGAACGCCTTGATCTGCTGCTCCGGCGCGGTCAGCCACGCGGCCAGTTCGGCGGCCTCCTTGGGGTGCTTGCTCTGCTTCGGCACGGTCAGGAACGACCCGCCCCAGTTGCCCGCGCCGCCGGGGAAAGCGGCCGTGACGGCCCACTTGTCCTCGTTCTCCGGCCCGGACTGGGCCTCGATGACGCCGAGCATCCACGACGGACACGTCTTCGTCGCGAAGGCCGCATTCTTGAACGCCGTGTTCCACTCGTTGCTGAACGCCACGAGGTTCGCCGACTGGCCGTTGCGCACGGCGGCGGTCACCTGGTCCCAGTCCGTCTTCACCGCGGGGTTGCTCTCCAGCACGAGGTTGTCGTCCTGGTCGTAGTAGCCGACCTTGTTCTGGTTGACCATCGCGTTGAACACCTGCGAAGCGCTGTCGAACCAGGCCTTGTCGGACTTGGCGACGAACCGGTCACCGGCCGCGAAGTCGCTCTCCCACGTGCCGAACAGTTCGCTGACCGCTTCCGGGTCGGACGGCAGCCCGGCCTCTTCGAGCAGGTCACGCCGGTAGCACATCGCCATCGGCCCGATGTCCGTCCCGTAGCCGATCAGCTGACCTTCCCGGTTGCTGGCCGTGTCGGACTTCCACTGCAGCCACCGCTCGGCGGTGACGTCCTTCGGACCGATCTCGTTCAGGTCGTTGAACTGGTCGGACTTGGCCATCACCTGCGACATCCAGCCCTCTTCGACGGCCTCGACATCCGCCAACCCCGATCCGCCGCCCAGCTTGGTGAACAGCGTCTGGTGGTGATCGGCGGCCTTGCCGGTCTTGCGGTGCGTGATCCGCACGTGCGGATGCGCGTCCTGGTACTCCTTGAGCAGATCCTCGTAGCCGAATTCGTTGAACGTGGCGATGGTCAGCTCGACATCGCCTGCGACCGGTGAACCCTCGTCACCACTCCCGCAAGCGGCGAGTGCGGCGAGCAGGGCGGCGCAGGTCAACGCCGTGACCCGTCTGTGTGCGCGCTCGGACACGTGACGACTCCTCTTTCTGGGGGACCGGCGGGAACTGGGAGCGCTCCCAGGCATGGGAGTGTGCGCAAGAGCACACGAACGTGTCAAGTTCTGATGTCAATCCCTGTAGTTAGTAGCCAAAGCCGCTGAACTGCGGAAACGACATGAAAATCACTCACGTCACACTGCCACCGGCCACTTCGTCCGATGGTCATGACCACTACCGCACGCCGCGCGACACTGCTAGTGCTGGCGACCACAGCAGCGCTGGTCGGCACCTGGGCCTACTCCGCCCCGGAGCACTGGCACGCGACCTTCCCCGGCTTCGGCCACCACTGGCTGCCGCCGCTGGGGCCCTACAACCACCACCTGGTCAAGGACGTGGGCGCCCTGTACCTGGCCCTGCTGGCACTGAGCCTCGCTGCTGCCTGGCGCGCGGCGGACACCTTCACCGTCCGCCTGGCGGGTACGGCGTGGACGGTGTTCAACTCCCTGCACCTGGTCTTCCACCTGCAGCACCTTGGCGTGTACGAGCCGGTGGACCAGGCGCTGAACGTCATCACCCTGTCACTGGTCACGATCGCGGGCGCGGTGCTGCTGTTGCCGGGCGGCACGGTGCCGAAGACGGGGCTCCAGGGGTGACCACTGCTCAGATCGTGCCGAGGAAGTCGTCGAAGGCCTGGTGCGTGCGTTCGGCGTCGCCGGTCGCGTCGAGGTCCATGAGCAGGCCGCGGATCACGGCGAGCACGACGGTGGCCAACTCGGGCCTGCCGAGGCTGCGCATGCCCTCCTCCAGGGGCGCGAGCCAGTCGGTGGTGGCGGTGCGCCGGAAGCCCGGCCACAGCGGTTCGCCCGCGGTGTCGTGCAGCCTGCCGAACAGGCGCAGGTAGGGCCTGCCGTGCGGTCCGGTCATCGCGGACCACGCGTGGCTCAGGGTCGTCGGGTAGGGCTCTTCCGGCCGGAGGCGCAGGAGGTCGGTGAAAGCGTCGACCTGGCGCCGCCTGGCCTGTTCGAGCACTTCGCGGAGCAGGCCGTCACGGGTGCCGAAGTGGTAGATCAGCATTCGCTTCGAGGTACCCGTGGCGGTGGCGAGCGGCGTGAGCCGGTCGGGGAGCCCGTGCTCGAGCGCGTAGTCGGTGCACGCGTCGAGGAGCCGCTGCCTGATCCACGGCTCGGGCTTCCTCCCCATGATCGGCACTTTTTCACGTAACGATCGGTACGTCTAGCGTTCTCGGCAGCTGGTCGGATCAAGGACGGGACGTCGTGATGAGGGTCGTTTTCGTGCACGGGGCTTGCGTCAGGGACGGATCGTGGTGGTGGCACGGCACCGCTGACCTGCTGGCCGAGCGGGGTGTCGCCAGCGACGCGCCCGCCCTGCCGAGTTGTGGCGAGACGGGTGAGCCGTCCGGCGTGCGAGGCCTGGGGCTGGCGGAGGACGTCGCCGCGGTGCGGGAGGTGCTGACGGCGAGCGACGAGCCGACCGTCGTGGTCGCCCACAGCTACGGCGGCATCGTCACCGCGGAGGCGGCGGCGGGCGTCGAAGCCGTGCGCCACCTGCTGCTCGTGTCCAGCTACCTGCCCGAGGTCGGGCAGAGCCTCTCCTCGTTCGGCGGCCAGGAGCCCGCCCCGTTCCTGGACATCGATCCCCGGGACGGGACGTTCACCGTCCGGCCGGACGCCCTGGCCGCGACGTTCCTGCAGGACTGCGATGCGGAGATTCAGCGAGAGGCCATGGACAAGACGGCCCGGCAGAGCCTCGCGGTGCTCGAGC
>JBDSAJ010000659.1:0-6070 GCA_039922235.1 Umezawaea sp.
TCCTCCGGTCGGCGGCAAGTAGTAGGTCCGGTACTCGGCCCTGGGTGCGGTGGGCACAGAGCCGGTCTCGGCCCGTTCCTGTGCCGGTTCTCGCGGCCACGGGGGCGTGGGATCGGCGTCCCACACGTCGACGAGCACGCTGGTGCCGATCAGCTGGAGCCGCACGCCCACCAGGTTCAGCTGCTTGTCGAACAGGTCGAGGTAGCTCGGATGTTCGATGACGATTCCGGTGGCCGACACGGCGTCGCCGACCAACTCGGCCACAATCACCTCGGCGATGTCGCTCAGGCTCTGCAGTCGCCACCGTTGCAGGGTGTATCGGACGAAACGCCGGGCGCAGCCCACCGCGCTGGGCAGAGCGGCCAGTAGTTGTTCGTCCATCCGCCGGAGCGGCGGAGGTGGCGGGACTGGCATCGTCGGAGGTCTTTCCATCGCGAGCTCGGCCGTCATGACCGCTCCCGTCGACTGCGGCGCGGTGTGCCGCACAGGTCGCCGACGACCCGTCCAGCGAGCGCAGGATGGATGGCCAGGCCGAGAGCAGGCACGGCGGGTACGAGGGTTCTTCGCGTCCGGATGGTCACCATCTGCGCCTCCTATCCCCGACCCGCGCCGGTGTGTCCTCACCCGGCACATCCGGTGATGACGGTGTGTGCTTTCCTGACTGCTCCCAGCAAACCGGCTGGTGGGGACGATGTCGCCGTCCCGACGGGACATGGTGAGATCCGCCGCCGACAGGCCGCCGAACAGGGAAAACACCCCGTCACTCCCGTCGGACTCGTCCCTGGGGACGAGTCCGACTCACCTCGGCGGTACTTGGCGCTCTGCGTCGTCATCGGCAAAACTGGGCCCGTACGGACGACTGCCACGGCTATCGGGGGTGGGCATGGCACAACAACCGGCAGGCGGTGGCGACAACCGGGGCCGGCTCCGCCAAGACCTGATCACCGCAGGCTGGTCCATCGACCAGATCGCCGTAGAGATGCAGCGCCGATTCAGCGACAGCCCGCTGGCCTCGTTCCGGCACGCGTCGGGTCTGTCCCAAGCCGATGTCGCCGCACGGTGGGAAACGATCTGCGTCTCCAGTGGAGAGGCGACCATGACCGGCACCCGGATCAGCGCCTACGAGCGTTACCCCGCCGCCGGTACCAAACGCCCTACAGCCGGAGTCTTGGCGGTGTTCGCCGAGGCCTACGCCACCACACCCCGACGGCTGATCAGTCCCGCCCAGTACGCGCAGTTGCCCGCGCAGGAACGGCTGGTGGTCGATCGCATCGAACACGCTGCCACCCCACCCGCAGACACCGAGCCAGTCGTCGACGACACCACTCGCGAGATCAGCACCCAGGTACCGCGACAATGGGGCACGGACCCGAGCGTCCGCTCCCACACGGTCGCTCGCCGCGACAACGCGTTCGATACGAACGCGCTCCAGCACATGTCAGAGAGGGCATTGATCATGGCCGCAGCCCACGAGTCCAGCGAACACGCTGGCTGGGCCGAGACCACCAACGTCGGGGAAGCAACCCTGGAGCAACTCGACGCCGATGTCCTGCGCATCGCCAACGAGTACGTCCACGTCCCGCCGTTGCCGATGGTCGTCGAGATGCTTCGCATACGCCGCCGGGTCTACCGATTGCTCGACGGACACCAGAAGCCCGCCGACACAGCCCACCTGTACCTACTGGCCGGCACGCTGTGCGGCCTGATGGCCAACGCGAGCACCGACCTCGGCTACCACGATGCCGCCGGCGAACAAGCCCGTGCCGCCTGGGCGTACGCGGAAATCAGCGGCCACAACGGGCTCCGGGCCTGGACTCGCGGTATGCAGGCGCTGATCGAGTACTGGTCGGAGCGTCCACGGCAGGCCGCCCGGCTCGCCCAAGGCGCCCAGCGCTACGCCGAGTCCGCGACGGCCAAGGTCCGGCTGTTCAACATCGAGGCCCGCATGTGGTCGCGGTTGGGCAACCTGGAGGAAACCAACCGCTGTGTCCGTGCTGCCGAGGATGCCCGCGGATCCGGCACGGTGGACTCGTTGCACGACGAGATCGGCGGTGTGTTCGGCTTCAACGATGCCAAGAGCCACTACTACGCAGGTGCGACGTACATTCATCTCGGCCAAGCGGACCCGGCGCTGAACTCCACTCGTCAGGCCATCGAGATCTACACCAGCGGCCCGGCCGATCAGCGCTCCTACGGTGCGGAATCACTCGCCCGCATCGACTCCGCCATGGCGCACTTGCTCAAAGGCAGCCTCGACGGCGCGATCGATGCGCTGCAACCCGTCTTGGCGCTGCCCGTCGACAAACGCATCGCCCAACTCGACGAACGCTTGACCAGCATCCGGCACAGGATCGCCTACCCCGCGTTCCGCGAAGCTCACGAAGCCCACGACCTCGACGAACGCATCGAAGAGTTCTGCACGGTCACCGCAGCACACAACCTGCCGCCGACCAATTTCGCGCGATAGCCAGCAGCCCTCGTGTGCACCAAGCAGGGCGACGCTACGGACCTTGAATGGTCAGGGTTGATCGTGCTGTTCACGGCGTGTACTTGATGACCATGCCCAGGATTGGGTATCCCGGAGTCATGAGATACGCGGATGGAGGTGGCCTGTCCGAGCGGGCCAGGGCCACACGCGAAGCGGTGCGGTCAACTCGTTGGACGAGTGGAGCGACGTTCGACCTCTGCCCGGCCAGCAGGCCGGTCGCGGCGTTCCTCGGCACTTGCGTTGTCTGATCATGCAAGGTGGGCGTCGTTCGTCCGGCTGTCGGGCGGGTCCGGAGCGGACACCTGGCGGTGCGCGGCGGACAGGTCCGCCCATCGATCCAACTCCACCTGCGGCGGATGATCGTCCGCGAGTGCCATGACCCGCGGTGAATCGGCGAGTTCGACGGCCGCGACGCGCAGCATGGCGATGAACGCTCGGGTGGGTAGCTGGTCGTTGTCGCGGGCGAGTTCGATGAGCCACTCGGCTGCCTCGTCGGTGGCCAGGTGCCGGTGCGCGAGGAACGTGGTGACCACGTCGTGGACGGTGCTTCGCTGGGTGCGCATCCAGTGCCGCTCTCCGTCATCGCTGCCGGAGTTCATCTCTGCGCCGAGAAGGTCCCGGTTCGGGCCGTGGAGGCGTTCGAGCTTGCGGCGGTCGGCGTCCAGCCTGTCGACCAAGCCTTGGGACGTGCCGATGTTGAGGATTGCCGCGGTGGTTCGACGCTTCATGCCCAGCCGCTCGGCGCGTTCGATCAGCCAGCGGTCGTGGTCTTCGCCTTCCCACCACAACCGCACGCGCAAAACCAAGCCGTCCAGGACGTCCTGCTGGGCGCTGTCGGGCGGGACCTCGTTCGCGTGCTTGCGCAGGTAGGCCAGGACTTGTCGCGGATCGTCGATGACGTCCGCGAGTTCGTCGGCGGAGTCCAGCCGCAGCCGGCGGCGACGGTCAAGGATACGGGCGGTGGCCGCGGCGGCGTCCCGCGCCGAGACCGGCCGAGGTATCACCATGACGCCCTCAGATTTTTCCTGAGACTCCACCGGTTCTCACCCGAACACGGGATAGCGCGTGCGGTCGGGGAACTGCACGCGGGGTCGGCTTCTCGACGCCGTGCGACCGAAGGTCCGACGTGAACAATCCGTCGGACTGTTCCCGAGTGGCCATCCGCGCAGGCTTGTCCCGAAGGTTGGTAGGTGGCCTGGACACCCTGCCGCTCCGAGGCCTCGTGGTGGCGATGGAATGGCCGGCGTGCCGGGATTGCGGTGCGCTGGGGATGCTGGCGCGGCAGGCCGCGCCGCAGTGAACTGTCCCGGTGCCGGGTGCCGATTCGGCCTGGCTGTCCTCGGCGCTCGGCTGTGCCGCGCGGTCGTGTTGAGTCGGCCGTCGTGCCGGTCACGTCTGGTCCCGTGCCGGGTCGCGGCCGGCGAGGTGGTGCTCGCGCCGGGGATGGCATCTGGGACACCGTGCGAGTTTCCCGTCCGGTGTGGTCACGAATCGCTGGGCGGGTTCGGGTCCGTCGCAGTGGCCGCACCACGGCGGTGGCCCGACAGGGACTGGCTTGGCTGCTGGCGCTGCCGGCAGGTCGCCCAGGCGGGTGGTGAGCACGGCGAACGCGGACCGCACACCGTCGGAGTTGGCGGCCAGGTACGCGAGGAGCGCGTCCCGCGTCCATCCGGTCGCCAGGGCCGTGGCGACCATGGGCGCGAGGCGCTGGCGTTGCCCTGGGGTCAGGGCCCATCGGGGACCGAGATCGACCAGGAGGTCGACGGCTCGCTCGTCCGGGTCGCCTCCTCCTCCGGCACGGTCGGGGCCGGGTGGCCCCGTGGAGGAGGGGGTAAGGACGGGATAGGACGTAACGGGTGGCGTAGCTGTGCCGCCCCTGGGGCGGTCCAGCTGTGTCACCCCTGGGGCGGCGCCTGCGCCACCGGTGGCATTTTGCCGGGGGTGGCGTTCTGCCGGGGGTGTGGATGAGGTGTCCACAGGTTCCGGGTGGTTGTCCACAGGGTCGGTCATCGGGATCGCGTACCGGTTTCGCCGTCGTCCACCGCCTCGCTCGATCACAAGATGGCCTTCGTCTTCGAGGCGTTTAAGGACTCGTTGGACGGTCCGCTGGTTGAGCCGAGTCCGACCGGCGAGGTTGTCGATCGACGGCCAGGAATCCCGGCCCTGGTCGTTGGCCTGGTCCGCGATGGCCAGGAGCATCAGCAGTTCCGTGCCCGCCACGGGCGAGTGGTCCCAGACCCACGTCACGACCCGGATGCTCACCAGGCCTCCCCCCAGTCGGCCGGACCTGTCGATGCCAGCAGAAGGTGTCGCGCGATGGTGACGGTCACGTGGACGATCGCTTCTCGTGGTGACGGCGTCATGGCGTCGGCCGCGCATGCGTGTCGACCGGGCCGGGGCGGCAGGATGGGTGCGGTGATCACGTGGCCGTGGCCAGGAGCGGCGCGACGGAGTCGTCGCCGGGCCGGCGGTGATCCGTTGCCGGTTGTTCGCGTTGTGAGCGCCTTGGGCGTGCACCGCGCACTGCCTGAACCCACAGGTGGCCGCGCCACGATTCTCCGATTCCCTTCGTCAATTCCAGCACGGTTCCAACCGAAATATCGACTCCCCAAAATCAGGAGCCAAAGCACAGAACCGCGTTCCCACAACTCGATTACTTGCCGAGTACCGATCGCACACAGCATTAGGACGCACGTCCTTGAGTGACACCCGAGGAAACCTGAGGATTACACACTGGCCACCGAATACCGGCGTGCGGTCGCCGATCTGACGATTCAACGGCGCCCAGTCGGGCGGTATCGATAGTTGTCGCAGCGAGCCGGAGTGAGCTCGAGTACCTCAACTACGAGGCCCTTCGTGGTTGCCCAAGAGAGGTGATCATCTCACCAGGACAACCGGTCCGTCCGGTTCAGCAGGCTCAACCCGCGTGAGGGTGCGATGTCGAGGCCGCCACGACGGGTATCAGCCAACCTTGGGCGCAACCCAGTCGGCAGGGTCGACGGCCTTGTTGCCAGCGCGCGCCGCCTCGACCATCTCGTCGATGGCGACAGCGGGAATGATCTTGCGGTTGCGAATACGTATCGCCGGGAACTCGCCGTCGTCGATCGCGCGATGGATGGTCTGCTCCGACACGCGGAGCATCGCGGCCACTTCCTTGACTTGGTAGAAGCGAGGCCTGCCGTCGACCGGCACTTCCTGCCCGGTTCGTCCTTTCACCATGACTGCCTCCAGGAGTCTTGTCCGACCTCCATGGTTACCGTAAATTCCCAGGGCGTCAAAGTTTCCATCCGACGGAAAAAAGGAGTTTCCGCCGCGTGGAAGATTCGCGGGAATGTAGCGATACGAATACGTACCGCACATCCGACACACCGCCATGATCACCGTGCGGAGTCGTCACCCTCGAAATGCGAAACAACCTGACCGGCGGGCCACGTCGATCACCGCGCTCGTCGTCGCCGCCGCTACCGGGGACGAGCCGCCGCGTCGGATTCCGCTCGTGAGAACGACCACGCTGCCACAGACGCCATATGGATCGGCACGGGAGGGACGGGAGGGACGGGAGGGACGGGAGGGACGGGAGGG
>JBDSAJ010000660.1:0-3726 GCA_039922235.1 Umezawaea sp.
GGCAGATGTCCTTTGCTCACGCGTTGATGGAACCGTCGCAAGTCCCATTATCGCAGTTCAGAGGGCATCTGCTTTCATGTCTGGAGGCATTTCAGCTCACAATCCTCGGTGGATTGAGGCTCAGAGCACGTCGATCGGCCAGGAGATGGCCTCCGTCCACCGGATGTTCCGCCGCGAATTCTCGCTTGCGGCACTCGTCGTCCGGGCCTGCCAGGCGGACGACGCCGACCGGGCGGTCCTGATCACCGAACACCTCGGGCTCATGACCGGGCTGCTGCACAGCCACCACGACTTCGAGGACACCCGCATGTGGCCGCTGCTGGTCGCCCGGGTCACCCCGGACGATCAGCTCGACGTGGACCGCGTCGCAAGCCAGCACGCCGACCTCGACCTCGTCCTGGCGGAGGTGGGCGAACGGCTCGTCGAGTTCCGTAACCGCCCCGGCGCCGACGAGAACGATCGCCTCTCCGACGCGCTCGACCGGTTGCTGCCGACCCTGCTCGACCACATGGACTACGAGGAGCGCTTCGTCGTTCCGCTGATGCAGCAGCACATCGGCGTCGACGAGTGGGACAGCGCCCTCACCGAACTGGGAACGGGGATCGCCCCCGAGCACCTTCCCCTCATCTTCGGGATGCAGATGTACGAGGACGACCCGCAGGACGTCGAGCACACGATCTCGAAGATGCCCGCGGAGATCCAGCCGGTGATCCGCTCGCAGGCCGGGTCCGCGTACGCCTCCCTGGCCACAAGCCTGTACGGCACGCCCAGGCCTCCCCGCGGCCCCGCTGCTGCCTGAGCAAACGCCCATACCAACTAGTCCATCGAGAAAACCCCTAGGAGAGCCAGATGTCCCCGCCCTCGTCACCGTCCGTTCCACGACGCCGCTCCCGTACGGCGGTGCTCGCGATCGCCGCCCTCACGGCAGTCGCCGTGGTGGGCCCCGTGGCCGGTTGGGCGGCTGCGTCACAGCCGGACACCGCGTCCGCCGACCGCAAGTCGGCCTACGACACGACCCGCGACTACGTGATCCGCTACTACCCGCGCTTCATGTCCTTCACGCAGGAGTCGATGGGGAGGCCGAACACCCTGGTCGGCCCAGCCACGATGGGACCCGAGTACGGCGTCGTGGTCGCCGTGAACGACGACACCCTCTACGCCTCGGCGTTCGTCGACGTCGCCGAGGAACCGCAGGTCCTCACCATCCCGCAACCGCAGACGGTGTACTCGCTGCTCACCCTGGACAGGTTCGGCAACGTGTTCGACACTTCGATCCCCTCTCAGGGGCACGGCGCCTTCGCTCTCGTCCCCCAGGGCTACAGCGGCACGATTCCCGAAGGAACCACCAAGGTCGAACTCCCGCTGAAGCGATCGCTGTTCATCATCCGGGCGGACAAGTACACCTCGGCCGGGCAGAACATGACCGCGCAGGCGGAGGCGTTCCGGTCGAACCTGCACCTGACCTCGCAGTCGAAGTACGCCGCCAACCCCGACGACGGCAAGACCCAGCTGCTGCCCATCCAGGCGCTGTCGACGCCGATGAAGACGATGACCGACACCGCGGCCACCGCCAGGTCCACGCAGTTCCTCACGCAGTTGCAGGCCGGGGTCAACGCACCCACGACCGAGCTGCTCGACTCCTCCGACCAGGAGCTGAAGAAGGCCTTCGACGCCGCGTTCGGTGACGCCACCGCCGCCGCCGAGAAGGGCGACTACGGACCGCTCAACACGATGACGTCCGCGACCAGGGACGCCCACGCCCTGATCACCGACCGGTGGACCTCGCACGTGGACGGCAACCGCTGGGTCCACTTCGACAACGCCGGCAGGTGGGGCGACTCCTACCTGGACCGCGCCGCGTTCAACGCGTACCTCCAGCACGGCAACGACACTCGCGCGGCGAAGTACTACCAGGCCTTCACCGACCGCATCGGTGCGACGCTGGACACCGGAACGACGGGCTTCTACACGATCACCTTCGCCAAGGACCAGATCCCGGACGCGAAGCGGTTCTGGTCGCTGACCGCCTACACCCCCGACGCCGTCGAGCTCGTTCCCAACAGCGCCAACAAGTACGTGGTCGCGAGCTACACCCCCGACCTGCAGCGCAACGAGGACGGCTCGCTGACGATCTGGCCGGCCAAGACCAAGCCGGAGCAGGCACCGGCCGCGAACTGGTTGCCCACCCCCGACGGTCCTTTCTCCGTGATGCTCCGCGTCTACGGCCCGACCGGCAACACCGAGGGCACCTACGCCCCGCCCGCCGTCAGGGCGTGGGGACAGCTCTGACCGTTCCGCGTCTCGCCTGAAAGGTAACCATGTCACTGTCTCGTCGCGCTTTCGGAGGCCTCGTGGGCGCGTTCGCCGCAGGCATGTCGGCACAGCCGGCACTCGCACAGACCACCCAGCGCCCGAACGTGCTGATCATCCTCGCCGACGACCTCGGCTGGGCCGACCTGTCCTGTTACGGCTCTCCGCACATCAAGACGCCGAACCTCGATCGCCTAGCCGCCGGCGGAATCCGCTTCACCGACGGCTACTCGGGTTCCTCGACCTGCTCACCCACGCGCCTGAGCCTCTACACCGGACGCTACCCGGGACGTATCCCGGCCGGCCTGCAGGAGCCCATCGAAGGACCGGGCGCCGGCCTCGACCCGAGCCACCCGACGATCGCATCCATGTTGCGCCACAACGGTTACACCACCTCCATGATCGGCAAATGGCACTGCGGTCCACTGCCGGAGTCCGGCCCGACCAAGTCCGGCTGGCAGGAGTTCTTCGGCAACATCGGCGGCTCGATGGAGTACTACTCGAAACTCGACACCGAGGGGAACTACGACCTCTATGAAGGCGAGACGCCCTACCAGGACCTGCGCTACTACACGCGGATCCTCACCGAACGCGCCTCGGAGTTCGTCCAGCGGGAGCACCACGAGCCGTGGTTGCTCAACCTCAACTTCACCACCCCGCACTGGCCGTGGATCGCCGACGGCGACGTGGCGGAGGCCGCACGCCTCGAACAGCTGCTCCGCACCCTTCCACCCGAGCAGAAGACCCTCGCGATGGCGCACCTCGACGGCGGTTCCGTCGCCAAGTACGCACAGATGGTCGAGGACCTGGACCGGTCGATCGGCGAGGTGCTGGCCGCACTGGATCGTTCCGGTCGCGCCCAGGACACCCTGGTGATCTTCTCCAGCGACAACGGAGGCGAACGCTTCTCGTACTCGTGGCCGTTCTCGGGGATCAAGGGCGTGCTGCTGGAAGGAGGGATCCGCGTCCCGACGATCGTCCGCTGGCCCGCCCGCATCACCGGCGGACAGGTCAGCGGGACGCCGGTGTTCACGCCGGACTGGACCGCGACCGTGCTCGACGTGGCCGAGGTGCAACCGGCTCTGCCGCTCGACGGCATGAGTCTCGCCGGACACCTCCTGCGCGGCGAGGCCGTCCCGGCCCGTGACCTCTTCTGGCGCACAGAGACCCAACGCGCGCTGCGCCGCGGGAAGTGGAAGTACCACCGCGTCGCGGAAGCCGAGATCCCTCTCTACAACGGAAAGGACGTCCTGTTCGACCTGGAGTCGGATCCGAGAGAACGGGCCAACCGCGCACAGCACGAACCCGCGCTCGTCGCCGAACTCAGGACCGCGTGGGAGACGGTGAACGCCACCCTGCTGCCCTACCCACCGGCGACCTGACCTCACCACAGCTACGGTCTCGAGCAGCGGATCG
>JBDSAJ010000661.1:0-19102 GCA_039922235.1 Umezawaea sp.
ACGGAACACCTGCACGAACCGCTGACCGTCCGCGAACTGGCCGACCGCGCAGGCATGAGCACCCGCAACCTGGCCAGGCACTTCATCGCCACCACGGGCACGACGCCACTGCGCTGGCTGCACAACCAGCGCCTGCACCGCGCCCAGGAACTGCTGGAGACCACCGACGCCGGCATCGACACCATCGCGGACCGCACCGGTATGGGAACGGCCGCCACCTTGCGCAGGCACTTCAACCGGTCCGTCGGCGTCGCACCGGACACCTACCGGCGAACGTTCCGGGGGAAGCGGGCGGCCTAGAACCCCCGCGAGTGGCTAAGCCGTGTGCCGGATGGTCAGCAGTGCGATGTCGTCGCCCGCGGGCCGGTCGCCGACCAGGGTGGCCATGATTCGGACGCAAGCGGCCTCGGGGGTGGTCGGCGTGACGACCTGCCGGAGCTTCTCCAGCCTGTCGTCGAGGTCCAGTTCGCGGCGCTCCACGAGGCCGTCGGTGTAGAGGGCGACCAGTGCGCCGGGCGGCACGTCGACGCTGGCGCCGCGCCTGCCGGTGACACCGAGGCGGTGGCCGACGGGTGGGCCGATCGGGGCGTCGATGAACCTCGACGTCTGGCCCGGCAGGGCTAGCACGGGCCGCAGGTGGCCTGCCAGTGCGAGGTCCATCCGCTGGGCCACGGTGTCGACGACCGCGTAGCCGACGGTGGCCATGGTGGGGTTGTCGAAGTGGCTGGCCTTGCGGTCGAGCTTGCCGAGAACCTCGGCGGGATCGGAGAATTCCAGCGCGTAGGCGCGCAGCGCGCTGCGCAGCCGTCCCATCACGATCGCGGCGGGCAGCCCGTTGCCGACCACGTCGCCGATCACCAGGCCGATGCGCTCGCCTGGAAGGGCGAAGACGTCGTACCAGTCACCGCCGACACCGCTGTCGGTGCCGGGGACGTAGCGCGCAGCCAGCTCCCAGCCCTCGGTGGCGGGCAGGGTGCCCGGTAGGAGGCTGTCCTGCAGCATGGCGGCCGCGGCCCGCTCGGACCGGGACCGGTGCACGTTCACCGCCATCGCGAGCCGGTCGGCGACCACCAGCAGCAGGTCGATCTCGTCGTCGGTGAAGTGGCGGGGCACGGTGCTGCCGACGTGCAGAACGCCGACCAGGTCGCCGTGCGCCACCATCGGCACGCCCAGCATGCCCTTGAGCCCCCGCTCCCACAGCAGGGGGTTGACCACCGTGGACTCGTCGACCCGCTCGACCCGCATCGGCTCGCGGCTCTGGGCGACCCGGCCGGCGAAACCCCTGCCCACGGGCACCCGGACGCCTTGGAAGACCTCTTCCTCCAGACCGGAGGCGGCCCTGGCCACCAACCGCCCGCCACTGGCGTCGGTCAGCAGGACGGTGACGGTGTCCACCTCGAACAGTTCGCGCACCCGCCACAGCAGGACCTCGAAGAGCTTGTCGAGGTCGAGTTCCCTGAGCGTGCCGTCGGTGACCGCCTCCAAGACGCGCAGCCGCGTCTCCGAGCGCGCGGCACCACTCATTCGCCGACTCCGTCCCGTCCCCACCCAGCGACCAGCACCGCGCGGGTCATCTGCGAGATTGGTTACCCGGAACGATATCGCGAAGGTCGTCAACGGCGGCGGGCAACCGTCACGCGGTCGCCTGACCACCGCTCCTGCGGCCGATCAGGAACCACAGCAGGCCACCGAGGAACGGCGCGCAGAACGCGAACACCACCCACACCAGCTTCATGCCACCTGGCAGGGGCGAGCGCAGGACGCTCACGAGCGCGGCGATGAACAGCACCGCGAAACCCATCACGACCAGGAAGACCACGCCCGGCCCGACCAGGTTGAAACCGTTCTCCCGCGCCGACGCCAGCAGTTCGATGGAGAGCACGGACCCCACTCCTCTGAGGTGGAGCGGTGCGGTGCCGCCGATCGGTCACCACTGCCGCCACCCGAGGATCCCCCCACCGGTCGTCAGCGCGCATCACCCTATGCGCTCTATAGGGGTAGGCGGAAAGTCTTACCCCTACTCCTACTCTGGTCGATCCCGACCGGGTCAAGGCCCGGAGGGACGACGAGGGTGGGTACCCGGAGGGACGACGAGCTTGGGCTCGTCGTCCCTCCGGGCGTCAGGCCGGGCGCAGTGCGCCCGGAGCGCAGGACGCCGCTGGGATCTTCGTCGTGATCGTCCGCGGCGAGCCTCCAGGAGGTGTCGCGGTGACGGTCACGGTGCTGCCCGAGTACGACCGCGACGGCGGGGTGAACGTGGCCGCGAAGACCTGGCCTGCTGCCAGGCTGCGCTTCTGCTTCTCGCCCCACGGGGTGTTGACGACGACCTGGAGGGCCGTGTCCCCGGTGTTGCGCACCGAGACCGTCACTTCGGGGCGGTTGCAGTGGCACGCCGTCGCCGTGGTCACGGTCATCGGCACCAGTGCGGGAACGCTCTCCAGCGTCGGCACGACCGGGGTGATCAGGCCGTCCGCGCCGAACACCAGCTTGTCGATGGTGGTCTCGCGGTGGGTGCCGTCGCCGCCGGGGATGCCGAAGCGGTGGTAGGCGATGTACCACTCACCGGTCTCGGGCACCTGGACGATGGAGTGGTGACCGGTGCCCAGGATGCCGAGTTCGGGCCGCTTGGACAGGATCAGGCCCTTGTTCTGCACGGTGGTGGCCAACGGGTCGGACACCACGGCGTAGCCGACGCGGTAGTTCTCCGATCCCGTGTCGTCGACCGACCACGTCAGGTGGTACGTGCCGTTCCGCTTGGTCATGAACATGCCCTCGCGGAAGTCGGTGAGGCCGTTGATCTGCTTCACCTTCGACTGGTCGTAGGACACCATGTCGGCGTTGAGCGGCACCACGTAGGCGGCCCCGTTGCCCCAGTACAGGTAGGACTTCCCGTCGTCGTCGGTGAACACCGCCGGGTCGATCTGCTGCCTGCCCTGGTAGTTCGCCTTGTCCACGAACGGCTTGCCGGAGTCCACGAACGGCCCGAGTGGACTGTCGGAGACCGCGACGCCGATGCTCTGCTGCGCGGAGAAGTAGAAGTAGTACTTGCCGTTCTTCTCCGTCGCCGTGGGAGCCCACGCGTTGGCGTCAGCCCACTTCACGTCCGGGCCGAGGTCCAGGATCGTCGGGTGCTCGGTCCAGTCGCGCAGGTTCTTCGACGACCACACGGTGAACTTCGAACTGGACCAGCCGGGCAGGCCGTCGGTCGTGGCGTAGATGTAGTAGGTGTCGCCGAACCGCACGATGTTCGGGTCGGCGTTGAAGCCCGGCAGCACCGGTGAACCCATCACCACCGCGCTGACCGTCCACGTGCGCGTGCTGCCGTCGGTGGCCCGCACGGTGTAGGTCTGCGGCTTGGTGAAGTCGCGGGTCCAGCCGCTCGCGGGGTTGATCCGGCTGTTCGCCCCGATGGTGAACTTGGGGGCGAGCTTGCGCACGTCCGTGCCCGGCTTGACCGGCAGCACGACGGTTCCCGCGTCGCCGTCGATGATCGCCGGAACCTTGAGCGAGTCGAGGGTGACGCCGGTGATGCGGGTGGCGTTGCCGGGCAGCGCGCCGACCTGCGCGCCGGTCAGTTCCCGGTTCCAGACCGAGATGTTGCGCATCTTGCCCTGGAAGTAGCGGTCCGCGGAGTAGAGGGACCGGCCGAGGTAGTTGGCCGTGGTGCGACCGCCGCCGATGTCGCGCGGCCGGACGGTGACGTCGTCCTTGCGGGCGACTTCCACGCCGTCGAGCCACAGCTTCGCCGTGCTGCCGGAGAGCGTGTAGGTCACCTGGTGCCACGCGCCGCGACCGAGCGCCTTGTTCTGCTTCACGGTCTGCTCGCCGGTCCAGTTGCCGGGCGAGATGGACGCGCGGTACTCGTCGCCGGTGGCGAACAGGTAGCCGTTGCCGGTCCCGTCGGAGGCGGTGTTGCCCATGCCCCACAGGAAGTACGGCTTGGGCTGCGCGGGGTCGATCCACACCTCGGCCGCGACGCTCACCGAGTCCAGGCGCGCCATCATGTTGTCGGGCAGCTTCACGTGGTCGTCCGCGCCGTCGAACTTCAGCGCTCCGTCCACGGTGGAGGCGCCGTTGACGACGGTCGCGTCGTTGCCGTTGCCGGAGGAGTCGGTGAGGTGCGTGCCGTTGACGGCACCGGGGTAGGAGGCGACGAGACCCGAGGAGTTCGCCTTGAGCGCGTCGGGTTCCTGCCGCAGCGCGGCCAGCTCCCGTGCGCTCACCGGGATCACGGTGCCGTGTCGGGGGCTCGCGGGCAGGTGGTAGCTCGCGGGCACGCGCCACGACGGCGTGGCCAGGCTCTGGCTGCCCAGCGGGATGTAGCCGCGGCCGCCGTACTCGTCGACGAACAGGTAGTACTTCGAACCCGAGGTGTCACCGGGGTTGGCGGCGAACACCGTCGGCCCCTCCACGGCGGAGGTGCCCGCAGCGCGGCCGATGCAGGACGCCGTGGTCTCCCACGCGGGGTGCTTCGGGTCCCAGCCCGGCACGGTCACGTCGTCGGCCTCGGTGAGGCTGGCGTTGCGCTCCTGGATGATGTCCGAGCAGCCGGTGACCCCGCCCTCGTCCTTGGTGAACCGGTAGTACGTGCCACCGTCGGAGATCACCGTGGAGTCGATGCGCGACGACCCGAAGTCCTGCCAGGTCTTGGTCGGGCTGAACGTGCGGAAGTCACGCGTGGTGGCGTAGAGCATCCGGTTGTAGGTGTTGCCGGTGTGCTGCGGGTCGTTGGCCGCGTAGATCTTCGAGGCCCAGTACACGACGTAGGCGCCCAGTTCCGGCGACCAGTACGCCTCCGGCGCCCAGGTGTTGCCCGCCGTCTCCGGGGACACCAGCACGTGCCGCTGCTCGGACCACGTCACGAGGTCGGTGGACTCCCACACCTCGATGTAGCGGCTGCCCTGGCGCTGGGAGGTGTCCCAGGAGGTGCCGCCGCCGATGGACAGGTCGGTGGCGATGAGGAAGAACTTGTCACCTTCGGGCGAGCGGATCAGGAACGGGTCGCGCAGGCCCTTCTCCCCCATCGTCGAGGTGAGTGCGGCCTTGCCGCCGTTCACCTCGTCCCACTGGAGTGCGTTGTTGCCGCGGCTGGCGGCGAAGTAGATGTTCTCGCCTGCCTTGGTGTTGCCGGTGAAGTAGGCGAACGCGTAGCCCTGCATGGGTTCCGCTGCCGGGCGCTGGCGCACCGTCACGTCGAACTTGCGCTTGGCCGAGGTGTTGCCGAGCCGCACCGTCGCGGTGAGCTGGACCGAGGCTGGCTTGGTCGCCGGGCGGGTCACCACGCCTGCCGTCGTGATCACCTTGGTGTTGTTCGACGCCCAGGTGACCGTCGTGCCGTTCAGGCCGGTCGTCGGCAGGGTGAGGTTGCCGCGCACGTCGTCGGCGTTCACGACCGTGAGCGCGTCGACGGCCTGGGCGAGCAGTTGGGCGGAGGTCAGCTGGGCCTTCACCACGACGTCGAAGGCCTTCGTGGCGGTGACCGCGCCGGAGGCGACCTTCGCGGTCAGGGTCGCCTTCCCGTCGGCGGTGCCGGGAGCGGGGCGGGTCACGGTGCCGTCGGCGGCCACGAGCTTCGGCGCGCTGGACGTCCAGGTGATGGTGGAACCGTTGGGGCCCTTGGCGGGCAGGGTCAGCGACTGCGTCACGGCCGAGGTGTCGCCCAGCGACAGGGCTGCGACGTCGCGGGCCACGCGCTGCTCGTCCGTCGTCCCGCTCAGCGCCGCGGCCTCCGCTGCGGTCAGCGCGCGGTTGTAGACGCGGAAGTCCCGCACGCTGCCCGACAGGTACCGGTCGGCCGAGTAGACCGAGCGGCCGAGGTAGTTGGCGCGGGTGGTGCCCGCACCGATCTGGCCGGGTGTCGTGGTGACGCCGGTCTTGCGGGCCACCTCGACGCCGTCGAGGTAGAGGATCGCCGTGCCGTCGCCGAGGGTGTAGGTCGCGGTGACCCAGCGGGCGCGAGGGATCGCGCTCGGGCCGGCGACCACCTGCTCACCCGACCAGTTGCCGGTGGTGATGGCGGCGCGGTACCCGTCGCCGGTGCTGAACAGGTAGCCGTTGCCGACGCCGTCCGCCCCGGTGTTGCCCATGCCCCACAGGAAGTACGGCGTGGCCTGTGCCGCGTCCAGCCGCACCTGCGTCGAGACGCTGATCGCCGAGAGGCCGCGCATCAGGTCGTCGGGCAGCTTCACGTGACCGGAGGTCCCGTCCAGCTTCAGCCCTTCGGCCCCGTTCCAGGTGCCACCGCCCACGAGCGCGGCATCACGGCCGTTGCCGGAGCTGTCCGTGACCACCGTCCCCGACGTCTGCTCCAGCGCGTAGTGGACCAGCAGGTCCGTGGCGGCGCCAGCAGCGGGTGGAACGGTGATCGCGGTCGTCACTAGGACGACCACGACGGCACGCGCCAACAGGCGTGCGCTGTGAGTCCACGACATCGGGGCCTCTTCCGACAACGGGTGCAACATCGCACCTATGCAAGTGTTATCGCTAACATTCAGGCCTGCCCGGTCGTTGTCAATGACTGATCGGTCCAGATAACCCCAAGTGACAGCGGGTTGTTACAAACAGGTTCCCGGATGAGCGTTAACAACGTGACCGAACCGAAACCACATCGAGTTGGGGCCGAGTCCTTCCGGGAACGGCCGGATGCCGACCGGCCGCTGAACGTGGGACGTGTGCGCGACATGTGCGTTGCCTGTGCGGCCGTGCGGGAGCGTTCCCGTCGTCCGGGACGGCTCGCCCGTCCCACGCACACAAGGAGGGACCGTCTTCATGGTCAAGAACCTCACCGACCGGGTCACCCGGATCAGCGACCGGATGCTGGGGAAGGTCGTCCCCAAGGCCAAGGCTGACGCCGCCTGCGGCGCGTACGTCTACTGCTGCGGCTGGAACGGGGTCTTCTGGGAGTTGGGCCAGTGGCGCCGCGACGTCGAGCACGGCGGGGAGTGCACCCCGTGCTACGCGCTGGGCGTCCGCTGCTGACCTGCTGAAACCGGCTGGTGGCACCTCATTGGGTGCCACCAGCCCCCGAGGGGGGAGAGGACCGATGGACTACCTCAGCTTCGCCTGCCGTTGCCTGGTCGGACTGGTGTGCGGGGTATCGGTGATCGGCAAGCTGCGCGGGCGGACGGCGTTCCGGGAATTCGCCGGCACCACGCGGGTGCTGCTCATCGCTGCCTTCCCGATCGGCGCGATCAGCCACGCCGCCGCCAGGGTGGTCGGCGGTGTGGTCGTGGCCGCTGAGGCGTCCGTCGTCCTCCTCCTGCTCGTCCCCGGCGCAGGGTGGATCGGGCTCGGCCTGGCCGTGGTGCTGATGGCCGCGTTCGGGTACGGCATCGCGGCGACGGTCCGCCGCGGCGTCCGCACGTCCTGCCGGTGCTTCGGGGCGTCGTCGACGCCGCTCGGCACCAGGCACCTCGTCCGCAACGCCTGCCTGTTCCTGGTGGCCGCCACCGGTCTCCTGATCGGACCGGTCGGCAGCGCCGACCCGGCGGGCCTGGCCGTCGCGGGTGCCGCGGCCGCCGTCATCGCCCTGCTCGTCGTCCGGCTCGACGACGTGATCGACCTGTTCACCCCCCAACTCCCGATGAGGCGGACCTGATGTTCGTGCTGACCGTCGCGGTGATCCTGCTCGGCGCACTGTGCGCACTGGACCTGTTGTTGACCTTGGGCGTCGTGCGGCGGCTGCGCGAGCACACCACGACGCTGGAGGACCTGCTGAGCCGCGGCGGCGCCGCACCGATGGGGCCGGCCATCGCGGGCGACCTCCCCAGCGTGGGCAAGGAGGTCGGGTCGGTCACCGCGACCGCCGTCGACGGCGCGCCGATCTCCCTCGACCTGTTGCCCGCCGACCACGTCGCGGTGTTCCTGACCGCCGACTGCCCGAGCTGCAAGGACCAGCTCCCCGCACTGACCAGCTGGGCCTCGGCGCAGGACCGGTCGCGAACCGTGGTGGTCGTCGACGGCAGGCTCGCCGATCCCGCCGAACTCGTCGCGGCCCTGTCGCCGGTGGCCACGGTGGTGGTCGAGTCCGTCGACATCCCGGTGACCGAGGCGTACGGGGTGCACGCGTTCCCGTCGTTCGCCGTCGTCGCGGACGGCAAGGTGTCCTACTCCTCGCTCGACTTCTTCCGGCTCCCGGTCTCGGCATGAGCGCTCCGACCCGCCGCAGGGGCATGGCCAGGGCCGCGGCGCGGATCACGGCGCTGGTCTGGCGCGCGGCCCCGCTCCACCTGCTGGGGTTCCTCGTGGTCACGCTGGTCGGCGCGGTGACGCCGATCGCCGTCGCCTGGTTCACCAAGCTCGCGCTCGACGAACTGGTGACCCCTGGACCGCTCGGCGTCCTCATCGCGCTGTCCGTCGGCTTGGCGGCCGCGGGCCTGCTCGGCGCGGTCGGCCCGCAGGTCGGCCAGTACCTGCGGGCCGAGCTGGACCGGCGGGCCGGCCTGTTGGCCAAGGACGAGCTGTTCGCCGCCGTCGAGCGGTTCGCCGGACTGGCCCGGTTCGAGGACCCGGTGTTCCTCGACCGGCTGCGGCTGGCGGAGCAGAGCGCGAGCAGCCCCGGCCAGCTCGTCGACTCGGCGTTCGGCGCGGGTCGCGCGGCGGTGACGCTGGTGGGTTTCGTCGGCTCGCTGGCGGTGATCAACCCGTGGTTCACCGTGGTGGTACTCGCCGCCGCGGTGCCCGCGCTCCTGCTGGAGCTGCGCCTGTCGCGCTACCGGGCGGCGATGATGTGGCAGATCGGGCCCGCCCTGCGGCGGGAGTTCTTCTACACCAGGCTGCTCGGCTCGGTCGACGCGGCGAAGGAGATCCGGCTGCTCGGGCTCGGCGGGTTCCTGCGCGGGCGGATGAACCAGGAGATGCGGGCGACCCACGCCGCCCGCCGCCGGATGGACCGCCGCGAACTGGTGGTGCAGGGGGCACTGGTCGTGCTCGCCGCGGTCATCGCGGGCGCCGGGCTGGTCTGGGTGCTGCTCGCCGCCAAGGGCGGCCAGGTCTCGATCGGTGACGTGGCCATGTTCGTCGCCGCGGTCGCGGGCGTGCAGGGGTCGATCGACGGGATCGTCGGCGGCACCGCCCGGCTGCACCAGCACCTGCTGGTCTTCTGCCACTACACCACCGTGATGAGCGCGGGCCCTGATCTCCCCTCCCCGTCGGTGCCGACCGCGCTCCCGGCCCTGCGCAGGGGGATCGAGCTGCGCGACGTCTGGTTCCGCTACTCCGACGAGCACCCGTGGGTGCTGCGCGGGGTCGACCTCTTCATCCCGCACGGCGAGACCCTGGCGCTCGTCGGACACAACGGCAGCGGCAAGAGCACCCTGGTGAAGCTGCTGTGCCGGTTCTACGACCCCACCCGCGGCTCGATCCGCTGGGACGGCGTCGACATCCGGGACGTGCCGACCAGCGAGCTGCGCGACCGGATCGGCGCGGTGTTCCAGGACTTCATGTGCTACGAGTTCGACGCGCACGACAACGTCGCCGTCGGTGACCTGACCGCGCTGGACGACCCGTCGCGGGTCGAGGCCGCCGCCCGACGAGCCGGTGTGCACGAAGCCGTCGCGGCACTCCCGCTCGGCTACCGGACGTTGCTGTCACGGGCGTTCCTCACGCTGTCCGAGGACGAGGAACCGCAGACCGGGGTGGTGCTGTCCGGCGGCCAGTGGCAACGCCTCGCACTGGCCCGCGCGTTCCTGCGGGACGAGCGGGACCTGATGGTCCTCGACGAGCCGAGCGCCGGGCTGGACGCCGAAGCGGAGCACGAGGTGCACAGCAGGCTGCGGGAGATCCGCGCCGGGCGGACCAGCCTGCTGATCTCCCACCGCCTGGGGACGATCCGGGACGCGGACCGGATCGCCGTGCTGGCCGACGGGGTCGTCGCCGAGCAGGGCACGCACGTCGAACTGCTGACCAGCGGCGGCATCTACGCCCGCCTGTTCACCCTCCAGGCGTCCGGCTACACCAGCCCGACGGCACCGCTCCTCGGCGCGGTGCTCGACAGTGCGGTGCTCGGCAGCTCGGTCACCGCGGGACGGCCGTCGTGATCGCCGCGGCCATCGCGGCGGGGTTGGCCATGGCGGCGCTCGTCTGGTTGCGCGGCCGGTACGTGGTGGTCACCGTGCGGGGCGAGAGCATGACCCCGACCTACCAGCCCGGCGAGCGACTGCTGGTCCGCCGCACCCGGACGGTGCGGCGCGGCGACTGCGTGGTGTTCGCCGAGGCACGGGAGCAGGCGCTCGCGCTGCGCGCCGGGTGGATCGTGAAGCGGGCTGTCGCCGTGCCGGGCGATGGCCTGCCCGCCGGGCACCTGTCGGTCCACGGCGACAACCCGGACCACTCCTTCGACTCACGGCACTTCGGCCCGATCACCACGGACCGACTGGTCGGCGTGGTACTGCGACCGATGCGGTCGTCAGGCGGCCGATGACCCGACCCAGGTACAACGGTCTTGAGGTATCTCGGACCGCCTGCAGTGGGGTCAGAAGGGCAGCACATAGGCGCGCGCAAACCACGTTCCGATGTGTGCCGCGTGAAGGTGCCCGGCCAATCCGCGATCACCCGCTACGGCCATCGTGGCGTGAACGTGAGGAACCCCGTCCATGAATTCACCGCCACCATGCATCTCTGCGGGAACCACGTAATCGGTGATCACATCCGCCGTGGCATCGTCTTCCGGCATGGTCGAGATGGTGAAGCGATCAACGCCACCGATCAGACTCACGATCGCGGCGTTGGTGATGCCTCGTTCCTTGGCTTCGCGAGTCAGTGTTTCCATCAATTCACCATCACGAACGTCGATCACGATCACGTGTGTTTGCCTTCCGATCATCGGGCTGAGGCGTTGAAGCATTGCTGCGGAGCACCACCGTGCGCCCGCGTCACGAGGGTTGACCACCTCGCGTGCGAACCGTCCGGCGACCAAGCGCGGGTTCGGAAAGTTTTGCGGAGCAACGGAAACGTGCTGTGCCGTCTCCCAGTCGAGACCGCACACGCGGGCGACGACAGCCGTGATGTAGAGGTCGCTCACTGCGGGGTCGTGGCGCAGGGACTGCGCTACAGCTTCAGAGTCCCGTTGCCCAGGCATCTTCGCGAGGATCCCGGCCGCGTTTCCGGTCGATGATCGCCGACCAGGCGTCGTGGCTGGCGGCGCACCTGCTCGACGACCGCGCCCAGTTGCACCGCCCGCTCGTGCGGATCTTCCTCCAGGTCGCGGACCGCTGGTTGGACTTCGAGCGATGGCCACCGGAGGAGTCGAAGCCGCAGGCCCTGCACCTCCGGTCGGCGGGCGGTCCGGCCGACGACGAGCCCGACGACTCACCGCCCGACCGCTTCACCTACGACCCGACCGACCCGACGCCGACGGTCGGCGGGCCGATGCTCAGCGGTGAGGCCAAGCAGCACGACAACCGGGCCGTGGAAGCGCGCGCCGACGTCCTCGTCTACACCGGTCTCCGCTGGAGCACGACCTCGACGTCATCGGCGAGGTGTCTGCGGCGATCCACGTCCGCACCTCCGTCCCGCACGCCGACGTGTTCGTGCGGCTGTGCGACGTGGACCGCAAGGGCCTCTCGCTCAACGTGACCGACGGCGTCCTGCGCCTGTCAGCCGTCGACGGGGTCGTGGTGGCCGAGGTGGTGCTGGACCCGACGGCGTACCGGTTCCGGCGAGGCCACCGGCTGCGGGTCCAGGTCGCGGGCGGCGCGTTCCCCCGGTTCGCGCGCAACCACGGCACCGACGCTCCGAGCGCCGACGCGGTCGCGACGGTCCCGTGCCGCTTCGAGGTCTTCCACGACCCCGAGCACCCGTCGCGGATCTCGCTGGCGGTGTTCGGCTAGTGCGGTGACCGTCAGCCCGCGGCCAGTGCTCCCGCGGTGTCGGGGTAGAGCTTGAGCACCTTGTCGAGGGTCGTGAGGTAGATCGGGCCGGCTACCGCCCTGGCCGGTGCCACCGTGCGCAGTTCGATCCCCTCGGCCTCGCCGCGGCCGTTGTACTCGACCAGCAGGGCCAGGCCGACGGAACCGAAGAACTCCACGCCGATGAGGTCGAGCACGACGTACTTCTTCTTCTCCTCGAACGCCTGGTCCAGCCATTCGCGCAGCTTGGGCGCGGTGGCGACGTCCACCTCGCCGCTCACGACCACGAGCACGGCGTCGTCGCGAACTTCCTGACGGCCGGTGATGGTCTCGCTCTTGGCCGCTTCGGCCTGCTCGGTCCCCATGCCCCGAACCTAGTGCCGACCACCGTGGACCGCACTTCGCGGCGGGACGCGCCCGCGTTGTCCGTCCTGACGATGATTCGGGATCAGACCTGGGACTGACCCGGACAAGCCCGTCGACCGATGCGCGGCCCGCCGGTGGGCGGGAGGCTCAACAGGACTCCACCGACCTCGACAGGACCGTGATGACCAGCCCGTTCGAGCTTTCCTTGATCAGCGGGCCGGTTCCCGTGGTCGTCGCCGCCTGCGGCGCGGCGGCGGGGCTCTACCTCGTCGGCGCACGGCGGCGAACGTGGTGGACGCGGGTCGTCCCGGTCAGCGCGCTGGCCTGCGGGCTGCTGGCCGTCGGGGTCGCGCTGGCGGTGGACCTGGTGTGGCGACCGTTCCCCGAACCGCTCCCCGCGGTGGTGCCCGCGTGGCTCGGGGTGACCGTGCTCGGCGTCGTGCTGGCGGTGGCCCGGTGGCGGCACGCGGGGTGGCCGGGCCGGGTGCTCGGCGTGCTGGCGGTGCTGGTGCTGCTGGTGAGCGCGCTGTCGGGGATCAACCAGCACTTCGGCCAGTACACGACGCTGCGCACGGCGCTGGGGAAGACGCACACGGTCCCGTTCGACGTCGCCGCGAAGCCCGCTGCCGACGTGGTGCCGGTGCCCGCGGGGAAGGTACTGGCCGACGTGTGGACGCCACCCGCCGACTTGCCCGCGCACGGGACGGTGTCCGAGACGCCGATCCCGTCGAGCACCGGGTACCTCCCGCGACCCGCGCTGGTCTACCTGCCGCCCGCCTACGCCGCCACGCCCCGGCCCCGGCTGCCCGTGCTGGTCCTGCTGTCCGGCCAGCCCGGCTCGCCCCACGACTGGTTCGACGCCGGTGAGCTGGAGCGGCACCTGGACGCCTACGCCCAGCGGCACCACGGCCTCGCGCCGATCGTCGTCGTGCCGGACCAGCTGGGCTCCACCACGGCGAACCCGATGTGCCTCGACTCCAAGCTCGGCCGGGTCGAGACCTACCTGGCGCACGACGTGCCGGGCTGGATCAAGGCCCGCCTGCAGGTCGACGAGTCGCGCGGCGCGTGGACGATCGCCGGCTTCTCGCAGGGCGGCACCTGCTCGTTCCAGCTCGCCGTGCGGGCTCCCGAGGTCTACCCGCGGTTCATCGACGTGTCCGGCCAGCGCGAGCCGACGCTCGGCACCCGCGCGGACACCGTCCGGGCGGCGTTCGGCGGTGACCAGGACGCGTTCCGCCTGGTAAACCCGCTGGACGTGCTGGCGCGCACCCGCTTCCCCGACACGCAGGGGATGGTCGTCGCGGGCCGGGACGACGCCACCTACCGCAACGACGATCGAGAGGTGTACGAGGCATGTCTTCGGGCGGGGATGGACGTGCGCTGGAGGGAACTGCCCGGCGCGCACGACTGGAGGGTGTGGCGACCGGGGCTGGTCGACGCGCTGCCCTGGCTCGGGGAGCGCACGGGCTTGGGCGGCTGATCCGCCGGGCCCCGTTCACGTCGGCGCTGCTCGCGCTGCTCTGGGGCATCGGCGCGGCCACCGGCAGCCTGGTCTCTGGGCCGTCGGACGACCTGCTGGCCCAGGTGGGGTTCGGCGCGGCCTCCGCGCCGTTGACGGTCCTCGGGTCGGCGCTGTGGTGCATGAACGCGCTGGGCTACCTCGGCACGACCGCGCTGCTGGCCGTGTTCGGCCCGATCGCGGAGCGCGAGTTCGGCTCGGTCCGCGCCGCGCTGCTGTTCGCAGGCATGCACGTGCTCGGCTGCTTCGCGGGTGCGGCGGTCGTCCGGCTCGGCGCGGCCACGGAGTGGGAGTGGCTGTCGTCGCTGGACGGCGACGTGGCGGTCGCGCCGTCGGCGGGCGTGGTGGGCCTGGCGCTGGCGCTGAGCTACCGGTTGCCCGCGCACTGGCGGCGGCGAGTGCGGCTGCTGCTGGTCATCGGGCTGCTCGTGCTGGCGCTGTACTCCGGCTACCTGGAGGACGTGCTGCGACTGGCGGGCGGGCTCGCCGGGCTGCTGGTCGGCTTCGTCGCCGTCCGCCGGGGGTCCGCGCTCTCGGCCCCGTCGCACGAGGAGACGCGGGTGCTGGTGGCGCTGCTGCTCACGGCCTCCGCGCTCGGCCCGGTCGTGGCACTGCTGTCGCCGTACGCGAACGGGCCACTGGCCTGGTTCGCCGACGTCCTCGCGGTGCCGCAGCCCGACGCGGACACGGTGACGGCGTACTGCGCGGAGCCGGACATGGTCGAGCTGTGCCGCAGCGCGACGGTCCAGGCGTCCTACGGGCGGTTCCCGTCGATGGTCATGTCGGTGCTGCCCGCACTGGTCCTGCTGGCGCTGGCCGAGGGCCTGCGCCGGGGCAGGCGGTTCGCGTGGTGGGGCGCGCTCGTGGGCAACCTGGCGATGGCGGGGCTGCTCGGCTGGTACGTGGTGGAACTGGTGCAGGGCGCCGAGGGGTCGGTGACGCCCGACATGGTCGTGGAGTACGGCCTGCCGTTCCTGCTGCCGGTCGCGATCGTGGTCGTGCTCCTGCTGACCCGCGACCACTTCCCACTGGTCACGCCGGTGCGCCGGTTCTGGACGCTGACGATGGGCGGGTTGCTGGGGCTCAGCGGTCTGTACGTCGGCGGCGGTTACCTGGTGCGCGACCAGTTCACCCCCGCGCCGGGGTTCGGCGACCTGGTGGCGGACCTGCCCGCCCGGTTCCTGCCGCCCGGCTACCTCGGCCTGCTGCCCATGCGGTTCAGCGCGGACGACCTGGTCGCGACGTGGCTGTTCGAGTACACCGGCGTCGTCTTCTGGGGCGTCGTGCTGGCCGCGATGCTCCAGGCCTCGTGGCGGGCCCGGCACTCCGACGAGGCGACCGCGGCGTCACGGGCGCGCGAACTGGTGCTGCGCCACGGCGGTTCGTCCCTGTCGTACATGACGACCTGGCGCGGCAACCACCACTGGTTCACCGACGACGGCCGGGCGGTGATCGCCTACCGGGTGGTGGCGACGATCGCGCTCACCGTCGGCGACCCGATCGGCCCACCCGACGCGCGGCGGGAAGCGGTGCTCGGCTTCGCCGAGTTCTGCGGCCACCAGGGGTGGACGCCGTGCCTCTACAGCATCGGCCAGGAGCTGCGGGACTCCGTCGACGCGCACGGGTGGAGCACCGTCCAGGTCGCCGAGGACACCGTGATCCCGTTGGCGGACCTGGCTTTCACCGGCAAGAAGTGGCAGGACGTGCGGACCGCGCTGAACAAGGCGGCGAAGGCGGGCGTCACCGCCGAGTGGTGGAGCTACCCCGACGCGCCGCACGCGCTGACCGACCAGGTCCGGGCCATCTCCGAGGAGTGGGTGGCGGACAAGGGCCTGCCGGAGATGGGGTTCACCCTCGGCGGGATCGAGGAACTGTCCGGCGACGGCGTGCGGTGCCTGATCGCGGTGGACGCCGACCGCACGGTCCACGGCATCACGAGCTGGCTGCCGGTCTACCGCGACGGCGAGGTCGCGGGCTGGACGCTGGACTTCATGCGGCGCCGGTCGGACGGGTTCCGCGGTTCGATGGAGTTCCTGATCGCCTCGGCGGCGACGACGCTGCGGGAGGAGGGCGCGCGGTTCCTGAGCCTGTCCGGCGCTCCACTGGCACGGCTGGACCGCGGCGAGCGGCCGCACGGCCTCCAGCGGGTGCTGGACTTCACCGGCCGGGTGCTGGAACCGGTGTACGGCTTCCGGTCCCTGTTCGCGTTCAAGGCCAAGTTCCAGCCGGTCTACCACCCGATGTTCATGGCCTACCCCGATTCCGCCGCACTCCCCCGCATCGCGAACGCGGTGAGCCGGGCGTACCTGCCCGACCTGAGCGCCCGGCAGGGCCTCCGCCTCGCGAGCAAGGTCATCATCGGCTGGGAGGGCAAGCGGGACCGGGCCGCGGTGGACCACCGGGGCTGACAGCTCCACCTGCCGCTGTCGTCACCTCCCTGCCGACGCCCCCGGCCAAGCCGACGTGCTCAGAACCGGCCGGGCGGCCTGCGGTCGGCGCTGGCCCGATCCGTCAGCCTCGGCCTCAGCAGCGTGAGCCCCGGCGTCGGCTCGCCGTCGAGCTTGCGCCGCAACAACGCCACGGCCTCGTGGCCGAGTTCGTCCGCCGGGACGTTGACCGACGTGAGCGGCGGGGCGAACCGCTCGGCCACGTCGTCCGGGCAGAGCGCGACGACGGCGATGTCCTCGGGGACCCGGCGGCCGAGCGACCGCAGCACCTCGACCACCAGCGGCAGCGCGGTCTCGTTGTGCACCACCAGTCCGGTGAGCGCCGGGTGGTCGCGGAGCAGCTCCGTGACCACCCGGCGCACCGAGATCGGGTCGTGCTCGACCGGTGAGGACGTGACCGCGAGGCCGCGCCGCATGGCCGCCGCGCTGAAACCCGCCATGGCCCGGTGGGCGAACCCGGTATCCCTGCGGTACACCGATCTCGGCGCGCCCAGCAGGCCGAGGTAGCGGTGCCCGAGGTCGGCCAGGTGGTCGACGCCCCGCGCGCCCGCAGCGGCGAAGTCCAAGTCCACGCAGGTGAGTCCGGTGGCGTCGGCCGGCACCCCGATGAGGACGGACGGCTGGTCCAGTTCGAGCAGCACCGGCACCCGTTCGTCGTACATCTCCACGTCCATCACGATCAGCCCGTCGACCCGGCCGCTCTCGGCGACCCGCCGCACGCCGTCGGCTCCCTCGTCCGCGGTCAGCAGCAGCACGTCCTGGCCGTGCCGCCGGGCCGCGCTCGCGACCGCGATCACGAACTGCGTGACCACGGGCAGGTTCATGCCCTCCCGCAACGGGAGCACCATCGCCAGCACCCCGGCCGCTGCCCCGTTCGGAGTACGCGTGGGCACCGACTCGCGGTACCCGAGTTGTCGAACGCTGGCGTTCACCCGCTCCTTGGTAGCGGCCGAAATCGACCGCCTGCCCGTGAGGACATAGGAAACAGTGCTCGGCGCGACTCCGGCATGCCGAGCCACATCGGCGATCGTGACCACGCCCGCCCCTCGCTACCGGTGAGTACCCAGTGATTGGTCTACCGAAGGCTACGGCCCGACCAGGCACGACCGTAAGCCCCCACTGGTAACTGGCGGCACGTCCGAAAGACGGTTTCACCCTGACGGACGCCTGACAGCGCACGGGGTACCGGCCCGCTGAACCCGTTCGACCCCGTTCGATTCGAATGAAATCGAATGAATTGTCGAATTATCGAACATCCCTGATTCGGGACCTAATTCATTGACGCGTAGCACACACATTCGTAATATTCGTTTCACCAGTCTGGACGGCGTTCACATTCATGAATCACCACTACCGGAAATACCTCTCGAACGGGTCGTGGAGACCCCCGTAACCACCAGGAAAGGCACACCGCCATGCGGTTGATGAGGTATGCGCTCGTGCTGTCGACAATGAGCGCATTAGCGGTGGCCGCGCCTACGGCGCAGGCGTCCGGTTTCGACCTCGGCAGGCAGGTGCTGCGGTCGGGCGACGGCTGGGCGTCCAGCGGCACGGGCACCACGGGCGGCTCGACGGCCACGGCGGAGCACGTGCACACCGTGCGGAACCGCGTCGAACTCGCGGCCGCGCTCGCCGACCCCGCGCCGAAGATCGTCCAGATCGCCGGGGTCATCGACGCCAACACCGACGCCGCCGGGAACCCGTTGCGCTGCGAGGACTTCGCGGTCGACGGCTACACGCTGGAGGCGTACCTGGCGGCCTACGACCCGGCCGTCTGGGGCCGGGACAAGGACCCGTCAGGTCCGCTGGAGGACGCCCGCGCCGCGTCGGCGACCAAGCAGGGCGCCACGATCGGGCTGGCAGTCACCTCGAACACGACCATCGTCGGACTCGGGAAGGGCGCCGGGATCACCGGCGGCAACCTGCGGATCCACGGTGTCGACAACGTGATCGTCCGCAACCTGACCTTCCGCGACACCAGCGACTGCTTCCCCCGGTGGGACCCGAACGACAACTCCCCCGGCCTGGCTCCCGGCAACTGGAACTCGCTGTACGACTCGGTGTCCCTGCAGAAGGCGACGCACGTGTGGGTCGACGGGAACACGTTCACCGACCAGCCGAACCCGGACAGCGCCGCACCGGTCTACTTCGACCGGCCGTACCAGCGGCACGACGGCCAGCTCGACATCACGTCGGCCTCCGACCTGGTCACCGCGTCGCGCAACCTGTTCGCCGACCACGCCAAGACGATGCTGATCGGCTCGTCCAACACCTCCACCGTCGACCCCGGCAAGCTGCGGGTGTCGGTGCACCACAACATCTTCCGCGACACCGAGGAGCGCTCGCCGCGGGTCCGCTTCGGCCAGGTGCACGTCTACAACAACCTCTACGAGGCGCACGCGGACCACGTCTACAGCTGGGGCGTCGGCATCCAGTCGGCGATCTACGCGCAGAACAACTACTTCCGGTTCCGCGACGGGGCGAAGCCCGAGCAGGCCGTCTACAACTGGGGCGGCACGGCGATGACCGAGCGCGGCACCCTGGTCGACGGCAGGCCGACCAGCCTGCTGGCCGCCTTCAACACCGCCAACCCGACCAAGGTGCTGGGCACCGACGCGGGCTGGACGCCGACGCTGAACCGGGGGCTGGAGCCCGCGCACCGGATCGCGCACCTGCAGGCCGGAGCACAGCCCACCGGCATCTCGGTGGCAGGCATCGGCGCTTTCGCGACCGTGCAGTCGGCGATCGACGCCGCACCCGCCGGAGCCGTGATCACGCTCCAGCCGGGCGTCTACCGCGAGGTCATCAAGGTGCCCGCGAGCAAGACCGGACTCGTCCTGCGCGGTTCCACGGGCCGCGCGTCCGACGTGGTCATCGACTACGACAACGCCAGCGGCACCCTGAAGCCCGACGGCACCCCGTAC
>JBDSAJ010000662.1:0-4959 GCA_039922235.1 Umezawaea sp.
GCTCGATCCGCCGGGTCATCAGGTAGTTGTACGGCGTTTCGCCGTACTCGGCCCGGAACCGCCGCGAGAAGTGGGCGGGCGACATCAACGCGGCCCGCGCCATCGCGGGCACGTCCAGCGGTCGCGAGTACTCCCGGTCCATCAGGTCCCGAGCCCGCCGCAGGTGGGCCAAATCCTCGAACGCCACCCACGGAGCATTCCACCTGGGTCCAACACGGTGAACCCGCAGGTCCGAGGCTGGAAAAGACCAGCGGACTGATAAATTCCGGCCGTGACCTTCCAACGGGCTCGCAGGCCGGAGCAGGTCCAGGCCAGGCGAGCCGCCATCCTGGAGGTCGCCTCGGCGATGCTGGCGGAGCGCCGGGTGGCGGACATCAGCCTCCGCGAGCTGAGCGACCGGGTCGGCTTGGCGAAGTCGAACGTCCTGCGCTACTTCGACAGCCGTGAGGCGATCTTCCTCGAGGTGCTGGACACCACCTGGCGGGCGTGGCTGGACGGCGTCGACGTCGAGCTGCGCGACCTCCGGACCGGTGGAACCGCCGCGTACGCGCGGGAGGAAGCGGTGGCGCGGACCATCGCCGCGTCCCTGACCCGCCAGCCGCTCCTGTGCGAGCTGATGAGCGCGATGGCCGCGGTGCTGGAGCGCAACATCTCCCAGGAGTCCGCCAGGGTCTTCAAGCGCGGGGCCGTCGACAACACCGCCCGGCTGGCGGCGCTGGTGGCCCGTGAACTCCCGGCGCTGGACGAGGAGCGGTCGACCCACTTCGCCCACGCCGTCTTCGTGCTCGTGGCGGGCCTGTGGCCGTACGCGAACCCGACGGCGGCGGTGGCCACCGTGTCAGCGGAGATGGGCCTGCCGCACGGGCGCGACCTGTTCGCCAACGGGCTGTCGGACGGCTTCGCCTACCACCTCATCGGCCTGACCGCAGCACCAGGACGCTGATCTCGCTGGGTGCGAAGATCCGGAACGGCGGACCCCAGAAGCCCGAACCGCGGCTCGTGTAGAGCTGGGTGCGCTCGCTGTGCCTGCTCAGCCCCTGCAGCACCGGCTGGTCCACCCGCACGAGGTAGTGGAACGGCCAGATCTGGCCACCGTGCGTGTGACCGGACACCTGCAGGTCCACACCCGCGTCCACCGCGACTCCTACCTGCTTGGGCTGGTGGGCCAGCAGGACCACCGGATCGTCGGGGTCGGTGCCCTCCAGCGCCGCCGCGATGTCCGGGCCGTGGCCGGTCAGGGTCGAGCCCGTGCCGGTGGGGTCGTCGATCCCGGCGAACACCAGGCGGTCGCCGCCGCGTTCCACGACCCGGTGCCGGTTGTGCATCGGGTCCCAGCCGAGGCCCTCCATGTGGTCGAGCCAGCCCTGCGCCTCGTTGTAGTACTCGTGGTTGCCGGTGATGTAGAGCTTCGCGGCCGTGGCGCGCACGGTGCCGAGCGGGTCGACCTGGCCGCGGCGCTGCTCCACCATGCCGTCCGCGAGGTCGCCGGTGTGGCACACCACGTCGGCGTCCAGCTCGTTGATCGCGGCGGCGAGGCCCTCGGACCACCTGGTGCGCTCCAGCGGGCCGTAGTGGGTGTCGGTGATGATCACGACCCGGAGCCCGTCCAGGCCGCGTCCGAGCCGCGGCAGCACCACCTCGGTGGTCCGCACGCGCGGCACCCGCATCGCCTCGGCGTACCCGTAGCCGAGGAGCGCCACGACGACCACCAGCACCACGACGGCGACGATCCGCGCGCGGTCGGGGTTCTCCACGCCCGCCAGCGCCAGGACGAGCCGCAGCGCCAGGCCGAGCAGCGACCACACGAACAGCACCCAGACGACGCCGAGGGTCGTGTCGGCGATCTTGGCGGCCCAGTCGACGTGCCCACGCCCGTGGCCGCGCACCATCAGGAAGGGGAAGCCGACCAGCGCCACCGCGAACAGCGCCGTGCCGACGGCGAACACCGGCGCGGGCCAGTCCGGGCCGACCGCGACCAGCGCGGCCCACGGCACACGGCACACCGAACAGCAGCGCCAACACCAGGACGAGCACCAGCCCTCGGCGCATGGGGATTCCTCCGTTGACGTCGTGCGGAGCGTCCGCACGACGTCAACGGTACGGAAGGCCACCGGGCGGCTCGGGAGGTTCCTCGGGTGCACCAGCAGGCCCTCGTGGAGGCCCGCAGCCGCGGAATTGTGAACCAGCGCGCCCGCTGCCCCGTAGTACCCGGCGTGGCCCACCAAAACACGCAGGTAACGACGATCTTCAGGTCGTGGGAGGGGGTCGGCACGCTCAGTAGCGGTACCCGCATCAAACGTGATGAGAGTCACCAATAGAGTGCCAACTGGTTGCCTTCGGCCGTGACATCGCGTTACGTTCCCGGTCGCAGGTCACGGTTCGGTCTCTGAATGGACACGGCAGTCGCCCCCCGAAGCGGCTCCACCTGGATCCCCCGCCAGGTGTCCCGACCGGACTCCCCGACGCAGGAGGATCGTTTGTCCCGGCATGGAAAGGCCGCTGGGCGCACCGTGTACACGGTCGCTCCCCAGCCAGCGGCAGCAGTTGTTGCACCCCGCCCTGCCTCGCACCGCGTGGAGACCGACTGGGCGCCCCTGGGCACCAAGGTCTCCGCGTTCGTCGTCGCCGCGGGTGTGCTCGCCGGCGCAGGTGCGGCAGCCAACGCGATGACCAAGGGCGCACCGGTTTCCGGTGCCGCGATGGACCTGGCAGGCGCGTCGGAGATCCAGACCATCTCCGACATCCACGCGAAGACCGCCTCGCTGAAGACGATCCAGATCGCGAACCCCGCTGTCGAGGTGGGCAAGCTGCTCCAGCTCGACAAGCGCGCGTCCATCGGGGCGTTCCAGCAGGCGGGCAAGACCGCCGCGGACACGGTCGAGTCGAACCGCAAGGCCGAAGAGAAGCGCATCGCCCGCGAGAAGGCCGACGCCAACAAGACCCCGCACCAGCGGCAGGTCGAGGGCTGGATCCGCGAGGCCATCTCGATCCTCGCCGCCAACGGCACCGCGATCGACGAGGACAGCGTCGACGAGATCTACACGATCATCCAGAAGGAATCCGGCGGCAACCCGAACGCCGTGAACAACTGGGACTCCAACGCCGCCAAGGGAACGCCGTCGAAGGGTCTGATGCAGACCATCGACTCGACGTTCAACGCGCACAAGCTGGCAGGCCACAACGACATCTTCAACCCGGTCGACAACATCATCGCCGGCGTCCGCTACACCTACGACCGCTACGGCGGCTTCCAGAACCACCCCGGCCTCGCGTCGATCAGCGTCGGCGGCGGGTACCAGGGCTACTGATCAGTTGTACCGTGGTCCCATGACGCCACGGCTGACCCTGGCTGGAATCGTCCTCGGCACCCCGGACGTGCCTGCCCTGACCGAGTTCTACCGCCGACTGCTCGGCTGGGAACAGGGCGACACCGACCCGGACTGGAGCACCCTCCGCCCGCCGGACGGCGGTACAGGCCTCTCGTTCCAGACGGAGACCGACCACGTCCGACCGGTGTGGCCCGCACGCCCTGGCGACCAGCAGATGATGGTGCACCTGGACATCCGCGTGGACGACCTGGGAACCGCGTGCGCCCACGCCGAGGCCTTGGGGGCCGTCCTGGCCGACTTCCAGCCACAGGACGACGTCCGCGTCTACCTCGACCCGGCGGGCCACCCGTTCTGCCTCTTCACCTGACGCCCGACGACCCGCTCAACTGGTACCCGGCGTGCGCCGAGAACTCAGCCGTCAGCGCGAACCGGTCACCCCGCACCAGCGTGTGCCGCCACTCCACCGGCCGCCCGTCGGCGTGGCTGAGCCGGTTGATCGAGAACGCCGCGGCCGTCGGCGGGCAGCGCAACTGCGCCCGTTCGGCCGCCGTGGGCACCACCGCGTGCACGTCCTCGTGCCCGTGGTCGAGGCGGATGCCCGCGCGGGTGCGGAGTTCGGCGTACAGGCTGGTGTGCGTGAAGTCGGCGTCGAGCAGCGGCGCGGCCACGGCGGCGGGTAGCCAGACGCGGTCGAGCGCGAGCGGTTCGCCGTCGGCCAGCCGCAGCCGTTCCAGGTAGACCAGCGGGGTCGAGCCCTCCAGGTCGAGCCGCTCCGCGACCACGGCGTCCGCGCGCAGCCCGAGCGTGCGCACGACGCTGCGCTGCGCCAGTCCGGCCGCCTCGACGGACGCGAACAGGCTGTAGAGCGCGCCCATCGGCTGCTGGATCTCCGGTGGCGGCGCGACGCGCGGCCGCCGACCCCGTTCGGCCACGACCACCCCGTCGGCGCGCAGTCCGCTCAACGCCTGCCGGACCGTGTGCCTGCTCACGCCGTAGTCCTCGACCAGCGCCAGCTCGCCGGGGAACCGGTCGGCGAACTCGCCCGCTGCCATGCGCGCCAGCAGTTCGCGTTGCAGCTGTCGCCACAGAGGGGCCGATCCGTCGCGGTCGAGCGCCATGTCGCCTCCTCGGTGGAACGCTACCGTTTGGCAAATGTCCGTACATATCGTACTTTCACTGTACGGACATTAAGGAGTAGGCGTGCTCGAAACCAGGCAGTCCCGCCTGAGGCAGTTCGCACCGGGCCTCCTGCTCGCACTGGCGGTCGCGGCCGTCGCCACCGGGCTCGGCAAGCTGGTGCCGGTCGTCGGCGGCCCGGTGTTCGCCATCGTGCTCGGCGCACTGTCCGCCGCCGCCCTCCCCGCCCTGCACGCACCCCGCTGGACCCCCGGCTACGGCGTCGCGTCCACCACCGTCCTGCAACTGTCCATTGTGGTCCTAGGCGCGGGATTGCAGGTGCGCCAAGTGCTGGACGTCGGCCTGGCATCGCTGCCCGTCATGCTCGGCACCCTCGCCGTGGCACTCGGCGGCGCCTGGCTGCTGGGCAGGCTCCTCGGTGTAGGCGGCGACACGCGAACCCTCATCGGCGTCGGCACCGGCATCTGCGGCGCCTCGGCCATCGCCGCCACGA
>JBDSAJ010000663.1:0-4527 GCA_039922235.1 Umezawaea sp.
GCGCGTCGAGCACGCGGTCGGTGGCGTGCGAGGTGACCTCGTAGGTCTCCCAGTGCGCCTCGGTGTCGGTCTCGGGGTTGAAGCGCGCGATCTTCAGCGTGACGGTGAAGGAGGGGACGGCGCCCGCCTTGGGCGAGGCCTGGCCCGTGGTGCCTGCGGCGGTCGAACCTGTGGTGGTGGCGGTCATCAGTACTTGCGCTCCATCGGCTGGTACCGGGTAAAGGTCACGGGCTTGTAGTCAAGCCGGATGTCGGCGGCGAGCGCCTCGCCCTGCTTGTAGTACATGCTGTGGCGCATGAAGTTCGTGTCGTCGCGGGTCGGGTAGTCCTCGCGGGCGTGACCGCCGCGCGACTCCTTCCGCGCCAGCGCGCCAACGACCAGCACCTCGGCCAGTTCCAGCAGGAAGCCGAGCTCCACGGCCTCGAGCAGGTCCGTGTTGAACCGCTTGCCCTTGTCCTGCACGGTGATCCGCGCGTAGCGCTCCTTGAGCGCCTGCACGTCGTGCAGCGCCTGCTTCAACGTGTCCTCGGTGCGGTACACCGACGCGTTGGCGTCCATGGTGGCCTGCAACGCGATCCGGATGTCCGCGACGCGCTCGTGGCCGTGCTCGGACAGCACCAGCGCGACCTGCGCCTCGACGGCGGCGGCCGGGTTCTCCGGCAGGTCGAGGTGTTCGTGCGTCAACGCGTGCTCCGCGGCGGCGATGCCCGCGCGGCGGCCGAACACGTTGATGTCCAACAACGAGTTCGTGCCGAGGCGGTTCGCGCCGTGCACCGAGACGCACGCGCACTCGCCGGCCGCGTACAGGCCGGGGACGACGTGGTCGTTGTCCCGCAGCACTTCGCCGTGGACGTTGGTCGGGATGCCGCCCATGGCGTAGTGCGCCGTCGGGTACACCGGGACCGGCTCGGTCACCGGGTCGACCGCGAGGTACGTGCGGGCGAACTCGGTGATGTCCGGGAGCTTCGACTCCAGCACCTCGGCCCCGAGGTGCGTGCAGTCCAGCAGCACGTAGTCCTTGTTCGGACCCGCGCCGCGGCCTTCCAGCACTTCGAGCGCCATCGAGCGGGCGACGATGTCGCGCGGCGCCAGGTCCTTGATGGTCGGCGCGTACCGCTCCATGAACCGCTCGCCGTCGGCGTTGCGCAGGATCGCGCCTTCACCGCGCGCGCCCTCGGTGAGGAGGATGCCCAGGCCCGCGAGGCCGGTCGGGTGGAACTGGTAGAACTCCATGTCCTCCAGCGGCAGGCCCTTGCGGAACACGATGCCCATGCCGTCGCCGGTCAGGGTGTGCGCGTTCGACGTGGTCTTGAAGACCTTGCCGAAGCCGCCGGTCGCGAAGACCACGGACTTGGCCTGGAACACGTGGATCTCGCCGGTCGCGAGCTCGTAGGCGACCGCGCCGGTGCACACCGGGCCGTCTTCCGTCTCGGTCAGGCAGATGTCGAGCACGTAGAACTCGTTGAAGAACTCGATGCCGTGCTTGACGCAGTTCTGGTACAGCGTCTGGAGGATCATGTGACCGGTGCGGTCCGCCGCGTAGCAGGCCCGGCGCACGGCGGCCTCGCCGTGGTTGCGGGTGTGCCCGCCGAAGCGCCGCTGGTCGATCTTGCCCTCGGGCGTCCGGTTGAACGGCAGGCCCATCTTCTCCAGGTCGAGTACGGCGTCGATGGCCTCCTTCGCCATGATCTCCGCGGCGTCCTGGTCGACCAGGTAGTCACCGCCCTTGATCGTGTCGAAGGTGTGCCACTCCCAGTTGTCCTCTTCGACGTTCGCGAGCGCGGCGCACATGCCGCCCTGCGCCGCGCCGGTGTGCGACCGGGTCGGGTACAGCTTGGTCAGCACCGCGGTGCGGGCGCGCTGACCGGATTCGATGGCGGCGCGCATACCCGCGCCACCCGCACCGATGATCACTACGTCGTACTTGTGGAACTGCATTTCACGTTCTCCCGCAGCGCGTCAGTCGGTGATGTTCGGGTCGAAGGTGAAGATCACGAACGTGCCGAGGGAGATGATCAACACCATCGAGACGTAGAGCAGGATCTTCAGCCAGAACCGGGTGGCGTCCTTGCGGGCGTAGTCGTTGATCACGGTGCGCAGGCCGTTGCCGCCGTGGATCTGGGCCAGCCACAGCATCGCCAGGTCCCACATCTGCCAGAACGGCGACGCCCAGCGGCCCGCGACGAAGCCGAAGTTGATGCGGTGCACACCGTCGTCGAGGATGTTCATGATGAACAGGTGGCCGAGCACCAGAACGACCAGTGCCATGCCCGAGATGCGCATGAACAGCCAGCTGTAGAGCTCGAAGTTGCTGCGGCGGGCGGCGGGCCTGCGCGGGGCGCGGGGCTTGGCCAGACCGAGTGCGTTCGTCATCACTTGCCCCCGAACAGGTCGGACACGGTCCGCTCGAGCATGAAGTAGGCGCCGGGCACCATCACGACGACCCAGACGGCCAGCGTGGTCCAGAGCATGAGGCGCTGGTAGCGCGGGCCCTTCTCCCAGAAGTCGACCAGCATGATGCGGATGCCGTTGAGCGCGTGGAACAGCACAGCGCCGACGAGCCCCAGTTCCATCAGGTTGACGACCGGGTTCTTGTACAGCTCGATCACGCTGTCGTACGTCTGCGGCGACACCCGGACCAGGGCGGTGTCGATCACGTGCGCGAACAGGAAGAAGAACGTGAGGACACCGGTGATGCGGTGGGCGACCCATGACCACATGCCCAGATCGCCGCGGTACAGCGTGCCGCCCCCTCGGGAGGTGCCTCCCCGCTCAGTCGCGGTGGTACTGGCCATGCGCTGCGGCCTCCAACGTCAGTGGTGGTCGGTCTGTGAACTCAACTATTGAGAAAGACCTTGACGTTCGGATGCTAGACCTGTGAAGACGAACAGACCCAACGGCCGCACCCGCTCTGTGATCGATGGAACACGCTGTCGTTCTTCTGGGTGACCCGGATCGATCCGGGCCCGAGAATCGTTCACGAAAGTGAAGGGGCCCTCCGCGCGGTGCGGCGCCGATCCGGTTCGCGCGAGTTCCCAAGAGGACTCCGGCGGGGCTTCGGCGGCGGATTTCCACAGTTGACCTCCGGGTGGGCCCGCGATCGCCGAAATGCTTGCCCCCTGGCCACGCCCAGAGACGGCCGGGTTACGTCGAGTGGCGAACGATGTCGATCGCATCAACGATTAGGTCACGTGCGAGCCGGAGTGTCTCCTGTGGTCGTTACCAGGGGGTACGGTTCGCCACTCGGAAGGCCCGACGGCGTTGTTGTCGGGATTGTCTGCTCGGTTGAGCAGGGAAGGAGACGAGCCGTGCGTCGTCGAATGCGGGGCATCGCGGTTGCCGCGATCGCGCTGACCAGCGTCATGTCGATGGCAGCGTGTGCCAAGGACTCCGGCAGCACCAGCAACAACGGAGGATCCAGCGGGACCGCCGCCAGTGGCTGCAAGCTGGCCGACAAGCCCCCGGCCGCCGCTGCGAGCAGCAGCACCGCCGGTGCCGCCGACAAGGTGGACGGCAGCGCTCTCAAGGTCGGCCTGGCCTACGACATCGGTGGTCGTGGCGACGCGTCGTTCAACGACTCCGCCGCCGCCGGTCTGGACAAGGCCAAGGCGGAGCTCGGGCTCAAGCCCGACGCCGTCAAGGAGCTGACCGCGGCCCCGAACGAGGCCGAGGACGCCAAGCAGACCCGTCTGCGCCAGCTCGCGACCGAGGGCTTCAACCCGATCGTGGCCGTCGGCTTCGCGTACGCCGAGTCCCTGAAGGTCGTCGCCCCCGCGTTCCCGGACGTCAAGTTCGCGATCGTGGACGGCGCCGTGGACGGCGCCACGAACGTGACCCCGCTGGTGTTCGCGGAGGAGCAGGGCTCGTTCCTCGTCGGCGTCATCGCCGCGTACCAGAGCAAGGCCTGCCACGTCGGCTTCGTCGGCGGCGTCGAGATCCCGCTGATCCAGAAGTTCGAGGCAGGCTACGCGCAGGGCGCCAAGGCCGCCGCGCCGGACATCAAGATCGAGAAGAAGTACATCACCCCGGCCGGTGACTTCACCGGGTTCCAGGCCCCGGACAAGGGCCAGGTCGTGGCCCAGGGTCAGATCGAGGCCGGCGCGGACGTGCTCTACCACGCCTCCGGCGCCTCGGGCAAGGGCGTCTTCGCCGCGGCCAAGGCGGGCAACGTCAAGGCCATCGGCGTCGACTCCGACCAGTACAACCAGGCCACGGTCGCCGAGTCCAAGGACGTCATCGTGTCGTCCATGCTCAAGCGCGTCGACGTCGCGGTCTTCGACTTCGTCAAGGCCGTCGCGAAGAACGACCTGGCGAGCCTGCCGAAGGTGTTCGACCTCAAGGTCGACGGTGTCGGCTACGCCACCTCCGGTGGCAAGATCGACGCCGACCTGACCGCAGTCCTCGAGGGCTACAAGGCCCAGATCATCGCGGGCAAGATCACGGTCTCGGACAAGCCGAGCAGCTGACGTCAGACTGCCGGTCGTGCTGGGCCCCGCGAGCGCGTCTCGTGGGGTCCAGCACGTCTTT
>JBDSAJ010000664.1:0-9213 GCA_039922235.1 Umezawaea sp.
TCGTGTCGACCCGCACCACGTGCTTGACCAACTCGGCCAGACTGCGATACCCGGCCCGCACTTCCAGGCCACGTGCCCGCGCTTCGGCTATCACCGCCAGTATCGACGCGTGGGCCGACCGGGCGCGCTCCACCTCCGCGCGCAGGGCATCCATCAGCCCTGCGTCGTCGAGGAGCACCAGATCGGTCATATCACGAGCATATAACAGACCCCCGACAAGTCCCCAGTCGAAAAGCCATGATCGACTGTTCTATCGGGTGATGTTTTAATGCATAATCGCAGAATTCGAGGAGGCGCCTACCCCTCCAACTCCCCCACAGCCGCCTCAGCAGCAGCCCGCGCATCCTCCGCCGACGCCATCCGCTGCTCGGCCTTCTCCAAAACCCGCCCAGCCTGCTGAGCCGCCCGCTCGGCAGCCCTCAACTCCGCCCGGACGTCATCCAACTCCCGCACCCGCCGCGCCTTCTCAGCCTTGGCCGCCTTCACCTCCGCCGAGCACTCACCAACCCGCTCCTCAGCCTCCGCCACCGCCTCCCGAGCCTCACGCAACCGCCGTTCCCGCCGCACGACCCGCCGCTCGGACAGGTCGTCCGAAACCGGCACCCCCTCCACCAACGGCCCGAAGCCCGAGTACTCCAACGCCTTCACCAGCCGCCCGCCCCGCACCTCCTCGGCCATCCCACCGTCTGCCATGGCCGCCACGAAGGTGTTCCTCACCTGCTGCAACGCCTCCCCCGCCAGTCCCCCGGCCCCAGACGCCGCCAACGAGGTCAGCACCCCGACCAGTTCACGCCGCCGCCCGTCGAGCCGCCGCAGCTCGCTGCCGTGCAACTGCCGCTGCGCGTCCCGCAGCCGCTCGCCCAGCTCCAGCGCCTCGTCCAACTCCGGCGCACCGGCACGGACCAGTCGGTTCACCGCCCAGGCAGCCACGGTCGGCCGTCGCAGCGCGCCGATCGCCTTCGCCACCGCCTTGTCCTCGACAGCGGCGACGTGCCGTGCGCGGGCAGCCGTGAACTCCGACGGCGGCAGGGTGTACAGCTCGTCGGCGGCCTGGTCGACACGCGATGTGGTCGTGATGGATCCAGTCTGCTCAGAACCGACCACACCCGCCATCCGTACTACCGGGAAAGGGGCTGAGCGAAGGGAGGGGCAGCTGATGAGTGTCCACATCGTCGAGGATCTGGTGCCGCTGCGAACGGGGTTCGACCTGAGTTGGCGCGGCTACCACCGCGAAGAGGTCGACGACTACGTCCACGACCTCGAGCACGACCTGCGCGACCTGGCCGCCGACCGGGACGCGTGCACCGCGCGCGCCGAGCACCTGGCCGGGATGCTGGAGCGGTCCCGTGCCGAGACGACGGCACTGCGCGCGGAGCTGAACCGGGTCTGCAGCACGCCGCTGGCCACCGACGTCCTGCCCTTCCGCCTCTCCGTCATGGTCGAGGTCGCCACCGCCGAGGCCACTGCTGTGCTCGAACGCGCGCAGGGGTGCTGGACCGCCGCGCAGGAGTCGGCGGCGAAGCTGCGCGACCACTACGAGCGGCTCGGTGAGGACACCCGGCGCCAGCGCGAGGAGATCGAGGCCGAACGCGACGCGGTGATCCGCGTGGCACGGGCGCAGGCGCGGACGATCGTGGTCAAGGCCGAGGCGCGGCAGCGGGAGCTGGACGCTGAGGCGGAACGGGCGCGCGAGCAGGTGGAACTCGACTTCAAACTGGCGATGGACCAGCGGCGGGCGGAGGCGCTGCGCGCGCTGGCCAAGGGGAAGTCCTAGCGGGGGCCGCCCGCGACGGGCGGCCCCCGCGGAGGGTCAGGTCAGGCGGAACGACTGCGACGCGGAGCCGTTGCACGTCAGCTGCACTAGCTGGACGCCGTCCGCGGTGGAGCCGTTCGGCACGGTCAGGCACTTGCCGCTGAGCCTGCTCACGAAGTGGAAGTAGCCGTCGGTCTCGGCGACGGGCTGCCACTGCTGGTTGGTGCCGCCGCCGTAGGCCCACAGGTGCAGTGCGGCGTTGTCGGCGGTGGAGGTGTTGCTGACGTCGATCACCTGCGCCGGGTTGCCGCGGTTGTCGATGCGCACGAACCCGCCGCTGGTGGGCGCGAACCGGTACTGCTGCGCGAGGGTGGAGTTGCAGGTGTACTGCTGGATCGCGGTGCCGTTGGCGGTGGCCGCGGACCTCGCGTCGACGCACTTGGAACTGCCGCGGTTGGCGACGGTGTACCAGGCGGTCGGGGAGATCACCGGGTCCGGGTCGGGAGGCGTCTGGGTCGCGCCGCCGAGCCAGAGCAGGCCGTCGACGATGAACCGGTTCTGGACCTCGCTGTCGAACGTGGACGAGAGGCCCTGGTTCGTCTCGTAGTTCATCGCGTTGTGGCCGAAGTTGGCGTACAGCATGCGGTAGTCCTTGTTCGTCCACATGATCGGGTAGTAGCCGCTGCGCCACTGCTGGTTCGGGTCGCTGCCGAGCGGGAAGCTCGACGGGTCGACCGACGCGAGGACCTTGATGTTCGGGTTGGCGCGCAGGTCGTTGTTCCAGCTGTACCACTCGCTCACCGCGGACGTGAACGTGGCGGGGAGCCTGCTGGTCGACGGGTGGGTGCGGTCCTCGGTCCTCAGCACCGCGGTGGTCGGCCCCCAGGTGTTGCTCCGGAAGGTGCCGGAGCCGAGGAACGTGTTGTGGAACCACGGCCAGTCGTTCGCGTTGTCGGTGAACGCGGAGACGTGGAACCCGAAGTAGCCGCCGCCGTTGGCGACGTAGTTCTGGAAGGCGGAGCGCTGCGCGGCACCGGTCGGGGCGTCGTCCAGGAACATGACGACCTGGTACTGGGCCAGGTCGGTGGCGTTGAGCAGGTTCCAGTTGGTCGTGGACGTGTAGCCGAAGTTGTTCTGCGCCGCGATCTGCGGGAAGCGGGCGTTGGCTTCCTTGACCCAGTTGATGTGGGCGGCGTCCCACGTCCCGTTGTAGAAGGCCAGGACCTTGAACGCGGGCGCGGCCTGTGCCTCGACGCGGCCGAACGCGGGGCTCACCACGACGAAGAGCCCCGCCAGCAGCAGGGCGAACAACCGGATGGGGGTGCGTTTTCGGCTGGAACCGGCGCTGGTGCTCATGGCAGGGACCTTTCACAGGGGTTTCAGGGAGGTGGCCGCCTGCGGGAACCGCGGCCGGAGGCCCCGGCGTCAACGCGCACGGGGACGCTCCTTGAAACCCCTCGGGGTGTCTCGGGTCCCGCTGAAGACATCGACGTCTCCTCAGGCAGTGCATCCCGATGCGGGCATCGGACGGGCACCCTAAGACAACCCAACTTCAGGTCTTAATTCAAGCCATAATTTTAGCCGTTCGCAGTCGGCGGGTTACTCCCCGTCGCACTCAGTTCCGTGATTCCTTGTGCGGTGACGTCGGGAAGAACCCGCCCCTGGGAGCGGCCAGCGGCGACGCGGAAGGCGGGGGCGTCGGCGTCTCGATCATCGGACCGGGGTCGATGTTCAGCTGTCGCAGGCGAACCGGCTCCGGCGACTGCTGACGGCTGCCGCGCTCGCGCTGGCCTGCCTGCGCCGCTGCGACCGGACGGCGGTCGGCGCGGCGCCTGCTCTGCGGCGGCGGGCCGACCGGCTCGATCGTGGTCAACGTGCTGCTGGGGGGCATCGGCTGAGGCGCCTGCTTGCCGCGCCTGCCACCGACCCTCGGCGGGTCCGGCACCGGTGCGGGGGGAGGCACCAGGTCGCGCTCGGGCTCGACCCGGTTGCCGCGCTTGTCGACCTCCGGCGCCCGCCTGCGGGTCCTCGGCGTGTTGATCTCCGGCGCCTTCGACCGCTTGCGCGACGGTGCGGGCTCTGTCGAGCCGCTCTTGTCGCCACCACCGCGACCGAGCAGCGGCGGGAGCACCCACGCCGCGAGGCCCGTCATGGCGAAGCACAGCACCAGGATGCGCACCAGCGGCGGCACGTTCGGCAGCATCTTCACGGCCATGCCGTTGGCCACGATCACGGCCCCGAAGAAGACGACGAACACGAAGATCGCGAGCACGATCCGGCGCTTGCCCTGCGGCGGCCGGGCCGGGGACCTCTCGTCGTCATCGTCGTACACCGGCGACATCGCCTGGGCGGTCGACTGGTCCAGCGGCGTGACGCCGTTGGAGAAGGTGACCCCGATCTGCATCGAGGACTTCTGCATGTACCGGCCCCAGCGGGCGCTGGACCCCGAGCGCGCCCAGGCGTCCGCGGCGGCCTCGTCGGTGAAGCGGCAGACGATCTGCCACACCCGGTCGTCGTCCGGCGAACCGGACGCCGAGCCACCGAGGCAGCCGGGCGATCGCTGGGCCGCGCTCACCAGTCCCCTGGCGCCGACCGAGAAGTCCGACAGACGTCCCGGCGCCACCTTGTAGGAGGTCGTCAGCAGGACGGGAGGGTTCGGCTTGTTGGGTCTCAAACCCCTTTCACCCCCGACTGACTCGTGAAGTCCCCGTGGTTGGACCACGTGGTCCGGCGAATCGGTCGCATGACTGGTCCCATCTTCGTCGTGAACCGCGGAACGCCGTTCTCGTACAACTCCGACACCGAGGCCTACGTACGGCGTCGGAGAGTGGTTCAACCGGATCCGAAACTTTTTTCTCGGTCAGGTCAGGCAGCGGCTCCGGTGCCCTCGATCGTCGTGATCAGGCCGGTCTGGACCGTGATCATCTCCTTGGCCAGCGCTTTGACCCCGGCGTGCGTACCAGCGGTTTCCACGGCCTGCGCCATCTTGATGCCGTCCTGCAGGTGGCGCACCATCAGCGGCGACCACTGCTTGTCGAACTGGGGGCCGGTGTAGCCGCCGAGCACCGACACGTCCTTCGGCGCCACGACCATCTCGTGCGCCTGGTGGCCGCTGTCGGTGACGCCGACCTTCCACTCGCCCAGCCAGCCGTTCATCTTGTCGATCTCCGCGCTGCCCTCGGCGGTGATCGCGTTCGCGACGGAGACCACGGCGGGGTTCTTGGACCGCGACTTGACCAGCCCGCTGATCTCCAGGGTCTGCTGGTGGTGCGGCAGCATGTCGCGGAGGAACACTATGTCCGCGTCGTTCGCCCCTGCGGTGGTGGCTGCGGATTCACCCACCAGCGACGAGCAAGCTGACAACGACAGCATCAAACCGATCACCGCGACGAGCAAACGGGCGCGCATCCATGGCCTCCTGGGTCTCCTGACGAGGCATACGGACCATGTGCGAAGCCGGTTCAGCGATTTGTCCACTTTTTCGCACCGATCGATCCACACCCGTCAGTGGTCCCTCCTGATGACCTTGCCGGCCAGTTCCAGCAGGGTCGCGGCGGTGCCGGGATCGCAGTCGGCTGCCGCCAGGTGTTCGGCGGCATCGGCCAGTTCCCGCGCGGCCCGCGACCGCGCCCAGTCCCGCGCACCGGTCCGCTCGATCAGGGCGGTCACCCGTGGCACGTCGTCCGCGTCCAGCGCCCGCTCGCGGAAGTAGAGGTCGGCCAGTTCCTCGGCGGCCGGGGTTCCCGAGGTGAGGGCCGCCACCGCGAGCAGGGACTTCTTGCGGCTCACCAGGTCCGCACCCACCGGCTTGCCGGTCACGGCCGGGTCGCCCCACACCGCGAGCAGGTCGTCCACCAGTTGGTAGGCCAGCCCGAGGTGGTGGCCGAACGCGCCCAACCGCTGCGACCGCTCCGGGTCCGCGCCGCCCACCAGCGCGCCCAGCGCGCACGACAGGCCGAGCAGCGCGCCCGTCTTGCCCGCGGCCATCCGCACGCACTCGTCCAGCGCCACGTCGGTGCGGGACTCGAACGCCAGGTCGGCGTGCTGCCCCTCGCACAGGTGGAGCACCGCCTCGGCCAGCCACCGCGCCGCCGTCGCGCCGACCGGCGCCGGGTACCGGGTCAGCGCCAGCGGTGCCAGCGCCAGCAGGGCGTCGCCCGCGAGGAGCGCGGACGACTCGCCGAACACCGTCCACGCCGTCGGCCGGTGGCGGCGCACCGGGTCGCGGTCCATCACATCGTCGTGCAGCAGGGAGAAGTTGTGCACCAGCTCCACCGCGACCGCGGCGGGCACCGCGGCGGTCGGACTGCCGCCGACCGCCTTCGCGGCGAGCACGGCCAGTGCGGGTCGCACGGCCTTGCCCGGCCTGCCCGCGTCCGGAGCGCCGTGCCGGTCGGTCCAGCCGAAGTGGTAGGCGGCGATCCGCCGCACCGAGGCGGGCATCAGCTCGACCTCCGCGCGCAGCGCGGCACCCACGACGTCGTGGCACCAGCGCGTGACGTCCTGCGCGGTGCGGAACTCCGGCGACGGCGACAGCCCGGTGGTGGACATGGTGGTAGCTCCTCGGGATCCGCGCTCGAGGTCGAGCAGTGCGACGTTAGGGACTCCCCCGCACGCGGGCATCGGCTATTCGGGTCACCGCGGCACCTCGGTTGAACCTCCAGACCGGTCGATCCGTGTTCGACGTACGGCCCTCGACGCCAAGGAGGCCCGACATGACCCCCGGACTGGTTCGCACCCTGCTCCTGTGCGCCGTGCTCTCCGCGTGCACGGTCACGACGCACTCCACCGCGGTACCCGCCGCCGAGCTGAAGCGCGGCACACCGCCCACGACCGTCCAGCTCGGGCGGAACCCGCTGCTGGGCGACGTCGTGGTCGACGGCGAGGGGTTCACGCTCTACCGCCACGACCGGGACACCGCGCAACCGCCGGTCTCCGTCTGCACGGGCGCGTGCGCGAAGACCTGGCGGCCGGTGCTCGTCGTGGACGAGATCGCGTTCCGCAACCTCGACCCGGCGTTCCTCGACACGTTCGTGCGCCCCGACGGCGGTACGCAGGTCACCGTCGGCGGCTGGCCCGCGTACCGCTTCACCGACGACCGCGTGCCGGGCCAGGTCTCCGGCCAGGCGGTGGAGGGAACCTGGTTCGCGCTCGCGCCCAACGGCACGAAGGCGGGTGGCGGCGAGAAGACCGGGTGAGCAGGCCTCAGGGGCAGGGATCGAGCTGGGTGGGGTTCGGCTTGTGCTCACTCGGGTCGAGGTTCGGGAAGTTCTGCCGGAAGAGGCTCTCCCACTCGCTGCTGCTGAGCAGTTCGCGGAGGCCCGTGGAGATCTCCTCGCACCGCGCGGTGTCGCCGAGCGGAAGCCCGACCCCGTACCGCTCCTGGGCGCCGAACGTGAGGCCTGGGACCACGGCGACCTTGTCTGGCTGCTGGGCGGAGTACCCCTGGAGCACGAGCTGGTCGGTGGACACGGCGTCCACGGTGCCCTCGACCAGCCTGCGGACGCACCCGGCCGACCCGACCTCCTCGGTGATGGTGATCTTGCTGCTGAGGCTGCCGCTGTTGAGCTGGACCAACGAGGTGCTACCGGTCTGGGTGCACACGTTCAGGCCCGCCAGGTCCTCCAGCCGGGTCACCCTGGTGTCGCCCACCCTCATCAGCACGCCCTGCCGGGTGATCAGGTACGGCCCGGCGAAGGACACGGTCTTGCGGCGCTCGTCGGTGATCGAGTAGACGTTCACCACCAGCTGCACCTTCCCGGCGCGCAGCACCTCCGAGCGGGTCGCGATGGTCACGTCGTGCTCGACCGGGGTGAACTTCGCGCTGGAGTGGTAGGCGAGCCACTGGTACAGGCTCGTGTCGAACCCGCTGCGCTGTTGGGACACCGGGTCGAACAGGCCGAAACCGGGGATGTCGGTGCCGACGCCGACGTGCAGGACCCGGTCTGCGGTCGTGGACGGCGACGGTCGGGGGTCCGGCCTGGGCGGCAGCGTGCACGCCGACAGCAGGAGCACCACGGCGGTCAGCGCGGCCCAGCTCGTCTTTCGGGACATGGCTGCCTTCGATCTCAGTTGAAGAGGACGGCTTCGGCGAGCGTCAGGTCGACCCGGCACTCCGAGTCGGGGACGTGCAGGGTGAGGTAGATCCGCACCTCGCGGGTCGTCCCGCCGAGGTCGACCTTCACCTCGGCTCCCGGCCGGTGCCCGGTCCCGAGTTCCTGCAGGCGACCGTCGCGCATGACGGTGATGTCCAACGCCGCCGAGCCGACGCAGTCGCCGATTTCCTTGGTGTTCACCAGGGTCGGTGTCAGCGAGAAGTAGCGGCGCGGGGGCGGCTTGCCCGGCACCACCAGTTCCGCCCGCGCGTTGTCGGACATGCCCTTGCCCAGCGAGATCTCGACCAGGTCGGTGACCGGGACGTCGGGCTTCACGACGACCAGGAAGTAGACGAGGGCGGCGCCCGCCCCCACCACGGCGGTCGTCAGCCCTGCGGCCAGCTTCCGGACGGACGCGCTGAGGGCACGCGGAGGCTCGACCGGGCGGGTGCCGCGCAGGGAGTGCTGGAGTGCCAGCACCGTGGCCACCAGGGACACCGATGTGACGAACAGCGACAGGGCGTCGGCGACGCCTGCTCCCTTGGAGCCCACGAGCAGCAGCCCGAGGACGAGCGACGAGACGGTGAGCAGCAGCGGGACTATCCACAGGAACTGCCTGCGCAACCACCGTCGATCCATGACCACCCCCTTCACCTGGGAAGATGAAGGTACGAGGCAGGGGCCCGCGGCACGGGCGATCGCGGCGGCACTCACCGGTCCGGTGCGGCCGACCACCTGAACGGATCAGCCGCACCTCCGGCTCAGTGATCTATCCCCCCGCAACGGTGCGGTTTCCGGCTTCCCGAGGAGCAACGGAAAGGCCATTCGAGGAGGCCGAGGAGTCGCTGGGTGACCGCGGTCCGATCAGCCGATGCTCACCCGCTCGGCCACCGCCACCCGCTGGTAGGGCGCCCCGGTGCCCGGTCCGCCGTCGCCCAGCATCCGGGCGACCAGGCCGAGGCCGATTTCGCTCAGCAGGGCGTCGTGGACGCCGATCGCCCGCCCCGGCTTCACCTCGCGCACGTAGTCGATCAGGTCCGCCATGCGCGACCACGGCGCGTTCGCGGGCAGCAGCAGCGTGTCGACCGGCACGTCGGGTGCGGTCAGGGCGTCGCCGGGGTGGAACACGGCGTCGTCGACGAGGAACCCGACGTTGCGCACGACCGGGATGTCCGGGTGGATCACCGCGTGCCACTCGCCGAACACCTTCACGTCGAAGCCGGCCGCGGTGAACGCGTCGCCCTGCCCGACCGCGTGCACGCGGCCTCCGTGGCCTTCCAGCGCGGCGGCGACGGTGGGGTTCGTCCACACTTCGAGCCCCGGCACGTCGGCGAGCGCGGCGCGGATCCGGTCCTCCACGAAGTG
>JBDSAJ010000665.1:0-6543 GCA_039922235.1 Umezawaea sp.
CGCGCACGACCTCCAGGACGGCGCGATCGACCGGCTGCGCACGCTGCCGATCGCGCGCGTGTCACTGCTGCTGGCCCGCACGACGTCGGACCTGACCGCGTGCCTGCTCAGCGTCACGGTCAGCACGGTCTGCGGGCTGGTGCTCGGCTGGCGCCCGCACACCGGTCCGCTCTCCGTCGCGGGCGCCTACCTGATGGTGGTGCTGTTCGCGTTCGCCATGTCGTGGATCGGCGCGTTCGTCGCGCTGGTCACCCCGAACGTCCAGGTGGCGGGCAGCGTCGGGCTGCTGTGGCTGTTCCCGCTCACGTTCATCTCGTCCGGGTTCGTCGCCCCCGTCTCGCTGCCGGGACCACTGGCCGAGATCGCGGTGTGGAACCCCATGTCCGGGCTCGCGAACTCGCTGCGACTGCTGTTCGGCAACACCGCGCCGGACAGCTTCCCCGTCCAGCACGGCTGGCCCGTCGAGCACGCCGTCCTGTACGGCACGACCTGCGCGCTCGTGCTGATCGCCGTGTTCGGCGCCCTGTCGACCTGGCGCTACCGACTGCGCACCGCCACTTGATCGAGGAGGAAGGACACTCATGACCGAGAAGATCACCCTGGTGTGCCTGCCGTTCGCGGGCGCGGGCGCCTCGGCGTTCGGGCACTGGCAGGCCCTCGCCGGCGACGAGGTGGACGTACGGCCGGTGCGGCTGCCCGGCCGGGAACGCCGCATCGACGAGGAGCCGTACCGCGACGTCCGCACCGCCGTCGAAGGCCTGCTGCCGGACGTCACCGGCAGCCGCGTCGCGCTGTTCGGCCACAGCCTGGGCGCGGTGCTCGCCTACGAGCTCGCCGTGGCCCTCCAGGACACCACCGAGGTGCTGGCGCTGTTCGCGAGCGGCTCGCCGCGGCCGGGGGACCCGCGCGCCGACCGCGCCACCGGCCTGCCCGACGACGAGTTCCTGGCCAGGGTGGCCGGGTTCGCCGGGGTCACGCACGAGGCACTGGACGACCCGGAGATGCGGGAGATGGTCCTGCCGACGCTGCGCGCGGACGTGGAGATGCACGAGAACTACCTCCCCAGCACGGAATCCGGCCTGGCGGTGCCGGTCGTGGCCGTGCGCGGCGAGGACGACGACCTGGTCACCTACGAGCAGGCCGAGTCGTGGAGCAAGGTCGCGGCGGGCCGGTTCGAGCACGTCGAACTCCCCGGCGGGCACATGTACCTCGCCGAGCACGCGCCCGCGCTGGTGCGCCTGATCACCGCCACGCTGCTGTGAACCGCCTGGCGGGCAAGGTAGTACTGCTGACCGGTGCCGCGCGCGGGCTCGGCCGGGTGACCGCGCTGGAGTGCGCGCGGCAGGGTGCGGACCTGGTGCTGCTCGACGTCTGCGCCGACCTGTCCGGCGTGCCGTACCCGCTCGGCACGCCGGGGCAGCTCGACCACACCGCGCTGCTCTGCCGTGAGCAGGGCGCTTCGACCCTCGTGGCCGCCGCGGACGTGCGCGATGCCGTCGCGGTCACCGAGGCCGTCACGCGCGCGGTCGACCGGTTCGGCCGCGTCGACGTCGTGGTGAACAACGCGGGCATCGCCGCTCCCTCGGGCAAGCCGGTGCACGAGATCGACGAGGACGAGTGGGCGTTGATGATCGACGTCGACCTGACCGGCGCGTGGCGGCTGATCCGGGCCGTCGGCAAGCGGATGTGCGAGCAGCGGTCGGGCAGCATCGTCAACATCGCCTCGACGGCGGGCCTGGTGGGCTACCGGCACTTCGCCGGGTACGTCGCAGCCAAGCACGGCATCGTCGGGCTCACCAAGGCCGCCGCGCTCGACTTCGCGCCGATGAAGGTGCGGGTCAACGCCGTCTGCCCCGGCTCGGTCCGCGACGACGCCGTGGCCGAGGGCCGCATGCTCGCCGAGATCGCGCGGGCGTTGGACGTCCCGGTCGGGGAGCACGAACAGGCGTTCACCGAGGCACAGCCGATGAACGCGCTCATCGACCCCGTCGACGTCGCACACGCCGTCGTCTACCTCGCCTCCGACGAGTCCCGGCAGGTGACCGGATCGGTGCTGGCCGTGGACGGCGGCTTCGCCGCCCGCTGACCTTCAGGAGGAACCCATGACCTGGCACGCACTTCGCATCCCAGGCGGTGCCGGACCGGACGCGTGGGTGGTGGACGTGCCAGTGCCGTCCACCCACCCGGACGCCGCCCGCCGCCGCGACCTCGAACTCCACCGCCCCGCCGGTGACCACCGGCGGGTGCTGCTGCGCTACGCAGATGCCACGACGGACCTCGTCGTCGTGGCGAACCGGGCCCGCTACGACACCGCGGCACTGCGAGAACTGGCCGAGGGCGGATCACCGTCGCCAGCCGGTAGTCCACTGCCCGCGGTTGCACTGTCCACACCGGACTGGGGGCTGCCGGACGGCGGCCCGCCCGGTTCGTGCGCGCTCCCCGTCGCCGAGCCCGGTGACGCCTCGACCTGGGCACGGGCGCTCGATGCCGTGCTCGGCGCGTACGGCGGTGGCCGCGAGGCGGTCGCGCTCCGGTTCTGCCCGCAGGAGCTGCCGGGCGAGTACCTGCCGTGCTCCTCGCCGGAGGCGCCGCTGACCTTCTCGGTCTTCCGCGACGGCGGGGGATGGGTGCTGCGCTGCGACTTCCTGGCCACCCACGTGGGTGCGGAGATGGCCCGCCAGTTCACCCGACACCTGTACTCCGCGCACACCAGCGGCGCGGTGCTGGACCACGACGAACAAGCTCGCGTCGTGGCGCTGGGGCGTTCCGCCCCGCTGCGCACCGTCCCGACGACGATTCCCGAGGCGTACCAGCGGGTCGCCGCGGCACAGCCGGACGCGATCGCGCTGACGGACGGCACGGACGCGGTGACCTACCGGGAGCTGGACGAGCGCTCGGACGTGCTGGCGAAGGGGCTGAGGGCCAGGGGAGTGGCCCGCGGTGACCGCGTGGGCGTGTGCCTGGAACGCGGCGCCGAGCTGGTCGTGACGCTGCTCGCGGTGCTGAAGTCCGGAGCGGCGTACGTGCCGCTGGATCCGGCGTACCCGGTGCAGCGCCTGGCTTTCACGGCCGAGGACGCCGGTCTGGAGGTGGTCGTGTCGCGGTCGGAGCGGTTTCCCGGCGTCTCGCCGGACGACCTGACCGGGGACCAGGAGCTGGAGCCCGGTGGCCACGGCGACGCCGCGTACGTGATCTACACGTCCGGGTCGACCGGACGGCCCAAGGGCGTGGTCGTGCCGCACCGCAACGTGATCGCGCTGGTGGACTCGACCCGTGACACCTACCGGCTGGGCGGGGACGACGTGTGGACGTGGTTCCACTCGGCCGCGTTCGACTTCTCCGTGTGGGAGATCTGGTGCTGCCTGCTCACCGGCGGCAGGCTCGTCGTGGTGCCGTACTTCGTCTCGCGCGAACCGGAGGCGTTCCGCGACCTGCTGGTGGCGGAGGAGGTGACCGTGCTGAGCCAGACGCCCTCGGCGTTCGCCCAGCTGCTGTCCACCGAGCACCGGGACGCCCGCGTCCGGCTCGTCGTCTTCGGTGGCGAGCCGCTGGACACCCGGATGGTGCTGCCGTGGATGGACCGGCATCCGGACTGCGAGGTGGTGAACATGTTCGGCATCACCGAGACGACCGTGCACGTCACCGCGCGCACCATCACCCGTGCGCTGGCGTTGTCCGGTTCACGGTCGGTGGGACCGGCGCTGCCCGGCTGGCACCTCTCCGTCGTGGACTCGTCCGGCGCGCTGCTGCCACCGGGCGTGGCGGGGGAGATCGTGGTCGGCGGCGCGGGAGTCGCGGACGGCTACCTCGGGCGTGAGGAGCTGACGGCGCAACGGTTCCGGGCCGACCCGTTCGGCGACGGGCGGGTGTACCACAGCGGTGACCTTGGCAGGCTGCGGCCGGACGGCACGCTCGACCACCTCGGCCGCATCGACGGGCAGGTGAAGCTGCGCGGGTTCCGCATCGAGCCGGACGAGATCCGCGCGGTGCTGCTGGAGGACCCCGCGGTGCGGGCGGCGGCCGTGGTGCTGCGCCAGGAGGACCCGGCCGATGCCGCCACAGCACGGCTGGAGGCCTTCGTGGTGCTCGTGTCCGGCACGGCGGCGGAAGTGCGTGGCCGGGCCGCGACGCTCCTGCCCGACCACATGGTGCCTGCGGCGGTGACGGCGCTGGACGCGTTGCCGTTGACCCCCAACGGGAAGCTCGACGTCTCGGCGCTGCCGGAGTCGGCCGTGGTGGAAGTGGAGGAGGGCGGCGACCTCACGTCCCGGCTGCGCGCCCTCTGGAGCACCGTGCTGGGCGCCGAGGTCGGGGTGGAGGACGACTTCTTCGACCTCGGTGGCAACTCGCTGCTCGCGGTGCGCCTCGGCTCGGCCATGCGCGCCGGCGGCCTGCCGGAGGTGCGACTGCGGGAGCTGTACCGCCATCCGACGATCAGCTCCCTCGTCGCCTCCCTGTCCTGAAGTCAGGTGCTCGCGGCGAGCGGGTCCAGCTCGCCGCGCAGGAAGAGTTCGCGCATCGCGGACCGCTGCACCTTGCCGCTGGTGGTGCGGCGGACGGCACCCGGCCGCACCAGCACGACACCGGGTGCGGCGCCGAACTCGCGGGCGACCGTCTGCTTGATCTCGGCGGCGAGCGCGGTGAGGTGGTCGGCACCCCAGTGCGCCCGGATCTCGTGCACCACCACGGGCCGTTCCGGGTCGGGCACGGAGAACACCGCTCCGTGCAGGCCTTCCAGCTCGCTGTGGCGCAGGCGCAGCTCCTGCTCGACGTCGTGCGGATGCACGTTCCGGCCGTGCAGCACCATGACGTCCTTGCACCGCCCGGTCACGTAGACCTCGCCGTGCAGCAGCCCGCCGAGGTCGCCGGTGCGCAGGTACGGGGTGAACGCACCCTGGTTCCAGTACCCGGTGGTCACGCTCGGTCCGCTCAGGCAGATCTCCCCGATCCGGCCCTCCGGCAGTTCACCGCCGGTCTCGGGGTCGACGATGCGCAGGTCGGTGCCCTGCGGCGGTCCGCACGAGACGAGTTCCTTGCCGCAACCAGCCTTGATGATGCCGCTCGCCAAGGCTTCCACGTCGACCTCGGTGACCAACGGGGGGCGCCCGTACCTGCCGGTCACCATCAGCGTGCTCTCGGCGAGTCCGTACATGGGCACCAGCGCGTTCGGCCGCAACCCGCTCGCCGCGAAGCGCTCGCTGAACGAGCGCATGGTGCTGGGGCGCACGGGTTCGGAGCCGCACACCGCCTTCCCGAGGCGCGACAGGTCGAGGTCGGCGAGCTGGTCGTCCGTGACCCGCTTGACACACAGGTCGTAGCCGAAGTCGGGCGCGGCGGTCGCGGTGACGTCGTGGCGGTCCATCATCCGCAGCCAGTGGAACGGCCTGCGCAGGAAGGACATCGGATCCATCTGCACGTACCCGGAGGTGCGCAGGACGCCCGGCAGCAGCAGGCCGATGAGGCCCATGTCGTGGTGCAGCGGGATCCAGCCGCCCATCCTGTCCGGCGGGGTGAGTTCCAGCGTGCGCACGATGTTGTCGACGTTGGCGACCAGGTTGCGATGGCGCACCACCACGCCCTTGGGCGTCCCGGTGGAACCGGAGGTGTACTGGAGCATCGCGACGGTGTGGCCGTCGGTGGTGGCGACGAAGGCCCCGTCCGGGAGGGCGTCCACGGCCTGGCACGGCACCTGGAGTCCCGCTCCGGCAAGCCACTTCTCCGCGTCGTCGAGCGCGGCGGCGTCGGTGAGGACAGCGCTGACAGCGGCGTCCCTGGCGATGGCGGTGAGCCTGCGCTGCTCGTGCGAGAACCGGCCGGGCCGCGAACTGGGCACCGCGATCACACCCGCGTACAGGCAGCCGAGGAACGCCGCCGGGAACTCCGTCCCCGGCCCGTGCACCAGCAGCACCCGATCGCCGGGCTCGCACCGTTCGGTGAGCCACGCCGCGACCCGGCGCGCGGCGTGGTCGAGTTCCCGGTAGGTGAGGCGGGTCGCACCGTTGTCCGCCATGGCGTCGAACACGAACGTGAAGGCGCACGCGTCCGGCGTGCGGTCGACTCGGTCGCGATAGATCGAGACAAGATTTTCCATGTGTCACAACACCTCCGTGCCCCACCCTGCACCTGTCCACCAGTGCGGGATGGGTTATGAGAGCGGCCTCACAGTCCACAGTAGACGGGGTGAGCCGAGCTTCCCGCGTGCCCGGAAATCCCGGCGGAGGTGACGCCGAACAGGCCGGAGCGACGGGTGTCAGTCGAGTGCGGCGACCATTCGCCGCACCGCCTCGTGGATCACGTCCGGTGCTGTCGCCAGGTTCACGCGGACGAATCCGGTCCCGCCGGAACCGAAGTCCGCTCCCGTGCTGAAGGCGACCCGACCTCGGTCGAGGAAGGCGGCCGCGGGGTCGTCGCCCAGGCCCAGCGCTCGGCAGTCCAGCCACGCCAGGTAGGTGCCCTGCGCCGGTTCGTACGGCACCGCGGGCAGGTGGGTTGCCAGCAGGTCGGCCAGCAGTCGCCGGTTCTCGTCGAGACCGGACAGCACCG
>JBDSAJ010000666.1:0-6773 GCA_039922235.1 Umezawaea sp.
GGCCGCCTCCGCGTCCGCTACTTCGCCACCGCGGGCGCCGCGCTCGTGCCGCCCGCGGTGGCGCGCTTCCGCGCCGAGCACCCGTCGGTGAAGCTCGACCTGAAGCTCACCGAGCCGCTCGACCCGATGCTGGAGATCGTCGCGGGCCGCGCCGACGTGGCGATCGTGGTCCACCCCGACACCACCGACGTCGCTCCCGGCGTGCAGCTGGTGCACCTGCTGGACGACCCGTACCTGGCGGTCCTGCCGCGCGGCCACGACCTGTGCCGCAAGCGCGTGCTGGACCTCGGCGACCTCGCCGAGGACCCGTGGGTCAACGCCGCGATGTCCTCGGGCGTGTGCCAGGACATCGTGCTCGACGCCTGCGCGGGCGCGGGCTTCGCGCCCAACTTCGTGGTGGAGTCCGACGACTACCCGACCGCGCAGGGTTTCGTCGCCGCCGGCCTCGGCGTCACGATCGTGCCGAAGCTCGGCCTCGGCGTGCCGCACCCCGGTGTCGTCATCCGCCGCCTCCGCAGGCCTGAGCCGTTCCGCGCCATCTACGCGGCCTTCCGGGAGGCGGGAGCGGCCAACCCCGCCGCCGCGAGCCTCCTGGACGCCCTGAAGGACGCGGCGGCGGCGAGTTGACCCACTAGCTCCGCGAGTCCCTCACTCGGACACCCCGAAACCCTCACTCGGACACCGCGAGTCGAACACTCGAGCACCCCGAGTGCAACGTTCAGGCACCCACGACGAGCGCGGGAGGGTGTCCGAACGCGGAGTTCAGGGTGTCCGAACGAGGGACTCGCGAGTACCTGACCGGCGTACTAGCCGGGGAGGACCTGCTCCCGCTGGAAGAGAACCTCGGACCCGAGCCAGCTCAGCACGAGGAGCTTGTGCTCCTTGACGACTGAGTTGTCCTTCTTCGTGTACTTCAGCGAGACCTCGTACGCGAGGTTCTCGTTGAGCGTGATCTTCTCGATCTCGACCTTCTTGATGGTGGTCCAGAAGCCCTTGTAGACCGACAGCCCGCCGCTCTGTGTCTGCATCGCGGGCAGCAGCCACTGGAACGACGCGTCGGGGTCCTTCGGGGCCAGCTCGTAGTAGTCCTGGACCATCTGCTTCTGCATGTTCTGGTCCGGGCCTGCCGGGTCGCTGACCTTGGGGGGCTGCTTCGCGCCGCCACCCGCTTCCGGCGAGTCGTCCTTGGAGCCCGTCGGGTTCTGCGGGGTGGACGCGGTGGCCGACGAGCCGGGCCCGGCGGTGTTCCCCGCGTCGTTGTCGCCGTTGGACAGGAAGCTGGCGAGCATGATGCCGACGACCGCCGCGGCCACGATGGCGAGCGCGGTGATGATCGTGGACCGTTGCTTGCCCTGCCCGGCCGGACCGGACGACCCCGACCGGTTCGGCGGCCGCTGCTGCGGCGGGGCTGCCGCCGGACGCGGCTGCTGGTAGGGCTGTTGCTGCTGGTAGGAAGGCTGGTGCTGCTGCTGCGGCGGACCGGGGCGGACGTCGATGCGGGTGCCGGGCGGCGGCGTGCTGACCGCTGCCTGCGACGACAGCGCGCGCGTCTGGAGGTCCGAGGAGACGGGTGCGCCGCGCCACGACGGCGGGCTCACCTGCTGGACGGCCATCGGGAACTCGGGCGCGGCCCGGCCCGCGGCGACGGCGGCCAGCGCCTCGCGCGCCTCGGCCATCGTCGGCCGCTCCTCCGGGGCGGCCCGCAGCAGCCGCATGAGCAGCGCGGTCAGCGGCCCGGCCTGCTTCGGCGGGACGACCTTGCCCGCGGCGACCTGGTGCAGCAGCGCGATGGTGTTCTCGCTGAGCCCGAACGGCGGCGCGCCCTCGATCGCGGCGTACAGCGTCGAGCCGAGCGAGAACACGTCCGACGGCGAGCCGGGGTCGTAGCCCTTCGCCACCTCGGGCGCCAGGTACGCCGGGGTGCCCGCGAGCATCCCGGTCGCGGTGACCGTGACGTCGCCGGTGGCCCGCGAGATGCCGAAGTCGGTGATCTTCACGACACCTTCGTCGCCGAGCAGGATGTTGCCCGGCTTGATGTCGCGGTGCACGATCCCCGCGTTGTGCGCGGCGGTCAGCGCCGAGGCGACCTGCTCACCGATCGAGGCCACGTCGCGGGGCGACAGCGTGCCCCGCTCGGACAGCACGGTGGAGAGGCTCTTGGACGGCAGGTACTCCATCACCAGCCACGGCTGGCCGTCGTCCTCCGCCACGTCGTACACGGCGATGGCGTGCGGGTGCTGCAAGCGGGCGGCGATCCGCCCCTCGCGCATGGCCCTGCGCTTCGCCTCGTCCGCGTCCGCCGCGGGGAGTCCTGGCTGGAGCAAGAGCTGCTTGACCGCGACGATGCGGTGCAGGCGCTGGTCGTGCGCCTGCCAGACGATGCCCATCGCCCCGCTACCGATTCGGCTGCCCAATCGGTAGCGGCCTGCGACCAGGCGACCATCGTCGGTCACGGCTGCTCCCATGAGTGATTGCGGTGTGTCTTCGTCAGTGGCGATCAACTCGTGCGATCACCACTAGGGCACAAACGTAGCGACACGGAGTTGGGTTCGATTTAACCCGTCCGTGTGTGGGTCCACCTTAACGAGTTACTTCAACCACGGGATGCATCCACCGACTATGAGGTTGGCACCGGGACGCTGGGCGGGGTGGTCGACGACGTCGTGGGCTGCGTGGTGCTCGGCACTGTCGTGGTGGGCTTCGGCGTCGTGGTGGTGGTTTTCGGCGCCGTGGTGGTGGGCGGGTTGGTGGTCGTCGTCGGCTCTTCGGTGGTCGTCTCCTCGGTCGTCTCCGTCGTCGTGATCGGCTTCGGCGTCGTGGTGGTCGTCACCGCGGGCTTCTGCGACGAACTGGTCGGGTTGGTCGACGGCGACTGGGCGTCCTTTTCGAAGACTCCCAGCACGACCAGCAGGCCACCGACGGCCAGCAGCAGCACCAGCACGGCCGCGGCGATGGCCAGCGGCTTGTTGTTCGAACCGGGGGGCGGTGCCACGGCCCGCGTCGGGCCCACCGTGCGGGGATGCGTCTGAGGCCCGCCCGCGCGGTACCCGGTGTCCGCCGACACCACACGGGTGCGGTTCGGGTCCAGCACGGTCGTCGGACCGGCGACGGGCAGCACACCGGGTGTGCTCGCGGCCCGCAGACCGGTCAGGCTCGGGTTGCGGCCGGAGGCCACGGCCGCCAGCAGTTCGCGGGCCTGCCCCATCGTCGGCCGTTCGGCCGGGTCGACGTTGAGCAGCCGCAGCAGCACGTCGGTGAGCGGGCCGTCGTGCGCAGGTGGGTTGATCCGGCCCGCGGCGACCGCGTGCAGCACGCCGAGGGTGTTCTCGCTGAGCCCGAACGGGGGTTCGCCCTCGGCCGCCGCGTACAGCGTCGAGCCGAGCGAGAACACGTCCGACGCGGGCGTCGGGTCCGAGCCGCGCGCGATCTCCGGCGCGAGGTAGGCCGGGGTGCCCGCGATCAGGCCGGTCTTGGTGACCGTGATGTCGTCGGTGGCCCGCGAGATGCCGAAGTCGGTGATCTTCACCAGGCCGCTGTCCGCGATCAGCACGTTGCCGGGCTTCACGTCGCGGTGCACGATGCCCGCCGCGTGGGCCGCCGCGAGCGCTGAGGCGGCCTGTGAGCCGATCCGGGCCACCTGGAGGGGATCCAGCGCCCCGTACTCCGACAGGGTGTCCGCGAGGCTGTAGGACGGCAGGTACTCCATGACGAGGCACGGCGCGCCGTTCTCCTCGACCACGTCGTAGACCGCGATCGCGTTCGGGTGGTGCAGCTTCGCCGCGATGCGGCCCTCGCGCATGGCGCGCTGGATCGCCTCGTCGTGCTCGCGGGTGTCCATGCCGGCCTGCAGCAGCAGCTGCTTGACCGCGACGATCCGACCGAGCCGCTCGTCCTGCGCGCGCCAGACGACGCCCATGGCGCCGCTGCCGATCTTGTCGAGGAACCGGTACCGGTCGGCGATCAGTTGACCTTCGCCGCTCACCTGATCACCTCGCGTGGGTGCTGCGGGACCGCGGCCGGTGCAGCAGGTCTCACGCTGGGGCTCCTCGTCATGCGCTCCGGTTGGCGGATAAGGGTAGGCCACCGCTCATCGCCGTGTCGGGCTGTCTCGCCCGCAGAGCCTACCCCGGCCGTGACGACGGGTTTCCGAGCGTTGTGCTGGTCACGCGCTGTCGAACACGGATCGCGAAGGGATACCCGATACCCGTCCGCGACGTCACCGGTTCACGAGGATGTAGCCCGATTTTGGGCTGAACGGACCAGCCAGGAGCTGCTACAGCTCCGCGAAGAAGTCGAAACTGCCCAGTTTGACGCCGACCCCGAGGTCGGTGGACGGCTGCGAGGACGACGGGGTGCTGGACGACGGGGGCGTCGAGGAGTCGGCCACCGGGGTGGTCGAGATCGCCGCCGTGCTGCTGGTCGTCGGCGTGGTCGTCGTGTCCTTCGTCGGGGTGCCCTTTTCCGGCGTCGGCTGCGTGGTCGTCGCCGGGGGTGTCGTCGTGGTCGGCGCCTGCGTCTGCGTGCTGGGCGTCTGCGTGTCGGGGGCCTGGGTGTCCTGCACGGGGGCCGAGCGCGGCTGGTTCTGCTGCGTGGCCTGCTGCTGGGGGGTCTGCTCCTGCGTCTGGTCCTTGGTCTGCTGCTGGGTGCTGGTCTCCGGCGTGGTCGTGCCGGGCAGCGCGAGCCCGCCGATGCCGCTGGTGCCGTTGGAGTTGCGGGCCGCGGGGCGGTCGTCGAACCGCACGTCGGCGAGGGGCCGCTCGTCGGGGGAGCCGAGCCACTGCGAGGCGCCGAAGGCGACCGTGCCGCAGAGGACGACGCCGCCGCTGGCGATGGCGACGAGTTTGCTGATCTTCATCCCGCTGCGCTCCTCGTCGGCCGGACGGCCTTCGCGGCGCAGCAGTTCGGCGACGTGCAGTTCCCGGCCGGAGAGGGACTGGCGGGAGATCGGCGTGGTCGTCAGCGCGGCCGGTGCGGTCACGGCCCGGAAGCGGATGGTGTCCTCTTCGTCGTCCCGGTACACCGGGATCGGCTGCGTCTCGGCTTCACGCCGGGCGAGGAGCTCCGCTACCGACAGCTGAGCGGTCGATCCATCTCGCCGACGACGTTTGTCCTCGTTCGACACCGCGTGTCACACCTTCCCGGCAACTTCTCTGGGTTGACTGGCCGGGAACATGGATACCGAATCGTGACCGCACTTGTAACCCCTTTGGGGGATTTTCCTCGCTTAAACCTTATTTAAGGCAACTCTGGGTGAGATTTTCGCAGTTGATCACTACGTGCAGTCAGCTTCGCTGGGCCGAGAGGAGTTCAGTCCCGATGATCTTCGGTGTCGAGGTGTCGGCGAACCAGAAGCGCTGCTCGACCCTCAGCCACCGCCCGTCCAGCTCCTGCATCGACACCTCGGCCAGCACGCTGCCGTCCGGGCGCAGCGCTGTGCCGTCGACCGTGATGGCCTTGATCGTGCTCCACGACCGGACGAAGTCGAGCGGGTCGCGGCCGACCAGGTCGGCCGTCAGCAGCCGGGCCGCCTCGGTGGGGTTGGCGGGCAGGAGTTGGTAGAACTTGCGCACCACGTCGATCTTGGGCTGCGAGTTCGCGGGCACCGTCGGCGGCGCCACCACGGCGGTGGGGGCCGTGCTCGGGTCGAGCTTGGGGTCCGCCGCGATCGGCGGGTTCGGCAGCGGCTTGGCGGACGGAGCCGGGTCCGCGGTGCCCGCCCCGGCCTGGGCGGGCTCCTCGTTGCCGAGCCGGGCGCTGAGCAGGTCGGGCCGGAGCGCGGTCGAGCCGCTCAGCTCGACGGGGGCCGCGGTGGGCGGCTGCTCGGGGTTCTGCGGGCGGTGGCCCGCCAGGATCGACGCCGCCGCGACGGACGCGAACAGCACGAGCGCACCGGTCACCAGGCCCGCGGCCTTGGCCGCCCGGTTGGGTCGGCGGTGGTACTTCGCCTCCTCCAGGCCCAGCACCTCGCGGACCAGGACATCGGTGTCGGCCTCTTCCACGGACGGGATGCGGATCGGGATCGGCTGCTTCCTGATCAGCTCTTCCACGGTGATCGACCCGGCGCGGTTGTGCCGTCTGCCGGTCGTCGTAGGGCGCTGCACTGGCAACTCCTCCGTACCTTCTGGGTCGCCAGAACTCGTACCGTGATTTACCTGCTCAAGGCCAGTTCGACTCGCGTATTCACCTTTTCGTGGCGGCCAGCGGTATCCAGGTGTCGCTCGAATGGAGTAGTGATTACTGCCCGGCGTCCGGCTGTGCGTTCGCGAATGACCGTTAGCCGATTCCTGTGAGCCGTTCGGCGTTGATCAGCGGTTCACCACTCAAGGTGAAGGTCAACTCCCGCTGCTCGGTGCTCGCGGTGCCGTCCTTCTTGGTTATCTGCAGCGTGCTGACGGTGATGCCCTTGTTCGGGTCGACGCTGATCTGCTTGACCTCTATCAGCGACACGTCCGCGAACCGCCCCTCCAGCGCCGCCTCGGCGGTCGACCGGAACGACTCGGTCGTCAGCGCCATGGCCGTGTCCGTGTTGGCCGCCATCTCCTCGTAGAACTTCTCCGTCCGGCTGGCGATCGCCGACGCGTCCACCACCGGCTTGTCCTGGTTCGGCAGCGTGGTCACGGTCGGCGGCGTGCTCGGTGTGCCCACGGGAGCGCCGGGTGTCGTCGCGGTCGTCGGGCCCGCGCCGCCCGAGGTGCTGTTCAGGGGGGCGCCGCTGCCGCTGGAGGACTCCGTGGCCGTCTCAGCCGCCCGTCCGGGGGCCTGGGGCCTCGTCT
>JBDSAJ010000667.1:0-7199 GCA_039922235.1 Umezawaea sp.
CGGAGGCGACCGTGGCGACGGCGTTCGACGACCTGCTGCGCGCGCACGTCCTGGTGCGGGACGACGACCTCGGCTACCGCTTCTCGCACGCGCTGGTCGGCGAGGCGCTCTACCAGGAAGTCGGTCCCGCGCACCGGCGTCGGCTGCACGGGCTGGTCGGCGCGCGCCTGCTGGCCGACCGGGCGAAGGGGCTGCCGGTCGACCTCGTGCGGCTCGCGTGGCACCTCGCCGAGTCCGCTGAACCCGGCGACGAGGTGGCCGTGGGGGTGCTGGCCGAGGCGGCGGCGTTGGCCAAGGCCACCGCGCCGGAGACCGCGGCCTCGTTGTGCGGGGCCGCGCTGCGGCTCGTGCCCGAGGGTTCGCCCCGGCACGCCAAGCTGCTGGCCCTGCGGTGCCGGGTGCTCGCGCGGGCGTCACGGCCCGCGGAGGCGGTCGAACCGGGACTCGCCGCGCTCCGCGAACTGCCCCGCGGCCCGGACCGCGACCGCGTCACGACGGCGTTGCTCAGCAGCCTGTTCGCGGTCGGCAGGTTGGACGAGGCGCTGCGGATCGCCGACGACGAGATCCGCGCGGGCGCCGTGCCGCCCGCGCTGCTCGCGCAACGGGCGATGCTGCTGGTGTTCACCGCCCGCTACGACGACGCGCTGGCCGAGAGCGAGCGGATCGAGGCGCTGCCCGCGTTCGCACCCGCCGAGGGCGTGGTGGTGTTCGAGCAGTTGGCGATGGTCGCGTCGATGCTGTTCCAGCACGAGAAGACCGTGGAGTACGCGAACCGGGCGCTGCGGTCCAGCGACGGCCAGCCGGGACTGGAGTTGCAGGCGCTCGCGGTGTGCTCGTCGATGGCCGCGCTGTCCGGCCTGGTGCACGACGCGACCTGGCGGCTGCGGCGCGCCGAGCGACTGGTCGACGACGTCGGCGAGACGGCGTTCCGCGGTGAACTCCAGGTCACCAGGGTCGCACTGGACTGGCTCGGTGGTCGGTGGGACGCGTGCGTCGACCGGCTGGGCCGCGCGACCGCCGAACTGGGCACGCGGCAGGAGCTGATGCTGCTGGAGGGCGTGCGGGCGATCGAGCTGGAGATCAGGACGTGGCGCGGCGAACTCGACATCGGCGCCCGGCTGGCGTCGATGGCCCCGCCGGTCAGCCCGACGATGTCGCGGCTCTACGCCATGGCGCTCGCCGGGTACCTGGCCGCGCGCGGTGACGTCGACGGCGCGCGGCACGTGGTCATGACGGCCGTCGACGCGTTCGGCAAGGCCGCGTACAGCTGCGTGCTGCTCGGCCGGATGATCGAGATCGACCTGGCGCACGGCGACGTCGACCGCGCGCGGCGGACGCTGGACCGGCTGCGGGAAGCGGCCGAACTGCGCGCCGCGCCGTGGACGCGGACCACGCTGCTGCGGGTCACCGGCGTGGTCGAGCGGGACGCGGACCTCCTGCGCAGCGCGGTGATCGAGGCCGAGAAGGGCGGGCTGGAGTTCGAGAGGGCCCGCGCCCAACTCGCGCTCGGCCTGGTCGACGGCGACTCGGCGGTCCCGCTCGCCGAGGCTTACACGACGTTCCAGCGGCTCGGCGTGCACGGCCCGCGCAGGCAGGCGGGCCTCCGGCTGCGGGAACTGGGCGCGAAGGTGCCGCGAGCGCGGGTGCGGGCACCGGGCCTGCTGACCCACGCCGAGGACAGCGTCGCCCGCCTGGTGCAGCAGGGGATGCGCAACCGCGACATCGCCGCCGCGCTGCACTACAGCCCCCGGACGATCGAGGTCTACCTGTCACGGGTATTCGCCAAGCTGCACGTGTCCTCCAGGCTGGAACTCGCCCGCGTGTTGGACTCGATGCCGTAATCAGCGCAGCGCCACGGCGAACTCGACGTCCGGTCCGGGCTTCCCGTTGCCGGGGTTGGGGACCAGGACCAGCCGGACGCCCCCGGACGGCAGCCGGTCCCGTTCCGCGGCCCACGCGGCGAGAGCTCCGATGGCGATCTCGCCGCGCGTCCGGTCGTCCAGCCCCGCCGCGTCGGGCCGGACGCACGCCTCCTGGTGCGCGGGTTCCACTCGGAGGGTGAGGTCGGGGAACCCCGCCGCGATCTCGGCGGCCCGGTCGTCGGGAAGGGACCAGCACCACTCGACCGGACCGTCGACGTCCTCGCTCACCTCGCCGTGGTACACCAGGAACGGCGCTCCGGCCCGCGGGACGCCGCCGCGCCGCAGGCAGTTGACGAACAGCTCCCGGCCCACCGGCACCACCTCGTCCTGCCGCACGCGGTGGATCCTGGTGAGCAGGCTGCGGTCGGGGAGGTCGCGGACGGCGACCTCGCAGCCGGCGCCGTCCGGGTGGTTGACCAGCTGGTTCACCAGGTGCCGCCGGGCGGCGTGCTCCACCTCGGCCGCGGCCCAGTGGGCGCGGATCTCCTCGGCCGCCGGTGCGGGGTCCAGGGCGAGGACCTCCCTGCGCCGGGTCAGCTGGACGCCGATCCGGCGCAGCGACGCCACGAGGCGGGCCTGGTCGAGCTGGGTGGTCGAGTACCAGCGGTAGCCGGTGTCCGGGTCGACCCGCGCGGGTGGCAGCAGGCCGAGGTCGTCGTACAGGCGCAGCGCCTTGCGGGACAGCCCCGCCAGACGGGCGAACTCACCGATGCCGAGCAGTGCCATGGTCGTCTCCTTCGTTCGTCGACCACTGTGCGGCCCACCCGAAGGTGAAGGTCAAGCCTTAGTTGTCGTGCTCTCCGCACTTACGGCCGGTGCCGGTCGCGGGTTGGCTCGCGGTATGGGAGCGACGAGGGCGACGCTGCCCGGCCACGAGGTGGTCCGGGTCAGTCGTGCGGGTCCGTTCGGCGAGGTCGTGGGGACCGCGTCCGACGGTCGCCGGGTCGTGGCGTTCGGCGTGCTGGACGGGACCGCGGACCTGGTCGGTGCGCCCGAGCGGCTGGTGTTCCCGGTGCCCGCCGAGATCACCGACGGGCAGGCGCTCGTGCTGGCCAGGCACGGGGTGACGGCGTGGCACCTGCTCCGCACGTGCGCGCACCTCAAGCCGGACGAGTCGGTGGTGGTGCACGACGCGGCGAGCGAGGCCGGGCTGATGGCGGTGCAGCTGGCCCGCAGCTTCGGCGCGGGCCAGGTCATCGCGACGGCCGATACCGCGGCCGGGCGGCGCGCCGCCACCTCGACGGGCGCGGACGTGGCCATCGACGCCGAGCCGGACGGGCTGCGCGGGCGGCTGCTGGCCGTGAACGCCGGTCGTCCGGTCGACGTCGTGGTGGCACAGGCGGGCAGCGACCTGCTGCGGCGGTCGTTCGAGGCGCTCGCGCCGTTCGGCAGGCTCGTGGTGCACGGCGAGTCGTCGCCCGTCGATGCCGTCGGACCGATCGAGGGCTCGCGCGCGGTGATCGGCTTCTGGCTGGGCGACTGCCTCGCCCGGCCCGAGATGGTCGCCCGCGCGCTCAGTGAGCTGATGGGGTTGACCTCGGCCGGACGCTTGCGGCCACCCGTCGGTGACGAGTACCCGTTGTCAGAAGCAGGTCCCGCACACGCGGACCTGCTCGCCAGGCGCGCGGTCGATCCGCGCCCGTAGGGGAAGGCCTTCATGACCACCCGGACCGCCTTGACCACCTGCCCGCTCTGCGAGGCGACCTGTGGCCTGGAGCTGACGATCACCGACGACCGCATCACCGGTGTGCGCGGCGACCGGCTCGACGAGTTCAGCGGTGGCTTCATCTGCCCGAAGGGCGCTTCGTTCGGCGCGCTGGACGCCGACCCGGACCGGCTCGCCACGCCCATGGCCAAGCGCGACGGCGGGCACGTGCCGATCAGCTGGGCCGAGGCGTTCGAGATCGTGCAGCGGCGGTTGACCGAGGTCATCGCCGAGCACGGCCGCGACGCCGTGGCGATGTACCTGGGCAACCCGATGGTGCACTCGCTCGCGGGCGGCCTGTACGTCGGTGCGCTGCGCCGGGCGCTGGGCTCGCGCAACGTGTTCTCCGCGTCCACTGTGGACCAGATGCCGAAGCACGTGTCGTCTGGCCTGCTGTACGGCGGCATCTACACGATCCCCGTGCCGGACATCGACCGCACGGACTTCCTGCTGCTGCTCGGCGCTGACCCGTACACCTCCAACGGCAGCCTGTGGACCGCGCCGGACATGCCGAAGCGGCTCAAGGCGCTGCGGGCGCGCGGTGGCGCGTTCGTCGTCGTCGACCCGCGCCGCAGCCGGTCCGCCGCCGCGGCCGACCAGCACGTGCCGATCACGCCGGGCACGGACGTGTTCCTGCTGCTGGCCATGGCCAACGAGCTGTTCGCCGCCGACCTGGTCGACCTGGGCGAACTGGCGCCGCACGTGAACGGCGTGGAGGGCGTCCGCGCGCTGGTGGAGCCGTTCACCCCGGAGGCGGTGGCGGCGAAGTGCGGGATCGACGCCGTGACCATCCGCGACCTCACCCACCGGTTCGCCGCCGCGCCGCGGGCCGCCGTGTACGGCCGGATCGGCACCACGACGGTCGAGTTCGGCACCGTGGCGAGCTGGCTGGTCGACGTGCTCAACGTGCTGACCGGCAACCTCGACCGGCCGGGCGGCTCGATGTTCCCGCTGCCCGCGCACCTGGCGAAGGGCAGGGGATCGGGGCGGGGGTTCACCACCGGGCGCTGGCACAGCCGGGTCCGCGGGCTGCCCGAGGTGGCGAGCGAGTTCCCCGCCGTGACGCTGGCCGACGAGATCGAGACGCCCGGCGACGGCCAGGTGCGCGCGCTCATGACGATCGCGGGCAACCCGGCGCTGTCGCTGCCGAACTCCACCCGCCTGGACGCCGCTCTGTCCACTGTGGACTTCATGGTGTCGGTCGACCCGTACCTCAACGAGACCACCCGGCACGCCGACGTGATCCTGCCGCCACCGCCGCCGAGCAGGCGCCCGCACTACGACATCGCGTTCCTCGGCTTCGCCGTCCGCAACGTCGCCAAGTTCTCCCCACCTGCCATCCCGCCCGCCGAGGCGTCGGTGCCGGAGTCCGACATCCTGCTGCGCCTCACGGCCATCCTCGGCGGTGACGACCCGGACGTCGACCTCGACGCGCTCGCCGACCGGCAGCTCGACGCCCAGCTGGCCAAGCTGGTCGAGCACCCCAAGAGCCCGCTGCACGGCAGGGACGTCGCGGAACTGCGGTCCGCGCTGGTCGGCGAGACCCGCGAGGAACGGCTGCTGGACCTCAAGCTGCGCACCGGCGCCTACGGCGACTGGTTCGGCGCCGACCCGGACGGGCTGTCCATGGCCAAGCTGCTGGAGAACCCGCACGGCGTCGACCTCGGCCCGTTGGAGCCGCGCGTCCCCGAGGTGCTGCGCACCCCGTCCGGCCGGGTCGAGCTGTGCCCCGACCCGATCGCCGACGACATCCCGAGGCTGCTGGCGGCGTTGGACGAACGGCCGGACGGCCTGCTCCTGGTCGGCCGCAGGCACCTGCGCAGCAACAACTCCTGGATGCACAACGTGCCCGCGCTGGTGAAGGGCAAGGACCTCTGCACGCTGCTGGTCAACACCGCCGACGCGCTGCGGCTCGGGCTGACCGCGGGCGGCGTGGCGCAGGTGTCGTCGCGGGTCGGCAAGGTCGAGGTGGCGGTGGAGGTCACCGACGACATGGCCGAGGGCGTCGTCAGCCTGCCCCACGGCTGGGGCCACGACCAGCCGGGCACCCGGCTCACCACCGCGACCGCCCACCCCGGCGTCAACGTCAACCTGCTCACCGACGACCTCAGGATCGACCCGCTGTCCGGGACCGCCGTCCTCAACGGCACCCGCGTGCACGTCAGCCCCGCCGCCGCACACCAAGAGGAGAAGCCATGTCCGTCCCCACGGTAGGTTCCGCGCGCGTCGTCTCGGATCTCCCGTTCGTGGCCGCCGAGATCCACCAGGACCGGGTGGCCTGGAGATACCGCGCGGACGACTCCTGGCAGGAGAAGACGTTCGCCCAGATCGCGGAATCGGTGGGGGACCTGGCATCCGGGCTCGTGCGCGCGGGCATCGAGGCGGGCGACCGGGTGGCTGTGCTCTGCGAAACCCGGCACGAGTGGTCGATCGCGGGTCTCGCCGTGCTCGCCGTGGGCGGTGTGGTCGTGCCGATCTACGCGAGCAGTTCGCCGGAGGAGTGCGCCTGGATCATCGGCAACTCCGGCGCGGTGCTGCTGGTCGCCGAGAACGCGGGCCAGGCGGCGAAGATCGACCGGGCCGCCCTGCCGGACCTGCGCGAGATCGTGCTGATCGACGGCGACGGTCGCACGATCGCCGACCTCGCCGCCGAGGGCCGCGAGTCACCCGCGACGGACGAGGCGCGGGCCCGCCGCGCGGCCATCTCCCCGGACGACCCGAGCGTGATCATCTACACCTCGGGCACCACCGGCCCGCCCAAGGGCTGCGTGCTGACCCACCGCAACTGGCTCACGATGTGCCACCTCACCGAAGAGCTGTCCTACGTCGTCGCCGACGACACCGTGTACCTGTTCCTGCCGCTGGCGCACGTGTTCGCGCAGATCATCCAGTTCAGCTCCCTCTACATGGGCGCGACGCTGGCGTTCTACGGCGGTGACCCGAAGCGCATCGTGCCGGAGCTGGCCGAGGTCAAGCCGACGTTCCTGCCGTCCGTGCCGCGGATCTTCGAGAAGATCTACACCATCGCCACCACCGGCATCCCCGCCGAGCAGCTCCAGCAGGCCGTCGGCGTCGGCCTCAAGTACCGCGCGCTGACCGCGGCGGGCCAGGAGGTGCCGCCTGAGCTGGCTGCGGCCTTCGCCCAGGTCGACGCCGTCTTCGCCCGCGTGCGCGGCGTGTTCGGCGGCAGGCTCCGGCAGGCGCTGTCCGGCGCGGCCCCGATCTCGCCGGAGGTGCTGAACTTCTTCCTCGCCGCCGGTGTGCCGGTGCTGGAGGGGTACGGCATGAGCGAGTCGACCGGCGTCGGCACCACCAACACCCTGGACAAGTTCCGCATCGGCTCGGTCGGCTCGTTCCACGGCGGCATCGAGATCCGGATCGCCGAGGACGGCGAGATCCTGATGCGCGGCCCCCACGTGTTCGCGGGCTACTGGCGCAACCCCGAAGCCACCGCCGAAGTGCTCCGCGACGGCTGGCTGCACACCGGCGACCTCGGCGAGATCGACGAGGACGGCTTCGTCCGGATCACCGGCCGCAAGAAGGACATCATCATCACCGCCGGCGGCAAGAAC
>JBDSAJ010000668.1:0-20510 GCA_039922235.1 Umezawaea sp.
GCCCCCGTCGCGGCCGTGTCCACCTGGAACCCGGCGAACCGCAGGCTGGCGGCCAGCAGCTCACGGATGCTCGACTCGTCCTCCACGACGAGCAGCCTGCTGCGCGCGCTCTGGTCCGCCATCCCGCGATCCTCCCATCAGCTGGTGGCGGGCCGCTGGGTCACCGTCTGCGCGGCCACCGTCCCGTCGTCACCGGCCGTGCCCTGGACGACGACCTGGTTGCCCGCCGCGAGGTCCGCGACGGCCCCTTCCTTGCTCAGCTCGACCTTCGTCGTGTCCGACGTGGACACCTTGACGACCTTGCCGTCCTGGGTCTTCACGTAGATCGTCGTGCCGTCCACGTGGTCGACGGTCCCGACCGTGCCGCGGCCGAACCCACTACCACCGGTCCGGTCGCCCGGCACGCCGCTGGGCGGGGTCTGGCCGTTGGCCCCACCGCGGAACCCGCCCGCGCCCGCCCGGCCCGCGGCGGGCGCGGAAGCGGACGCGGTGGACCCGAACGCCGAGTGCGTCCACACCCCGCCACCGAACGCGGCGAGCACCAGCACCCCGACACCGAGGCCCAGCGTCACCTTGCTGACGCCGCCCTTGGCCTTGCCGAGGTCACCGCTGAGGTCCTTGTCCGGCAACGGCTGCGCGAGCACCTGCTCCGGATCGGTCGGTTGTGACACGTCTTCTCCTCCGTCATTCATGGCGCAGCGCCTCGATCGGGCGCAGCGAGGCGGCCCGGCTGGCCGGGTAGCTGCCGAAGAACAGGCCGATGAGCGCGGACACCGCGAACGCGAGCAGCACCGACGACGGCACGATCACCGGCTTGATGCCCGCGATGGTGAACTGGCTGCCGATCACCCCGGCGGCCACGCCGAGCGCGCCGCCGAAGAGGCTCAACATGGTGGCCTCGACCAGGAACTGGCCGAGGATCGTGGACTTCGGCGCGCCGACGGCCTTGCGGATGCCGATCTCGCGGATCCGCTCGGTGACGGTGACCAGCATGATGTTGGTGATGCCGATGCCGCCGACGAGCAGCGAGATGGCCGCGACGGACGCGAGCAGCACGGTGAACGTGTCCGTGGTCGCGGTGCGCGCGGTGAGCAGCTGCTCCTGGCTGAGCATCCGGTAGTCGGCGGTCTGGCCGATGCCGATCCGGTGGCGGCCGTTGAGGATCGTGGTCGCCTGGGCCTGCGCGGCGGGCAGCGCGTCCGCGGTCGTGGCCTGCACGACGATCTGCGACAGGCCGCCGTAGCCGGTGAGGGCGTTCTGCACGGTCGTCAGCGGCGAAACGGCGATGTCGTCGCCGTCCTGCAACCCGCTGGAGCCCTTGGCCGCCAGCACTCCGATGACGGTGAACGGGATGTTGTTGACCAGCACCGCGTTGCCGACCGGGTCGGCCGCCGGGAACAGCTGGGTCGCCACGGTCGCGCCGAGCACCACGACCTTGCGGCCCTGCGCCACGTCGTCCGCGGAGAACAGGCTGCCGGAGGCGACCGCGGAGTTCGTGGTCTCGAAGTACGCCGGGTCCGTGCCGATGAACTGCGAGACGCTGTAGCTGGTGCTCCCGACGCTGGCGGTGGCCGAGGTGGAGCTGACCGGGGACGCGGACTTCACGTCCGGCGCCTCGGTCTTGTCGGCCAGCGCGGTCGCGTCGGCGACGGTGAGCGGCTTCGATGAACTGGCGGCGGACGGGTTGCCGCCCCCGCCCCGCTGCGGCGAGATGGTCAGGATGTTGGTGCCCAGCCCGGCGATGCTCTGCTGCACCGCCGAGGACGCGCCGTTGCCGACGGCGATCAGCAGGATGACCGAGGCGACCCCGATGAGGATGCCGAGCGTGGTCAGCGTCGAGCGCAGCTTGTTGGCCGTGACGCCGCGGACGGCGAACAGGCCGATCTCCAGCAGCCTCACACCAGCACCCCCGCGATCTGCCCGTCGACGACCCGGATCGTGCGCGACGCGTGCTCCGCGACCTCGTCCTCGTGCGTGATCAGCACGACGGTGCGGCCGATCGCGTTGAGCCGGTCCAGGATGCCCAGCACCTCGCGGCTGCTCTGGGTGTCCAGGTTGCCGGTCGGCTCGTCGGCCAGCACCATCGCGGGGCTGGTGACCAGCGCGCGGGCGATGGCGACGCGCTGCTGCTGGCCGCCGGACAGCTCGTTGGGCGCGTGGTGCGCCCGGTCCAGCAGGCCGACCAGCTCCAGCGCCGCGTTGGCGCGCTTGCGCCGCTCGGCCCGCCGGACCCCGGCGTAGACCAGCGGCAGCTCGACGTTCGCCAGCGCCGAGGTGCGCGGGATCAGGTTGAACGACTGGAACACGAACCCGATCTTCCGGTTTCGCAGCAGCGAGAGCTGCCCCTCGTCGAACTCCGCCGTGTCGATGCCGTCGAGCAGGTAGGAACCCGAGGTGGGCACGTCGAGGCAGCCGAGGATGTTCAGCAGCGTCGACTTGCCGGAGCCGGAAGCGCCCATGATCGCCAGGTACTCGCCGCGCTGGACGGTGAGGTTCAACCCGCGCAGCGCGTGCACGGCGGTGTCGCCGACGCCGTAGGTCTTGCGCAGCTCGCGCACCTCGATGACCGGGTCGTTCATCGGCCTGATCCGGTGCCGGTGCCGGTGCCACCGCCGCCGACGCGACCGCCGCCGACGCCGGTCCCCGTGCCGGTTCCGGGGAACCCGGTGCCCGTCCCGGCCCGGTTGCCGCCCTGCTGCTGGGTGCCGGTGGCGACCTGCGGCAGCACGACCTGCTCGTTCTCGGTGAGCCCCGAGGTGATCTGCACGTACTGGTCGCCGCGCACGCCGACCTCGACGGCCTTCCGCGACTCGGCGCCGTTCTCCAGCACGGTCACGGTGCTCGCCGCGCCGATCGTGGACAGCGCGGCCGACGGCACCGCGAGCACACCGGTCGCCGACGCGACGGTGATCTCCACGCTGGCCGACTGGCCGGGCTTGAGCGTCGCGGGCGGAGTCGTCAGCGCGAGCGTGACGCCGTACTGCACCACGTTGTTCGACGTCGTGGGTAGCAGGTCGATGCCGGTGACCTTGGCCTGCACGGGCTGGCCCGGCAGCGCGTTCACCGTCACGGTGGCGGTCTGGTCGACCTTCAGCTTGCTGACGTCGCTCTCGGCGACGTTCGCGTGCAGCACGAAGTTCTTCAGGTCCGTGACCACCACGAACCCGCTGGGCGCGGTGGTACCCGTCGTGGTGGTGGTCGTGGCGTTCCCGCCGCCGACCTTGTCACCCACCTTGCCGGACACCGACGTCACGGTGCCGTCGCCCGGCGCGGTCAGCGTGGTCGCGGCCAGCGCCTCGTTCGCCTGGTCCCGCGCCAGCACCGCCGAGTCGAGCGAGGTCTGCTGCTGCGGCGTGCTCGTCCCCCTGGCCTGCGCGTCCACCAGCGTCTGGTACGCCTGGTTGACGGTGTTCTGGGCGATGGTGACCTGCAGGGCGGCCTGCGCGGTGTCCACCGTCGCCAGCTTCTGGCCCTTGGTCACCACGTCGCCGACCTTCACGTCGACCGTGGCCACCGTGCCGCTGCCGGAGAACGACGCCGCGGCCGAGTACCCGCTCTGCACCGCCCCGGCCGCCGTGACGACCTCCGAGACGTCCCTGCTGGACACCGCCGCCGTGCGCACCGCAGCGGTCGACGAAGCCCCGCTGTCGGAGGCGAAGAACACCAGGTACCCGGCGACACCGCCACCGACCAGCACCACCACCAGCAACCCGTTGATGACCCAAACCCGGCTCAGGCGCCGACGACCGCTTCTCATGGGGCGCATCGTCACGGACCACGCTGTGACCAGTCTGCGAGCCAGCCGGCAGTTTCCTGTGGGTCCACTTTCAGCCGAGCAGTGCGCCGATCGCCGCAGCTCCCGAGCCCGCGACCGTGCGCAGCAGCAGCCGGGTGTCGGTCTCCACCGTCCCGTACCGGCGCGGCAGGTCCATGACCAGCTCGTCCAGCTCGGCCACGTCGCGGCAGGCGACCGTGAGCAGGTAGTCCCACCGGCCGGTGACGTGCACGCACTCCAGCACCGCAGGCAGGCTGAGCAGGCCGGCTTCCAGCTCGTCGTAGTCGGCGCCGGGCCGCAGGCGCACGTCGATCAGCGCGCGCAGGGGGCGGCCGAGCGCGGCCAGGTCGACCTCGGCGCGGAAGCCGCTGATCACCCCGGACTCGACGAGCCTGCGCACCCGTTCCGCGGTCGCCGTCGGGCTCAGCCGGACCCGCGCGGCGAGGTCGCGGAAGCTGAGCCTGCCGTCGCGCACCAGCTCGCCGAGGATAACCCTGTCGATGGCGTCCACGGCTGGATTATGTGTCGCGGCAGACGCCTCCCGCCAGCGGAAACGATGCCAAACGCTGCCAGTTCCGCCGTAAGTTCGGGGGATGAGCGCTGCAGAAGGCCGAGCCGCGAAGTCCGCGCACTACGTCGCCCGCACCAGGCCGGTGGTCCCGCCCATCTACCAGTCCGCGACCTTCTTCCTCGACGACATCGCCTACCGGGACATCCAGGAGGGCGGCGGCCTCACCGAGCACTGGTACAGCCGCTTCGCGAACCCCACGGTGGACGCCGCCGCCGCGGAGATCGCCGCGTTGGAGGGCGCCGAGGCCGCGCTGATGACGTCGTCCGGCGTGGCCGCCATCGCGACCACGCTGCTGACGCTGCTCCAAGGCGACCGGCGCCGGGTCGTGGCCGCCCGCCAGGTCTACGGCGACACCCGCGACCTGCTCGTCCGCGACCTGCCCGCGCTGGGCATCGACGTCGCGATGGTCGACACCGTCGACCTGGAAGCCTGGGCCGACGCCATCGCCGCAGCGCCGACGGCCGTGGTCTACGCCGAAGCCCTGTCCAACCCGCAGCTGGACCTCACCGACCTCGCCGCGCTGGCCGACCTCGCCCACGCCGCGGGCGCGAAACTGGTGGTGGACAGCACCTTCGCCACCCCGTACACGATCAACCCGCTCGACTTCGGGGTCGACGTGGTCGTGCACTCGGCGACGAAGTTCCTCAGTGGACACTCGGACGTCATCGCGGGCGCGGTGGTCGGCGACTCCTCCACGGTCACCGAGATCACCCGGCGCATGATCACTTTTGGCGGCTGCCTCGATCCGCACGCCACTTTCCTGGTGTGGCGCGGACTCCAGACGTTCGACGTCCGGCTGGCGCGAGCCAGTGAGACCGCGCTGGCACTGGCCGAACGGCTCAGCACCAACCCCGAGATCACCTCGGTCCGCTACCCCGGCCTGCCCGGCTACCCCTGGCGGGAGACGGCCGAGAAGCTGATGCGGCCCGGCCGGGGCGGCGCGATGGTGGCGTTCACCGTGCGCGGCGGCAACCAGCGCGCGCTCGCCGTGATGCGGCGGCTGGCGATCGCCTCGGAGGCGACCAGCCTCGGCGGGGTGGAGACACTGGTCAGCACACCGTTCAACTCGTCGCACTTCTCGCTGGGCGAGGAAGAGCTGGCGGCCAACCGGATCGAGCCGGGTCTGCTGCGCTTCTCCTGCGGGCTGGAGGACGCCGAGAGCCTGATCGCGGACGTCGAACAGGCCCTCGCCGCCACCGCGGAGTCCTGAGCAGCCACGGGAACCTGACAGAACAAGGACAGATGCCGGACATCGATGCGTTGGCGCAGGGCACCTTCCGCCCCGAGGTACGTTGACCGCACCACCACCGCGGGCACGGAGGAGCTGGGGCATGACGCAGAAGGTGTTCGTGACCTACGCGCATGACTCGCAGGCTCACAAGGACGACGTGCTCCTGCTCGCGACGCTGCTGGAGGAGTCGGGCGTCCACGTCGAACTGGACCAGTGGGCGGACACCGACCGGCAGGACTGGTCGACCTGGGCAATCGGCGAGATGACATCGGCGGACCGCGTTGTCGTGGTGGTCTCACCGCAGTACAAGGCGGCCGTCGACGGTAACGGTCCGGCCGAGCTGAACCGGGGCGTGCGCTCGGAAGCGGCCGTCCTGCGCGACCTGCAGCACGGCGACCGCCACACCTGGCTGCCCAAGCTGCTCCCGGTCGTCCTCCCCGGCCACGCGATCGAGGAGATCCCCTACTTCCTGCAGCCGTACTCGGCCAGCCACTACCTGGTCGAGGAGATCAGCGAGCAGGGCATCGAGGAACTGCTGCGGGTGATCACCGGCCAGCCCGGCCGGGTGAGGCCCGCCCGAGGTCCCGTCCCGGTGCTACCGCCGGTGCCGAACCCGGCGCCGAGCCCCGGTCCCGCCGCAACGGCGCTGCCCGCCCCGCTCGTCCCGACTTGGCGCAGTGACCTGAACGGTCCGGGGCGGACACCGTCACTGGAGGTGCACCTGATCCCGGTGGGCGACCACCAGCGGATCAAGGTCGGGCAGCTCGCGCCGCTGGCGAACCGACTGGCGTCACTCGGTCGGAGTTCCGGCCTGTTCGACGACGCGGAGTCCCTGGCGGTCGACTCGTCGGACGAGGTCGCCTGGGCGGTGTCGAGCGCTTCCCGGAAGTCCTCGGGCCTGGTGGTCCACCGCACCGGGCAACGGTCCGCGTGGTCCGGTCTTCCCCACGGCCAACTCGGGGCCGTGCTGATCCGGGAGGACGTGGAGGAACGGCTGGCCGACCTGATCGTCGCGCTCCTGTCGCTGGACCTCGCGCCGCCCCTCCGGTTCGCCCCCGCGGTCGGCCTGGAGCCGCTCAGCCTGGTGCGCATCGGAACGGCGGCGGACCTGACCGCGAACAGCGGTCGCCTCCACCCCGGCCTGCCCGCGCACGTCCGGGTCCCCGCCGAGGAGGCCTACACCGCGGAGCACCTGCGCGGTGCGGTCGACCAGGTCGCGGAGGAACTGGCGGCCCACTTGATCGAAGCCTTTCGGAGGGTGTGGCGTTGACGGAGCGGAAAGCCCCACGGGTCTTCATCACCTACTCCCACGACACGCAGGCGCACAAGAACCAGGTGCGGGAGTTCGCCACGTTCCTCCGGGGCGAGATCGGCTTGGACGTGCACCTCGACCAGTGGTACGACAGCCGTCGGCTGGACTGGTCGGCGTGGGCGATCGACCACCTGACCAACGCCGACTTCATCCTGGTGATCGCCTCGCCCGAGTACAAGCGCCGGGCCGACGGGGCGGCTCCGCCGGACGAGGGGCGGGGTGCGCAGTTCGAGACGGCGATCATCCGCGACAACCTGACCAAGAACCTGCGCGAGGAGACCGCGCGGGTGCTCCCGGTCGTGCTGCCCGGCCGTTCGGTGGACGAGATCCCGGTGTTCCTCAACGCCCACTCCACCACCCACTACCGGATCGCCGAGTTCACCGAGGCGGGAGTCGCGTCGCTGTTGGCCGCGATCACCGGCGACGGCCAGTACCCGCTGCCTGCCATCGGCGACTTCGCGGGTTCTCCCTACCGCCGCGACGCACAACCCCGCGAGCGGACGGTGTTGCTCGCCGGTTTGCCGTGGCTGAACAGGAGTACCGACCTGCGGCCGGGCAGCGCGAAGATCGACGAACAGCACTACGGCGACAGCGTCGTGCTGCGGCCGTCGCTGTTCACCGCCGACGCCAAGGGTTTCGTGGAGTTCGACCTCAGCCGGGAGTACCGGCGGCTCACGTCCGTCGTCGGAGTGCTCGACGACGCCGCGGAAGCCGGTCAGGTCGGCTACTTCCGGGTGTTCCTGGACGGGTCCCCGCAGCCGGAGGTGGCGGCGTCGCTCGGCAGGCCGGGCCGGGTGGACGTGGACGTCACCGGCGTTCTGCGCCTGCGGCTGGAGGCGTACCGGGCGGACACGGTGGCCTCGCCGCTGCTGGCCGGGGTGTTCGCGACGAGCGGCAAGTCCACCCGGCTGCCCGAACTGGCCTGGGGAAGTCCGACGCTCACCGCGTGACGCCGCGGCTCACCTCACCCGCAGGCGGGTGAGCCTCCTGGACAGCAGCAGCACGAAGACCAGCGCCAGCAGGACCAGTGCCCCGGCCGACAACGCCCACCACGAGGCCGAATGGCGCCACAGGGCGTCGTCGGGCACACCGGGGACGATGGCGAGCACGTCCACTGTGGATGCTCCGGCCGCGTACCCCCAGCGGGAGGGGGTCAGCCACGACAACTGGTCGAGCACCGGTCTGCCGGTCACCGGGATCATGCCGCCGCACAGGACGAGCTGCGCCATCACCACGACGACGAGCACCGGCATGACCTGTTCCGCCGAGCGCACCAGCGCGGACGCGTACAGCGCCATGGCGCAGGACGCGAAAGCCGTGAGCCACAAAGCGATCCCGAGTTCGAGCACCGGGTGGCCACCGAGCACGACGGCGGCGGCCGGCCCCGGTTTGGCCTGGACGGCACCACCGACCAGTAGCGCCGACTGCACGGCGGCGACGGCTCCGAACACCACCACCTTGCTCGCGGCGTACGCGCGCGGGCTCAACCCGGCGGCCCGTTCGCGCAGGAAGATCGCCCGCTCCGCCACGATCTCCCGCGCGCCGCACGCGCCCCCGGTGAACGCCGCTCCCACGAAGAGCAGCACCAGCATCTGCGTCGGTTCGGCGGGGTCGGCCGCACCGGACGTGCCGAGCCCGGCCGTGCCCGGCACGGCGAGCGCCAGTCCGGCCAGCACCAGCGGCATCAGCAGCAGGAAGGCCGCGTATCCGGGGTCGGCGGCGATCAGCAGGCAGTGCCGGGCGACGAGCGTCAGCGCCTGGCTCGGCCACGACCTCAGCCGGTGCGCGGGCTGCGCGGTGACCGTGGACGCGCGTACGTGGGCGGACCCCGCCCCGCTCCCGTCCGGCGGGCGGTGCCTGGTCGCCTCCTCGAAGATCTCGGCCCAGCCCACCGATCCGAAGCGCACCCGCAACTCGTCCGGCGCACCGAGGAAGAACGGCACGCCACCGGGGGCGAGCAGGAGGATCCGGTCGCACTGCGCGAGGTTCTCCGGGTTGTGCGTGACGACGACGACCGACCGCCCGGAGTCCGCGATGTCCCGCAGCGACCCCATGATCTGCTTGTCCAGGTTCGGGTCGAGCCCGGACGTCGGCTCGTCCAGCAGGAGCAGCGGCGGCGACGTGAGCAGCTCCATCGCGATCGAGACGCGCTTGCGCTGCCCGCCGGACATGCTGCGCACCTTCGTGCCCGCCTGCTCGACCAGGTCGACCTCGGCCAGCGCGTCGGCCACGACCCGGCGCCGTTCGGCTCCGCCGGTGTCGGCGGGCAGCCGCAGCCGGGCCGCGTACGACAGGACCCGGCGCGCGTTGAGCTTGAGGTGCAACACGTCGTCCTGGGGCACCACCCCGATCCGGGACCGCACCGGGCCGCGCACGTCGAGCCCGTCGTAGGTCACGCTCCCGCTCGACGGGACCAACTCGCCGGTCATCACCTTCAGCAGCGTGGACTTGCCCGCCCCGGACGGCCCGACGACCGCGATCAGCTCACCAGGCCGGATGTCGATGCCGACGTCCGAGAGCAGCTTCTTGCCGCTGGGCAAGGAGAAGCTGACCCCGTCGACCACGAGGTGCTGCTCCGCCAGGGGAACCGGCGCGAACCCGGTCGCGGTGACCGCCACGTCCGTGGACCCGAAGGTGAGCAGGTCACCGTCCCCGACGAACGCGTCACCGGGGACTTCCACCCCGTTCACCAGCGTGGGGTTGAGGCCACCGAGGTCGGAGACCAGCCACCCGTCGCCGCTGCGCCGCGCGGACGCGTGCCGCCGCGACACCATCGAGTCCTCCAGCACCACGTCGTTGCCCGGTGCGCGCCCGAAGCTGACCGTGCGCGCCGAGAACCCGGCGCCCACGCGGAACACGACGTCGACCGCGCCCGCCAGCCGCACGACGGCCTCGCGCTCGACCCGGTGCTCGGCCACCCGCCGCCCGCCGAACCACGTCCCACCGGAGGTGCCCTGGTCCCGCACCACCCAGCCGTGGTCGTACTCGACGCGCAGGTGGTCACGGGACACGGCGGGGTCGTCCAGCACGACGTCGCAGACCGGGCCGCGGCCGACGCGGACCGCGGCACCGGGCTGGAACGTCCACTGCCGGTCCCCCGCGCTCACCACGAGCGGGAGGCCTTCGGAGGTCATCGGGTGGTGGTCGTGGCGGGCTTGGTGGACGAGGTCGGGGTTGCGGGCAGGCCCGACGTCGGCACCTCACCCGCCAGCCCGAGCAGTTTGGCCTCGCCCAGGGCGAAGACAGTGGATCCGCAGCGCTGCTTGCTGATCCCCTGCCACTGGAACCTGAGCCGCAAGGTGTTGGTGAGGTCGAGGTCCAGCGGAACGGCCGCGCCGAACTCCAGTGGAGCGCTGGCGATCTGGCGCCCGTCGGCGAACACCTCCAACTGGACCTTGGTCGTGCTGTTCGCCACGTCGTCGCTGATCCCCGCGGTGGCGACGAATCGTCGGTACCCCTTGGACAGGTTGTACTCCACGGCGTAGTAGTCAGGACTCGTACAACCGTCGTTGAGGCTCGACCCGACCGAGTGCAGGTACTGCTTGCCCGAGATGCCGACGGCTTCTCCGTGCACCTGCCAATTGCCCCCGGTCGGCTTCACGCCGTCCAGGTAGACCGTGACCGCGGGTCGGGCCACCACGAGCTTGGCGCTGCCGCCCACCGGCTGGCCAGCGGCGGGTTCCTGGCTCAGCACCGTGCCGTCGGCGCTCTTCTCGTCCACCTGGTCGACGATCTCGACGTTCATCGACTTGGGCAGCTCGTCCCTGGCCTCTCCCAGTTTCTTGCCCACCAGGTCCGGCATCGTGCTGATCTTGAAGTCGGTGGTCGTGACGACGGCGGCGGCCTGGGTCGTCCTCGCGGTCGTCGTCGGGCCGCCGACCCCACCGTTCGGCGCGGTGGCGGGCGATGCGTCGTCCACAGTGGACTCACGGGACGCCAGCGCGTAGCCTCCGCCACCGACGGTTCCCAGCAGGACCAGGCCGGCGAGCACGAGTGGCAGCCTGCGCTTCTTGCGCGTGCCCTGCGGTGGAGGCGTGTTCTTGGGCATGCCCAGTACCGTTTCGTTGTTGTTGCCCTGCCCCGTGAGCGGAACGGCGGGTGGAGGGGTGTCCAGGCGGGTGCCCACCGGCCACTCCGCGCGCCACAGGTGTTCGGCGAGCGCGGCCAGCACGGCGGACACCTGTGCGGCAGAACTCGGGCGGGCGGCGGGGTTCTTCTGCAGCAGGGTCCAGATGACGTCCCACAGCTCGTCCGGGATGCCTTCGGGGCGGCCGGGCATCATCTCGCCGTGGCTGCGCAAGACCTGGAACACCGAGTCGCTCGCGAACGGCGTTACACCGCAGCACAACTCGTAGAGCACGATGCCAAGCGAGTAGAGGTCGGCGGCGGCGGTGACCGGCTGACCGTTCGCGATCTCGGGCGCCACGTAGTTCGGCGTGCCCGCGAGGAGGGTGCTCTTGCCGACCTTCGAGCCGCCGGTCATCTTGGAGATGCCGAAGTCCGTGAGCTTCGGCGTGCGGGTCGGCGTGGAGGAGTCCATCAGGACGTTCTCGGGTTTCACGTCGCGGTGCACGATGTCCGCGAGGTGCACCTTGTGCAGCGCGTCGGCGATGCCCGAGCCGATCCTGGCCACCTCGGCGGGCAGGATCGTGCCGGACGCGACGAGCAGCTCCCGCAGGTTCCCACCGGGCACGAGGTCCATCACGATCGCGGCCGTGCTGCCCTCGACGACGAGGTCGTGCACCGTGACCAGGTGCTCACCCCGGATGTTGACCAGCATCGACCGTTCCTGGAGGAACCGCGCGATGAATTCCGGATCGTCCACGAGGTCGCTGCGGAGCAGTTTGAACGCGAACCGACGTCCGCCGTGGTCGGCACCCTCGTGAACCTTCCCCATCGCACCGGCTCCGAGGAGCTCACCCAGTACGTACTGGCTCCCCAAAGCTCGCCCCATGGGCATTACCTCACTTTTCGTCATTCGCACCGCGACCCGGTGGCAGTCGAGACTAAGCCGACGGTCCGATCACCCGGTGGACAAATAGCAGACAGTTCGTGGCCGCCTTTCAACAAGGCCAAAAAGGCGACAATTACCCGACATTCGATCATCAGCCGATCGCACCGGATTACCATTCCGGCGTGGGTTACGACGTGTTCCTCTCCTACAGCGGCGATGACCGCCCGGTGGTGAGAGAACTGAGGGACGCACTGGAGAAGGTGGGAGTGCGCACCTTTCTGGACGAGCACGACATCCGTTTCGCGCACAGCATCACCGGCGACATCGAATGGGCACTGCGAACGTCGAAGACGATGCTCGCCTACTACTCGAAGTCGTTCCCCGGTCGTTCGGCCTGCCAGTTCGAACTGCACCACGCCTATCTGTCCGCACTGCGCGCGGGCGAGGTGGAACAGCGGATCCTGGTGGTCAACCCGGAGGACCCGGACACCGATCACCTGATGCCACTGGAACTGGCCGCCCACCGGTACTTCAAGACGTGGGGCACGAAGTCCGAACTCGCCGCACTCGTGGCGGAGGTCAAGGCCAAGGTGCGGGCCGTGGACACGACCTTCACGGGCATCGACTTCGCCGAACGCGCGACGACCCGGCAGACCTCGCCGGAGGAGCCGACGGCGGCGTACGTCGGGCGGTACCGCGACCGGTGGGCGATCCACTCCGCCCTGCACCGCGACGACCACCCGTTGGTCAACCCCGTGACGTCCCAACCGGTCGCCGCCCTCACCGGTATCACCGGCATCGGCAAGAGCGCGCTGGCCAAGGTGTACGTGCACGACTTCGGTTTCCTCTACCGCGGCGGCGTGCACCGGATCGCCCTCACCGGCCGCACCGCGGATGAGGTTCGCGCGACGCACACCGCGCAACTGGTCGAGTTGGCCGGGACGCTCGGCGCGGCACTGCCCGACCGGTCGCGGGCGACCGTGCTCGCGTGGTGGAACGCCCGGCTGGCCGGGGGCGACCGACCCGCGCTCTGGATCGTCGACGACGTCCCGGACCACCTGCCCCTCGACCTGCTGGCCGAACTGGTCCCCTGCGCCAACGGCGTGCGCACCCTGGTGATCGGCCAGCGGGAGTTCCCGGCGGAACTCGCGAAACCCGTCCGCCTCAACGGCATGACGCCTGACGACGGCAGCGAGCTGTTCACCCGCGATCACCAGGCCACGGACGCCGAGGCACGGGCGATCGACGACATCGTGGCCGGGCTGGGCGGGCACCCGCTCGCGATCCTGTTCGCCGCGGCCGCCTCCAGGGGGCGCGAAGGCCTGTGGCGGCTGGACGAACGGGTGGACCACCTCACCAGCGACGCCACCGTGCTCGACCGCGCGCTGCTCACCGTCCGCCGGGCGATCGGCGGGCTGTCGAAGCCGGAGAGCGCGGTCCTCGGGCTGTCGGCGGTGTGCGGCCCCGATCCGCTGCCCGCACGGCTGATCGCCGAGGTGCTCACCGCTTTCACCGGGACCGCCGACGTGAGCGGGGTGCTCGCGGGCATGGACAGGGCGATGCTGATCAGCATGGTCGAGGGGTCTGCGTCCTGGCAGGTCCACCAGCTCGTCCGCCAGGCGGCCCGGCAGAGCCTGCCGGAAGGGGACCTGAACACCATCGCCGCCATCGCCGCGCACCAGGTGATCACCTCGGCGGGCGTGAACGCCGAGCACGCCGCCGCGCTGCTGGACCGCACCGCGGGCTCACCCGTGTACGCGATGGGCCTGAACCTGGTGGCGGCGCACGACTACGACCGGCGCGGTGAGCCCGCGCTGTCCGCGCCGTTCCACGAGAACCTGCACTCGCTGCGGCCGAACGAGGTCGACCACCTGGTGATGGCCGCTGAGCAGCGCCTGGCGGCCGGACACCTCGAACTGGCCGCGGCACACGCCGACAACCTCGCAGGCACGGCCGCTGACGCGTTCACCACGTTGCGCACGTCGTGCGTGCGCGCGGGCGTGCTGGACGCCAGGGGACGGCACCGGGAGGCGGAGGCGATCTGGGCCGCGGTGGTCGCGGATCCCGTTCTCCGCACCACACCTCGCACCGAGCAGATCGCCATTCGGACGGCGCACATCCGCAACCACCGGTCGCTGGGGCACTTCACCGTGGCGAAGGGCCTGATCGAGGACCTGCTCCACGAGTTCGACGACCCCGGCTCCACCGAGGCGCTGATCCCGGCCCGGCTCGAACTGGCCGCGGTCGGCTTGGCCGGCGATGACCGGCACGGCGCCCGCAAGACCGCCCAGGAGGTCGTCGAGCACTACGAACAGCGGGGACTTCCCAGTCACGCCAACGCGATCGAAGCCGCGACGATCTACTACGAAGGCCAGTTCGAGGTCTACCTCCTGGAGAAGTTCCCCACCGAGGAGGACTGGAGCAACGCCGAGGTGAAGCTCCGGGAACTGGTGGCGACCGCGAGGCTCACCTTCGGCCCGACCAATCCGCGAACCCTGCGGATCGCGGTGGCGCACCTGCGTGCCCTCGTCGGCCGCGGCGCCCCGAGCAAGGTCGTCGAGGAGTACTCGCACCTACCCGAAGAACTGGCCGAACACCTCGGTGCCGACCACCGCCTGCACCTGAGGGCGCTGTTCCTGCTGGGGCAGGCGCTGGGGCAGCAGTGCGAGTACGAAGCCGCTTCGAAGTTCTACCGCCGTGCGTTGGCGGGGCAGGAGGCCTCACTCGGTCGCGCGCACCCGGAGACCCTGCGCACCAGGTACGAACTGGGTGTCGAGCAGCTGACCCTGGGAGATCGGCAGGCAGGTCGGGACGCCATGCACGCCGTCCTGCGCGATGTCGGACAGGAAGTGGGCTGGCGCAACGACCTCCACAGCCAGGCGCGGGTGGTGCTGGCGCTGTCGACGTTCCTCCCCGCTGCCGCGTGGCGGGCCGTCAGCAGGCTCGACGACCGGCGCAAGCGCTGAGGGGATCACGGAGTACCTCGTCGCTCCCGGCACCTTCAGCGTGTTTCCCCTTTCGGGGCACACCGGAGCGACCCGGTGGAGCCCCTTCTCGGGCTCGGCAGCGCGCCCGCGGCCGGCGGCGGGCTGGGTGCCCGCGCCGGCCCGCGCGGGGGTCAGGCCTTCGCCCGCTCCTCGACGACGTCGAGGTAGTGCTGGTTGAACATGATGCCGAGGATGTTGCCGAACGGGTCCACGACCGAGGCGGTCACGAAGCCGGGGCCGTGCTCGGTGGGCTTGTCGTGCAGCGTGGCGCCCAGCGAGATCAGCCGTTCGAGGCTGTCCTCCAGCTGGTCGACGTGCCAGTAGACCATCGCGCCCGCGGGCAGCTCGGGCCGCGTGTGCGGGGCGAACCTGGTGCTCATGATGCCGAGTTCGTTCTGGTAGTCGCCGATGCGGAACTCGACGTAGAGCGGGGTGCCCTGGTCGGGCTTGGCGAAGTACGGCTCGACCCCCAGCACCTCGGTGTACCAGGCGGCGGCAGCCGGGACGTCGTCGGCGAAGAAGCTGACGGTGGTGAGTCCTCGCAACATGTGGTGGTTCCTTCCTCCGGCTGATGACACTCACCATCATCCGCCTTAAAGTGCTCAACGTCTGAGCACTTTGTCAGCCAGACTGTGGACATGCGCGCAGACCGCCTCGTAGCCACCCTCCTGCTCATGCAGTCACGCGGGCGGGTGACGGCCGCCGAACTCGCCGGCGAACTGGAGGTCTCCGTCGCCACGGCCCGGCGCGACCTCGAAGCCCTGTCCACCGCGGGGATCCCGGTCTACCCGCAGCCGGGGCGCGGCGGCGGCTGGTCGCTGGTCGGCGGCGCCCGCACCGACCTCAGCGGCCTGTCCGCGCCCGAGGCGCAGGCGCTGTTCCTGCTCGTCGGCCCCGCAGCTGCCGTCTCCGGCGAGGCCAAGGCGGCGCTGCGCAAGCTCGTCCGCGCCCTGCCGCAGCGGTTCCGCGCGGACGCCGAGGCTGCCGCGGGCGCCACGATGATCGACTCGGCCCGGTGGGGCGAGCAGGACCGGTCGAGGCCACCGCTGGTCGACCTGCTCCAGTCGGCCGTCGTCGGGCGGCGGAAGATCCGCATCACCTACGCGAAGCACCCCCGCGATCGCTCCGAGCGCCTGGTCGACCCGTGGGGGCTGGTCGACAAGGACGACGTCTGGTACCTGATCGCGGGCACCGACAAGGGACAGCGGACCTTCCGCGTCGACCGGATCGTGGCGACCCAACCGACCGACGAGCCCGCCGAGCGCCCGGACGACTTCGTGCTCGCGGCCGCGTGGGAGGAGATCGTCGGTGAGGTGGAGCGCAAGCGTTCGCGCACGTCGGCGGTCGTGCTCGCGCCGACCCGGCACGTGTCGGTGCTGCGCAGCCACTTCGGGCGGCACTGCGACGTCGAGGAGGAGTTGGGCGACGGGCGGTCGCGGGTCCGCGTCGCCGCTCCCACCCCGCTGGACATCGCCCGCAACCTGGCGGGCTGGGGTGCTCAGGTAGAGGTGCTGGAGCCGCCGTCCGTCCAGGCCGAACTGGGGCGGATCGGCGTCGAACTCGCCGGTCGCTACGCGTTGCCCCCGCCGGTGCCGCCTGCGTGAACGGGTGGCAGAGCTACGAATCCGACCCCGTCAGGCCCGCCAGCCCACCCAACATCATGTCCAACCCGAACTCGAACCGCTCACCCGCCGTGTCCGCGGTGAAGAGGTCCCCCGTGCTCGCCATGTTGGCGAACGCGCCCGCGGGCATCGAGTTCAGGTACTCGGCCATCCGCCGCCCCCGGTCGGCCACGTCGGCGGGGTCCACCGCGCCCGAGAGCCACATGCTGCCCTCGTAAGCAAAAGCCTTGGTGTACAACGACAGCGCGTCGGCCGCGTAGGCCGCCTGCCGCAGCGACAGCCCGCCCGCCCGCAGCAGGCTGAGCAGCGCTTCCCCGTGCCGCAGCGCGTTCGGGCCGACCGGCACCATGACCTGCCACGCCACGCGCGCGATTCCCGGATACGAGTGCATCGCCGTGATCTGCCCGCCCAGCAGCTCCTTCACCTGCTCCCGCCACCGCTTCGAGTCCGGCAGCGGCAGCGGAACCGCCTCCAGCACCTGGTCCAGCATCAGCTCGACCAGTTCATCCTTGGTCGCCACGTGCGCGTAGAGCGAGGCCGGTCCGGTCTCCAGTGCCTGTGCGACGCGCCTCATGCTCACCGCGTCCAAGCCCTCGGCGAGCAGCACTTCCAAGCCCGTCCGCACGATCAGCTCCTGCGAGAGCCGCGGTTTGGCTGCGCGGCGGGCGGGGGGCGTGCGCCAGGCGGGCTCCGAACCAGTCATGCGAACAGCGTACTTGACACGAACACCGTTCGAGGACGATCATCGTTCGCAGATCGAACACCGTTCGTCCGCTGAGAGGGCTCCCATGAGCGAGCAAGCAGTACTGGCCGTCTTCGACGACATCGCCGAAGCCTGGAACGCGGGGAACGCCGCCGCGTTCGCGGCCAACTTCACCGAGGACGCCGACTACATCAACTACTTCGGCGTCAACACCCCTGGCCGCGAGGCGATCGAGTCGACCCACCACGCCCTGTTCGCGGGCCCGCTCAAGGGTTCCAAGCTGACCGGCACGGGCGAGCCGCCGAAGATCCGCTTCCCGCGCCCCGACGTCGCCATCGCAGTGCTCGGCGGTGGGTCCACCGTCACGGGCGACACCCCGGACCCGGCACGCGCCTCCACCGTCACCTACGTCCTCGTGCGCGACGACGACCGGTGGCGCGTCACCTCGTTCCAGAACACCCGCCGCATCCCCGTGCCAGGCCTGGAATCCTTGTCCCCGCAGCCGACCACCGCTTAAGTTCATTGCATGAACGAAACGCTGCCGGAGGGCGTCGACCCGGCCTGGCTGCCGTCGTCCGCGTTCCGCCCGCTGGGCTCCCGCCGGGTCCGGGTCGTCGGTGACGGGCTGCTCGTCGACACCGTGCGAGGTGAGGTCGCCGTCGCCGTGGCCGACCACGGCGGCGCGGTGGTCGACGACGGCCCGGTCGACCTGGAACTGGTCTGCGCGAACGACTACGACCCCGAGGCGTTCACCGTGGAGCGGTCGGCGACGACCACCACGGTCCGCGCGGGCGGTGCGGGCGGTGCGGGCCTGCTGTACGGCTTCCACCACGTCGTCCGCCTGGGCGAGAAGGCGTTCGCCAGTGGGGTGGACGGCGAGTTCGCCCCCAGGCAGGCGATCCGGATGCTCGACCACTGGGACAACGTCGACGTCCACCCGGTGATGGGCCAGGTCGAGCGCGGGTACTCGGGCGGTTCGCTGTTCTACGCCGACGGCGGGGTGCGGGCCGACCTCGGCCGGGTCGCCGCCTACGCGCGGCTGCTCGGCTCGACCGGGATCAACCGGGTCAGCCTGAACAACGTCAACGTGCACCGCACGGAGGCACGGCTGCTGACGGACCTGCTGCCCGACGTCGTGCGGCTCGCCGAGGTGTTCCGGCCGCAGGGCATCCGGGTCCACCTGTCGGTCGACTTCGCCGCGCCGATCACGGTGGGAGGCCTGGCCACGGCGGATCCGCTCGACCCCGACGTGCGGGACTGGTGGGCGCGGACCACGGCCGAGGTGTACACGGCGATCCCGGACTTCGGCGGGTACGTCGTCAAGGCCGACTCGGAGGGTCAGCCGGGGCCGTTCGCCTACGGCCGCGACCACGCCGACGGGGCGAACGTGCTGGCGCAGGCGCTGAAACCGCACGGTGGCACGGTGTTCTGGCGCGCGTTCGTGTACGACCACCGGCAGGACTGGCGCGACCGCTCGACGGACCGGGCGCGCGCCGCGCACGACCACTTCGCCCCGCTGGACGGCCGGTTCGACGACAACGTCGTCGTCCAGGTGAAGGCCGGGCCGGTGGACTTCCAGGTGCGGGAACCGGTTTCACCGGTCATCGCGGCGATGCCGGGCACGCGGATGGCCGTCGAGTTCCAGGTGACGCAGGAGTACACCGGGCAGCAGAAGCACGTCTGCCACCTCGTGCCGCAGTGGCGCGAGGTGCTCGCCTTCCAACCGTGGGGCGACGAAGGGGCCGCGATCGCGGACGTCGTGGCCGGGGTGGTGGCCGTGTCGAACGCGGGCGACGACCCGTGGTGGACCGGGCACCCGTTGGCGCAGGCCAACCTCTACGGGCTCGGCAGGCTCGCGTGGGACGACCGACTGCCCCCCGAGGACGTGCTGGACGAGTGGATAGGCCTGACCTTCACCGATCCGACCGTCCGGGAACCGCTGCACCGGATCATGGACGGCTCGTGGCGCACCTACGAGCGCTACACCGCGCCGCTGGGCGTGGGCTTCATGGTGCGCCCCGGCGACCACTACGGCCCGGACGTCGACGGCTACGAGTACACCCCTTGGGGCACCTACCACTTCGCCGACCGCGACGGTGTCGGCGTGGACCGCACGCGGGCCACCGGAACGGGCTTCACCGGCCAGTACCCGGCCCCGTGGCGGGACGTCTACGAGTCACCGGCCACCTGCCCGGACGAGCTGCTGCTGTTCTTCCACCACGTGCCGTACGACCACGTGCTGCACTCGGGTGAGACCGTGGTCCAGCACATCTACGACACCCGCTTCGCCGGGCACGACGAGGTCCGGCGTATGGCCGCCGCGTGGGCCGCACTGGAGGGCCGGGTGCCCGCCCCGACGTTCGCCCGCGTCACCGACCTGTTCCGCGAGCAGCTCCGGGGCGCGACCGAGTGGCGCGATCAGGTCAACACCTACTTCCGGCGCAAGTCCGGCGTTCCCGACGCCCGCGGACGACGGATCTACTGACAGCGCAGCAGGAACACCGCCGCCGGGGCGAGGTCCAGCTCGTCCCCGGCGCGGAACTCCCGACCACCCAGCAGGTCGACGCCGTCCACCGGGCAGGGCACGGTGACCCGTGAACCGCTGTGGTTCAGCACGAACAGGTGCCGCACGCCGTCCGGCGCCACGCGTTCGGCGACCTCGACGTCGGGCACGTCCGCCAGCGGACCCGCGAGTCCGTGCTCGTCCAGCACCCGCCGGACCACCGCCGCGACCCCGGCGTCCTCCAGCAGAGTTCCGACGTACCAGGCGCTTCCGCTCCCCCGAGCCGCACGGGTGACCGCGGGCGTCCCGGCGTAGAAGTCGGCGCCGTAGGTGCCGAGCACCTCAGCATCCGACGGCACGACCACCTCGAACACGTGCCGCGCGGCGTACTCACCGTCCCCCAGCGCCACCGGGTTCACCACGTCGGGCCGCTGCGCGTCGGTCTCCTCCACCCGCAGCCCGAGCAGTCCGGCGAACGGCCCCGGCACGTCGGCCAGGAACGCGTTGTCGTCCTCGTCCACCCGGCCGGACAGCGCGGTGGTCAGGAACGAGCCGCCGCGCTCCACCAGTTCCGCCACCCGGTCCGCGAGGTCGCCCTTCACCATGTGCAGCAGCGGCGCGACGACCACGTCGTACCCGGTGAGGTCGGCGGTCACCGGCACGACGTCGACCGGCGTGTTCGCCTGCCACAGCGCGCGGTGGTAGGCGGTGAGCACGTCGAGGTAGCGGACGTCGCGGTTGGGCCCGTCGGACATCTCGACCGCCCACCAGCTGTCCCAGTCCACCAGCAGCGCCACGCGGGCGGGCGTCCGCGCGCCGAGCACCGCGTCGCCGACGCGGGCGAACTCGGCA
>JBDSAJ010000669.1:0-5108 GCA_039922235.1 Umezawaea sp.
GTTAGCGGCCACCGCACTAAGACGGCGTTCTCCCGCATTCCTCCCCGCCACACGAAGCACGGAGCCGATGGCCACCACCACGCACTCGACAGCACCCGCGGGTCCCGAACTCCTCGACGCCTACCGCAGCCACCTGAGCCGTGGCCGCGCCTCCCTCGGCGAGATGTTCGGCGGCTACTGGGAGTCCACGTCCCACAGCGCCTCCGTGCACACCTCGGACGGGGAGCGGTTCATCAACTGCGCCGGGTACGGCGTGTTCATCCTCGGCGGGACCCACCCGCACGTCACCGAGGCGGTCATCGCCCAGGTGCGCGCCAACCCGCTGGCCACCCGGCTGCTGCTGGAACCGGTGAGCGCCGCGGCCGCCAAGACCCTGGTCGACGTGTGCCCACCCGGCCTCACCAAGGTGCACTTCGTCGGCTCGGGCACCGAGGCGACCGAGACCGCCATCAAGATGGCCAGGGCCAACGGCAGGCGACGGCTGATCACCACCGTCAACGGCTACCACGGCAAGACCCTCGGCGCCCTCAGCGTCACGGCGCGCGGCGTGTACCAGGACTCCTTCCGGCCCCTGCTGCCCGACGTGACGAGCGTGCCGTTCGGTGACGTCGAGGCGATGGAAGCCGCGCTGCGCGACGGCCCGCCCGCCTGCGTGATCGTCGAGCCGGTGCAGGGCGAGGGTGGCGTCATCTTCCCGCCCGACGGGTACCTCGCCGAACTCGGCAGGCTGCGCACGCAGTACGGCGCGTTCCTGGTGTTCGACGAGATCCTCACCGGGCTCGGACGGCTCGGCCGCTGGTGGGGTCACGACCCCGAGGTGGTCTCGCCGGACGTGATGCTGGTCGGCAAGGGGCTGTCCGGTGGCGTCGTGCCGGTCGCCGCCGCGGTCGCCACGCCGGAGGCGTACGCGCCGTTCGACAAGGACCCGTTCCTGCACACGTCCACGTTCTCCGCCGCTCCGATCGCGGTGGCCGCTGCCAAGGCCGCGATCGAGGCGATCGTGATGGAGGACGCCGTCGGGAAGGCGGCCAAGATCGGCGCCGACCTCAAGCACCGCATCACCGAGGCCGCCGCGCTGCACTGCCCGCACCTCGTCGCCGACATCCGGGGCGAGGGCCTGCTGATCGGCGTGGAGATGGCCGACCCCGGCCTGGCGGGCGAACTGGTGCTGGAGCTGATCGACGGGCGGGTGCTCGTCAACCACTCGCTGAACAACTCCCAGGTCCTGCGCCTGACCCCGCCCGCCACGATCTCGGCCGACGAGCTCGACCAGGTGGTCACCGTTTTCGACCGTGCGTTTTCCGTGCTCGCCGGGCGCTTCCCGGCGAGCCGGTGAGGAGGAACTGCTGTGCAGATCGTGCGAGTTGAGGCATTCGTGCTGGACAAGCCCGCGGCCGAGGTCTTCGAGACGGTGGTCGACTTCTCCCGCTACCCCGAGTTGGTCAAGACGGTGCGCGAGGTGCTGACCGAGCCCGCCGCCGAGGACGGCTCGGTCGTCAGCCACTGGGCGGTGAACTTCCGCAACGGAATCCTGCGGTGGACGGAGGTGGACACGTTCGACCGGACGAATATGATCAGCCGGTTCACCCAGACCACCGGTGACTTCGACGTCTTCGACGGGGAGTGGACCGTGCGGCAGGAAGGCGGCGACGCGTTCGTGGTGTTCCACGCGGAGTTCGACTTCGGTGTGCCGACCCTGGCGAGCATCATCGACCCGGTGGCGATCCGCGTGCTGACCGAGTCCATGCGGGAGATCCTGCTCGGCCTCTTCGACGGCGCGGTCAAGTTCATGCTCCCCGAACTGGCGGCTGGCGCGCGATGACCGGCCCGGCTCCCGCGCACGACTACGACGTGCTCGTCATCGGATCGGGGTTCGGTGGCGGGGTGACCGCGCTGCGGCTCACCGAGAAGGGCTACCGGGTCGGCGTACTGGAAGCCGGGTGGCGCTTCGAGGACAAGGACTTCCCGAAGAACTCGTGGCGCGTGCGGAACTACCTGTACGCGCCGATGCTCGGGTTGCGCGGCTTCCAGCGGCTGAGCCGCCTCGGCCCGCTCATCGTGCCGACGGGTGCGGGCGTCGGCGGGGGCTCGCTGGTCTACGCCAACACGCTCTACGAGCCGGGGCAGGAGTTCTACGACGACCCGCAGTGGTCCGGGATCACGGACTGGCGGGCCGAGCTCACGCCCCACTACGACCAGGCAAGGCGGATGCTCGGTTCGGCCGTGAACCCGACCACCACGCCCACCGACCGCGTGATGCGGTCGGTGGCGGACGACATGGGCGTGGGCAACACCTTTCGCCCGCTGCCCGTGGCCGTCCACTTCGGACGGCCCGAGGAGGTCGACGACCCCTACTTCGGGGGAGCGGGGCCCCGCCGGGCCGGGTGCCGGGAGTGCGGCGAGTGCCTGACCGGCTGCCGGTTCGGCGCGAAGAACACCCTGGTGAAGAACTACCTGTACCTGGCGGAGCGAGCGGGCGCCGAGGTGCACGCGCAGACCACCGTCACCTCCGTGCGCCCGCTCGACGAGACCGGTGCGGCGGGGTACGCGGTCCACACGACGCGGACCGGAGCGTGGCCCGGACGGCGAGCGCCCAAGGTGTTCACCGCCGAGCAGGTGGTGTTCGCGGCGGGCGCGCTCGGCACCCAGCGCCTGCTGCACCGGCTGGTGGGTGACGGCACGCTCACCCGCGTCTCGCCGAAGCTCGGCAGCCTCACCAGGGCGCCCTCCGACCTGCTGGCAGCCGTCGCGCCGAAGGTGACCGAGGACGACTTCAGCACGGGCGTCGCCGCCTCCTCCGCGTTCCGGGCGGACGAGAACACCCTCATCCAGGCGGGCCGCTACGGTCGCGGCTCCAACTCGATGGGCCTCGCCACGACGCCGTTCGTCGACGCCGAGGGTTCGTCACCGCGCTGGCTGCGCTGGCTCGCACTGGCGTCCCGGCACCCGTTGGCGGCCGCGAGGTTCCTGAACGTGCGGCGGTGGTCCGAGCGGTCGATCATCGTGTTCGTGGTGCGCACCGGCGCGGGCACGCTGACCGTGTCACGGCGTCGCGGACTCCGGGGCGGTCTGACCGCACGACGTGACCCCGGCAGTGAGCCCACGGCCACCACGAGTTTGGTCGCGGACGTCGTGCGCCGGGTGGCGAAGCGGATGGGTGGCGTGCCCGCGGGCACGCTGCCGGGCCTCGCGCACGTGCCCGTGGTCCTGCCGTTCGTCGGCGGCTGCCCGATCGGTGCGACGCCCGAGACCGGCGTCGTGGACCCGTACCACCGCCTGCACGGGCATCCCGGCCTGCACGTGGTGGACGGCTCGGCGGTCACGGCCGACCTTGGCGTGAACCCCTCGCTGAGCATCACCGCGCAAGCCGAGCGCGCCATGTCCTTCTGGCCCAACCGCGGCGAAACCGACCCGCGACCCGAGCCAGGAGCCGAATACCGGCGCGTGGAACCGGTCCACCCGGTGAAACCCGCCGTTCCGGCGCACGCGCACGCGGCGCTCCGCTCGTCCCGTCTCGACGACCGGACGTCATCCGTTGTCAAGGAAGGTAGTTGAGTGACCGAGAGCCCAGTGTTGCGCGCCAGGGGAGTGAGCCGTGAGTTCGGTCGCGGCGATGCGGTGACGAAGGTGCTGCACGACTGCGATCTCGAGGTCTTCGCGGGCCAGACGGTGGCCATCGTCGGCAAGAGTGGCAGCGGCAAGTCCACGTTCGCGAACTGCCTGTCCGGGTTGGACCGCCCGACCACCGGCACGATCTCCTTGCTCGGCCAGGACCTCGCAGGCTTGGACGAGGCGAAGATGGCCCGGTTGCGGGCCGAGCACATCGGTTTCGTGCTGCAGAAGGACAACCTCGTCCCGACGCTGAACCTGGAGGAGAACGTCGCGGCCCCGCTGATCATGTCCGGCATGCGGCTGTCCGCTGCGCTGGTGCGGGCGCGGGAAGCACTGGACGAGGTGGGCCTCGCGCACCGGGCGCGGAGCTGGCCCGGTCAGGTCTCCGGTGGTGAGGCGCAGCGCGCCGCGGTCGCCAGGGCCTGCGTGAACGAGCCCGCGATCGTCTTCGCCGACGAGCCGACCGGCGCGCTGGACGAGGAGAACGGGGAGCGCGTGCAGGAGCTGCTCCGCGCGATGGTCAAGGAGCGCGGCGCGGCGAACGTGATCGTCACGCACGACCTCGACCTGGCCGGGTGGGCCGATGTCGTCGTCACCATGACCGCGGGCACCCTCGTCACGGCGGAACGGATCGTCTGATGGCCCTGGACGCGACCAGGCTGGTCGCCCGTTCCCTGACCCGGAGCTGGTACTACCGGCCCGCCCGACTGGCCGCCGCGGTCGCCGCGGGCATCGCGGGCGTGCTGCTCACGACCGCCGTGCTGGTGGTCTACTTCGCCGTGCAGGACGCGCTGGCAGGCGCGCCGATCACCGCCGTTCGCGGTGGGATCATCGGTGTCGAGGCGCGCGCTCCCGGTGGTTTGGCGCCCTCGGTCGTCAGGGAGGTGGGGGACCGCACCGGCCTGCCCACCTCCACGATGCTCGTGGTCAGCGCGAGCCGGGTCGACGACGACGGCGGCACGACGCCGATGCTGGTGTTCGGCGTCGACCAGGCACTCGGCGACTTCGTCGAGCCCGACCTCGCGGAGCAGACCCGCAAGACGCCGCTCGGGGCGGACGAGGCGTACCTGGCGGCCGCGTGGGCGGATCCACGGGGCATCAAGGCGGGCGACACGATCCGCGTCGGTGGCACGACGGAAGTGCGGTCGTGGAAGGTGGCCGCCATCCTCAACGGCGAGGTCGCCAACCGGGGCGCGGTGATCATCGCGCCGCGACCCGTCGTGGCCGCGGCGTTCGGGCGCAACGACTTCACCGACGCGATCCTGATCGACCCGAGCGGGCACGACCGGGACAAGGCGATCGCGGACGCCACCGCGGCCGTCGACGGCGCCGGGACGGTGAAGGACCCGCAGGACCTGCTGTCCGGCTACCGGAAGGCGTTCCAGACCTTCCTCACCATCCTCAGCATGTTCGCGGTCATCGCCGTGCTCACCGCGGGCGTGGTGCTGTTCCTGACCTGGCGGCTGGCGCTGGACGACGCCCGCCCGGCGCTGGCG
>JBDSAJ010000670.1:0-8412 GCA_039922235.1 Umezawaea sp.
GCCGCAACCCCAAGACCGTCTGGTCGGTGGCGGCGATTCAGGCTGGCGGCGACCCGAGGGTCACAGTCGCGACGTCGGTCCACTCGTATGCCTTGTCGTCCCGGTTGAGGTCGATCAGCGACACCGACGTCACGGTCACCTCGGCCGTGTGCCCGCCGTGCACGTCCAGGGCCTTTGCCACAGGGGCCGCAGGCCCAGCCGCGTTCGCGTACCCCAAGCTCACATGCGCCCGAAACCCCTCCTCAGGTTCGGGCACGTTGTCCGGTCCCCACACGTCACCGATCGCGGCCCGGATCGCCAGCCGCAGTTCGGCCAGCGGTTCCAGGGGCCGGGCGGGCATCTGGATCGACTCCGGGTCCACGTGCGCAGGACCGATCACGACCGTGAACGGCTCCAACTCGGCACAGCGCTTCCGGGCGGTCGCGACGATGCGGTCCACGTCGCCGCGGGGCACCTCGTCGGTGAACCCGATGCCTTGAAGCGTCAGGTGAAGCCACCGCACTGGAACCGGGTCGAACATCGGCAGAGCGGCCAACGCGTGCGCGTAGTCGGCGACGAGCCGTTGCGCGGCGGGCTGGTCGGCGAACGTGACGTGCCACGTGTAGAACGACCGGCCCACCTTCCAGCCTGGTCGCCACCACCAGTGGTCGCGCACGGGCTCCAGCTTGGTCACGCGCTCAGCTCCTTGGTCACGGTGTCGCGGCGGAAGTCGGTGACGGCACCACGGATCCGCCGCGCGACGGGATCGGTCGCCCCGCCGATCTGGGCCGCCATCACCCCGACTTCGGCAACACGGTGCACCAGCGGTCGGACGCGGTGCGCAGGTGAGGTGTCCAGCACCGGCAGGAGCGCGTCCTCAGCGGCGCCCAAGTCGCCAAGGACCATGTGGGCTTTCACCTGCTGAAGACGGGTCATCCGCCCGATCGGTTCCATCGCGAGGCGAGTCGCGTGAACGACGTCGACAACGCTGCGGTGCTCGCGTTTCCCGAGATCGAATACCTGCTGATCATCCGTGACGGCGGCCGGCGCTTCCTGCCGCAGGAACCCGGCCGCGATCAGCTCGACGACTTCCTGCAATGGCCCGAAGGCTGGCACGACGGCATCCGCGTCCGATCCGGCACCGACGCGCTCGGCATCCGAACCGATCCGAGCGGCGGGCTGGTGTGGGAGCGAGCAGGGACGCTCACCGACGTGGTGACGGCACTGCTGGCATTGCCCGCACCTTGGGGATCCAGCGCGCCACGGTTGATCATCGGGAGCGGCCCGGACCGGTGAGGACATTCAGACCGCCGAGACCTGACCCCGCGCATCGGAACCCGGTCTCACCAGCCGTCGGGCGGGGCGAGGCCGGTCGTGGTCGCCAGCGGGTTCGGCACCTCGCCGACCGGCCGCACCGACCGGTGGGCAGGCTGCTCGGCGTACCCGGTGACCAGCAGCCGGTCGCCGTTGAGAGGGTAGTGCGGGAACGACGGGCCGAGCAGGTCCACCGCGTCGATCCGGCCGGCGAGCGCGGGGAAGCGGCGCCGGTAGGCCTCCACCTCGCCGCGCACCCGCCGCCACAGCTCGGCGTGGGGCAGCAGCAGGTCCAGCGGCTGGCCGACGCCGACCAGGAACGCGTTGACCAGGTAGGACCGCAGCGCGGGCCACGCACGGCGCGGCAGCACCGGGTCGTGCTCGTCGGGCGCGGGGCCGCGTTCGGGCACCGGGGCCAGCGACAGGCTGACGTCGTCGATCAGGTCCTTCACCGCGATCCGCGCGGGCAGCCCGTCCGCGCCCTCGATGACGAGGATGTTCTGGCCGTGCGGGTTGACCGTCACGCCGTAGTGGAACAGCAGGTGCAGCAGCGGCCGCAGCAGCGCGGTGAGCAGCGCCGACACCCACACCCCGTCCTCGACGCCCGCCCGTGCGACGAACTCCCGCACCAGCGGCTGCCCGTGCTGGTCGACGTGCAGCACCGCGGCCAGCGGCCACACCCGCTCACCCGCGCCCAGCCGCGGCTCGACGGGCTCGCGCCACACGCACGCCAGGGTCTCGCGCAGCCGGTAGGGGGAGCCGTCGATCCCGCCGACGCGGGGGTGCGCGACCGCCACCGCCGCCACCTCGCCCAGCAGCTCCGTGCCCCACTCGCGCAGCAGGTCGTCAGCGGCCCACAGGCCCTTGAGCCACTGGGTCACCACCGGCGCGGCCACCGCGATCTCCGGCAGCACCCCGCGCCACACCGTCGTGTTGAGGATCCGCAGCGGCAACTTCACCTGGTGCCGGTCCACGCGGTCCACGTTGGACAGGGTGCGGATCGACTGCGTCGGCAGGTACTCGTCCGGCGCCTCGCCCAGCGGCACGATCCGGTCGCACGCCACCTCCGGCGCCCACATCGTGCGCACCACGTTGTCCAACTGCCACGGGTGCACCGGCATCCACACGTAGGCGTCCGGGTCCAGGCCGCGGTCCCGCAGCACCGCCGTGAACGCCACGACCGTGCCCTGGTCGAGTTCGGCGGCGCGCAGCGCGTGCTCCGACAGCGCCGGAACCGACCGGAACTCGCCGAGACCGCGGTGCACCGCCAGCCACGGCAGCCGCAGCGTCCGCCGCGACTCCGGCGCGTAGGCCGCGACGTCGGACGCGGAGAACCCGATCCGGCCCTTGTTCGCCACCAGCCGCGGATGGCCGGTCAGGTGCCCCTCCAGCTCCGTGTGGTCGAGCTTCACCAGGTCCGCCACCGGCAGCGCGGTCGACGCGAGCGCCACGTCCGCCGCCAGCGTCGAGGTGATCTCCAGCAGGTAGTTCGCCAACGTCACCGGCGCCACGCCCAGCCCGCCGGCCGCCTCCACCAGGAACAGCTGCACGTCGTCCGCCGGACCGGGCGCGCCGGGACCGTGCCGACCGACCGGGATCCGCCGCAGGCTCGCCGGGCTCACCACCCAGCCCCCGAACGCACCGCGCACCGCCGTGAACGCGTACCGGACGCCGCCCAGGTCCAGCAGGTGGCCATCGCCGTCGGGTTGGGGGTGCAGGAGTGACTCGAAGGCCAGCTCGCCGATCAGCTTGGCCAGCAGCGCGGTCGACGCGGTGCTCCAGCGCACACGGCTCATGTCCACCTCTCCGGTACCGGACCAAGATCAGTGTTCTCCGGGGAGAACGGTTCCGCCATGGCCTAGTGGAGTGGTGGTGGGCACTCACGGCTTAACGTAGCAGCCATGCGGATCATGATCTCGGCGGACATGGAGGGCGCGACCGGCGTCACCTGCCCCGCCGACGTCCAGCCGGGGACCGAGCAGTGGCAGCGCTTCCGCCGCCTGCTCACCGGCGACGTCAACGCCACCGTCGCGGGGCTCGCCACCGACGTGCTGGTCAACGAGGCGCACAACAGCCAGCGCAACCTGCTGCTGGAGGACCTCGACCCGCGCGCCCGGATGCTCACCGGGCGGCACAAGCCGCTGTCGATGATGCAGGGCGTCGACACCGACGTGGCGGGAGTGGTGTTCCTCGGCTACCACACCGGCGCGGGCGAGGACGGCGTGCTGGCGCACACCTACCTGGAGAACTCGATCACCCAGGTCCGCCTCGACGGCGTGCCCGCGAGCGAGGGCAGGCTCAACGCGGCGCTGGCGGCCGAATACGGTGTCCCGGTGCTGCTGGTGTCCGGTGACGACAAGACCTGCGAGGACGCCGCCGACTACGCGCCCGGCGCGGAACTGGTCGCGGTCAAGGAGTGCGTGAGCCGCTACGCCGCCGTGTGCGACCCGCCGGAGGTCACCGCCGAGCGCCTCACCGCCGCCGCGAAGCGCGCCGTGCTGCGCGCCGGACGCGTGGACCCGGTGACCGCCGAGCACTGGGTCGAGGTCGACTTCGACGCCACGCACCTCGCGCACGCCGCCGCCGTCATCCCGACCGTCGAGCTGATCGGCGTGCGCACGATCGGGTTCGACGCGGCCACCATGACCGACGCCATGAAGGCGTTCAAGATCGTCACCGCCATCGCGGCGGGAGCCGTGGAGGCCGTGTATGGCTGAGGACGTCGTGGACCTGTGCGCGTCGCTGATCAGGTTCGACACCACCAACCGCGGTGGCGGCGACGCCGAGGGCGAGCGCGAGGCGGCCGAGTTCGTCGCGGGTCACCTGTCCGCGCTGGGCATCGTGCCGACGCTGGTGGAGCCCGCGCCGCGGCGCACCAACGTCGTCGCGCGGATCCCCGGCAGCGACCCGGCGCTGCCCGCTCTGCTCGTGCAGGCCCACCTCGACGTCGTGCCCGCCGACCCGGCCGAGTGGAGCGTCCCCCCGTTCTCCGGCGAGTTGCGCGACGGCTGCCTGTGGGGCCGCGGCGCGGTGGACATGAAGGACATGGTCGCGATGGTGCTGTCGGTGCTGTCGACCTGGTCGCGCGAGGGCCGGGGACCGCGGCGCGACCTCGTGCTGGCGTTCGTCGCCGACGAGGAGGACCAGGGCGAGTTCGGCGCGCAGTGGCTCGTGGACCACCACCCGGACCTGTTCGACGGCTGCGCCGCGGCCATCAGCGAGTCCGGCGGCTACTCCTACCGGGCGGGCGGCAAGCGGATCTACCCCGTGGGCACGGCCGAGCGCGGTACCTCGCACCTCAAGCTCACCGCGCGCGGCCGGGCGGGCCACGGGTCGCGCCGCAACGACGACAACGCCGTGGTCACCCTGGCCAACGCGCTGGGACGGCTGGCCGCCCACCGCCACCCGGTGCGGCTCACCCCCGCGGTGGAGGCGTTCCTGGTCCGCACCGGCGAGGCGCTGGGCGTCGAGGTCGACCTGACCGACGTGGACGGCACCCTCGCCCGGCTCGGCCCGGCGGGCGCGCTGGCCGAGTCGACCGTCCGCAACAGCACCACCCCGACCATGCTGTCGGCCGGGTACAAGGTCAACGTCATCCCCGGCACCGCGACCGCCCAGGTCGACGTCCGCACCCTGCCGGGCACGGCGGACGAGCTGATGGCCACCATCGACACCCTGATCGGCCCGAACGTGACCCGCGAGTTCCTCGAACACCTGCCACCCGTGCAGGCGCCGATCGACTCGCCGTGGTTCACCGCCATGGCCGACGCCCTGCGCGCCGAGGACCCCGAGGCCGTCGTCGTGCCGTACTGCATGGGCGGCGGCACGGACGCGAAGGCGTTCAGCACGCTGGGCATCGACTGCTACGGCTTCGCACCGCTGCTGCTGCCCGAGGGCTACGACTACCGGGCGATGGCGCACGGCGTGGACGAGCGGGTGCCCGTGGAGGGGCTGCGGTTCGGCGCACGGGTGCTGGACCACCTGCTCTCGCGCTAACGCGCGACGAGTCCGGCCAGCGCCTGGGGCAACGGGCCCTGGTGCAGGACGCCGAGGCGTTGGGTGGCGCGGGTGAGGGCGACGTACAGCTCGGCCGCGCCGCGCGGGCCGTCGGCGAGGATCCGCTCCGGCTCCACGACCAGCACCGCGTCGAACTCCAGGCCCTTGGTCTCCGACGCAGCGACCGCGCCCGGCACGTCCGGCGGCCCGATCACGACGCTGGTGCCCTCGCGACCGGCCTCGTCCCGGACGAAGTCCTCGACGGCGGAGGCCACCTCGTCCGCGGTGACCTGCCGCGACCACGGCGGCACGCCGCACGCGCGGACCGAGTCCGGCGGCTGGACGTCCGGGGCGAACTCGGCGAGCAGCGCGGCGGCGACGGTCATGATCTCCGCCGGGGTGCGGTAGTTCACCGTCAGCGACCGGTAGACCCAGCGGCCGGGCACGTACGGCTCCAGCACCGCGTCCCACGACGTCGCCCCGGCCGCCGACCGGCGCTGGGCGAGGTCGCCGACCACCGTGAACGACCGGCCGGGGCAGCGCCGCATCAGCACCCGCCAGTCCATCTCGGACAGCTCCTGTGCCTCGTCGACCACGACGTGCCGGTAGGTCCAGTCGCGGTCGGAGGCGGCGCGTTCGACGAGTTCACGGGTGTCGTGCTCGACGAAGCGGTCCGCCAGGTCCTCGGCGTAGAGCAGGTCGGTGGCGAACAGGTGGTCCTCGTCGTCCATCGAGTCCTGGCGGCTGACGAGGGAGTCCAGCGCGGCGGCCGCGTAGTCGGCCTCCGCCTGGTGCTCCTGCGCGACGGTCCGCTCGGCCGCGCGGTCCGCGGCCTTGTCCCGGCCGAGCAGGTCCACCAGTTCGTCGAGCAGCGGCACGTCCGACACCGTCCAGGCGTCGCCGACCGCGCGCCACAGCGCCGGGTCGGCGCCCGCCGCGCGCAGCCGCTCGGGCGACGAGTACAGCGGGGCCAACAGCGTTTCCGGGGTCAGCACCGGCCAGAGCTCGTCGAGCGCGGCGGTGAACGCGTCGTCCTCCGCGAGCCCCTTGACCAGGTCCGCCCGCATCTGCTCCCACGCGTCGCGGTCCGAGCGGCTCAGCCAGCCCTTGCCGATCCGGGCGATCGCCCGTTCGGTGAGCACGTAGGTCACGATCTCGCGGAACACCGCGCGGGCCTCGTTGTGCGGCAGCCCGCTCGCGCGCGCCTCGTCCTTGGCCCACTGCGCGGTCTCGGCGTCGATCCGCGCGGTGACACCGCCCAGTTCGATCGGCAAGGGCTGATCCGGCACCCGCTGCCGATCGGCGATCGCCGCCGTGAGCACGTCGAGGACCTTCAGCGAACCCTTGAGCCGCGCGGTCTCCGGGGCGTCCTCCGCGGTGACGCGCAGACCGGGCACGAGGTCACCGGTGGTCGTGAACACCACGTCGGACTCGCCCAGCGACGGCAGGACGCGGCCGATGTGGTTCAGGAACGCCGGGTTGGGCCCGACCACGAGCACGCCGTGCCGTTCCATCCGCTCCCGCTGGGTGTAGAGCAGGTACGCGACGCGGTGCAGCGCCACCACGGTCTTCCCGGTGCCGGGTCCGCCCTCGATCACCAGCACCCCGGGGTGGTCGAGCCGGATGATCGCGTCCTGCTCGGCCTGGATCGTCGCGACGATGTCGCGCATCCCCTCACCGCGCGGCGCGTTGACCGCCGCGAGCAGGGCCGCGTCGCCCCGTTCGCCCTCGTCGGGGCGGCCGAGCACCTCGTCGGTGAAGTCGACCACCTGGCGCCCGCGGGTGTGGAACTGGCGGCGCCTGCGCATGTTCTCCGGGGTCGCGCCGGTCGCCACGTAGAACGCCCGCGACGCGGGCGCCCGCCAGTCGAGCAGCACCGGCTCGTACTCGTCGTCCTGGTCGAAGAGGCCGATCCGGCCGATGTAGGACCGTTCCCCCGACAGGGTGTCCAACCGGCCGAAGCACAGCCCGTTGTCCGCCACGTCCAGCCGCTTCGCCTCCTTCGCCAGCGTCCGCACCTCGACGTCGCGTTCCATGGGCGTCCCGCCGGTGCCCCGCAACGCCGCGTCGTACTCGCCCTTCACCCGTGCGCGCTCGGCGTCGAGCCGCGCGTAGAGCCCGGCCACGTAGCCGCGCTCGGACCGCAACTCCTCGTCGTACCCCTGAGTCGACACGTTTCCCCCACTGCGGCTGAGCATTGGTCGAAGTACCCCCTGCGCTCTCACGCGGACACCGGCTGTTTCTCCCGGCTGATCGCGTCGAGCAGCTCCGCGAGTCCCACCAGTGGTTCGACGTCCCCACGCGGCCCGTACGTCGACAACAACACGCGCACTCGGCAACTCCCGTTTTCGCAGGCTCTGGCTACGGCGGCAGATTCTGCGGCACCACGGGGGTCTTGCCGCAAGTCCCCTGGCGCGCTATAAGTTCAACTGAGGTTTTGTCGTTGTAGTCCCTGCCATTGAGGGTTCGGGAGGAATGTCCTGCCCTGGGCCATGGCACGTGTGTGGTCAACCGGGGTGTTTCTGGTTTTCGATGTAGGCCTTGACGATGGTCAGGTGTGCTTCGCCGCAGGAGGTGGCGAGGTAGGAGGGTGACCAGAAGTGGTCGCCCCACAGGTAGTGGCGGATGTGGTCGGGGAACTCCTGTCGCAACCGCCGGGCGGACACGCCTTTGAGGGAGCCGACCAGGCGGGACAGGGCGACCTGTGGTGGGTAGTGCACGTGATCCTGTTCCCCATTGAACTTCCGCAGTTCGGCGTTGGCGTCGTTGCACACGTCGCGCATGATCTCCTCGCACCGGGTCGGCGCGGTGTCGGTGAACACGGCGTGGCGGTGTTTCGGGATGAAGACCACATGGGCGTGCGGGGTGTGGATGACACTGCGACCCCTACGGATATCGGGTTGGGTTCCCAACGTGGTGACACAGAACAATGTTACGGTGGCCGGTGTGAAGATCGTGGTGCAGGTGAAACTGCTGCCCACTGCCGCTCAGGCTGTGGCGTTGGCGGCGACCCTGCGCACGGTGAACGTAGAGGCGAACCGGGTGTCCGCGGTGGCGTTCGACCACGGCGTGACCGGTAAGCAGGCGTTGCAACGGCTGGTCTACCAGGATCTGAAAGGCCGG
>JBDSAJ010000671.1:0-4173 GCA_039922235.1 Umezawaea sp.
GCCGCCACCCCACTTCACGACGACCGCGTTGACCATCACACCGAGGATGCCCGCGGCGGCCAGCGGGGTGAACAGGCCGAGGACGAGCAGGGCGCCACCACCCAGCTCGGTGATGCCGGTTGCCCACGAGAGGACGCGGGCCTCGCGGAAGCCCGAGGACTCCAGGAACTTGGCGAAGCCGTCGATGCCGGGGCCGCCGAACAGGCCTGCCACCTTCTGCAGGCCGTGCACGATGAACGCGGCGCCGAGGCCGACCCGCAGCACGAACAGGCCGAGGTCGGTGCCGCCGTTCCAGCCGAACGCGCGACGGCCGTCGTCCTCGTCCTCGTAGTGCGACGCGACCGGGTCCGCCGGAGCGCTGTACCCGGTGTCGAGCGGCGTGTACCCGGTGTTGTCGAAGGACTTCGTGGAGGAGTCGAACGACTGCGTCCCGTCGTCGAAGTGGTGCACGCCCCCGCTCGAACCGCTCGCCGGGTAGAAGCCGTCGTCGGGGTAACGGCCGGAGCCTGCCGAGCGATCGTCGTGAGTAGCCACGACCCGGCACGATAGGAGACTCCGGCGGTGTTGGCGAGCGCCCATTCCGCCAGACCGGTTGGTGCGGATGCCCACTCAGAGTGTCAGTAGTCGCCTTTTACCAGGTTGGCGGGCTGCTCACCGGCCGCGAACCGGGCCACTTCGGCGGCTACCACGGCGTAGGAACGGCGTTCGGCACCCGTGCAGCTGCCCGCCACGTGCGGTGTGAGGAACAGGCCGGGCGCCGTCCACAGTGGATGTTCGGCGGGCAGCGGCTCGGGTTCGGTCACGTCCAGCGCGGCGCGCAGCCGTCCGCTGGTCAGCTCGGCGAGCAGCGCGTCGGTGTCGACCACGGGACCGCGGGCGGCGTTGACCAGGATCGCGCCGTCGGGCATGGCGGCCAGGAACTCCGCGTCGACCATGCCCGTCGTCTCGCCGGTCAGCGGCACGACGACCAGCACGGCGTCGTGCCGACCCAGCAGCTCGGGCAGCTCGGCCATGCCGTGGACGCCGTCGCGGGCCGTGCGGCCGACCAGCGTCGCGGACGCGTCGAACGGCTCCAGCCTGCGGCGGAACTGCTCGCCGAGGTCACCGGCACCGACGACGAGGACGCGCTTGTCCTGGAGGGTCTCGGTGACGTGGTAGTCCCAGCGGCCCTCCAGGCGGGCGGCCTCGAACACCGGGAAGTCGCGGTAGATCGCGAGCAGTGCCCCGATCGCCCACTCCGCGGTGCTGCCGCCGTGCGCGCCGCGGCACGTGGACAGCAGCACGCCGTCCGGGACCTGGCCGACGAACCGCTCGGCGCCGGCGCTGAGCAGTTGCACCAGTTCGAGGTTCGGCAGCTGGGCGTAGACCTCGCGCGGATTGGTGCCCTGGAGGAACTTGGGCACGAACACCCGCGCGTCGGCCGCTTCCGGCGGGAGCGGTTCGCCCGGCTGGTAGCGGACCGCGCGGACACCGTCCACGGCGGACAGCGCCGACACGCCGTAGTCGTCGGGGACCAGCACGATGAGCGTCACCCCTGAAACTTACGGCACACTGCGGACCATGCAGGAGCACGACGTCACCAGCTCGGACGGCACGCGGATCAGGGTGTGGCAGACCTCGGCGGACGGACCCGCCGTCCTCCTGTGCCCCGGCCTCGGCACCACCCCGGAGACCTGGCCCGCGCTGCTGCTGCCGACGGCGGGCGTGCGGGCGCTGAGCTGGTACCACCGCGGCACGATGGGGTCGGCGCGGCCGGAGGACGAGTCCCGGATCGGGCTGGCCGACCACGTTGCCGACGCGATCGCCGTGCTGGACGACGCGGGCATCGAGTCGTGCGTCCTGCTCGGCTGGTCGATGGGCGTGACCGTCGCGGCCGAACTGGCGCTGCGACACCCGGACCGCGTGTCCGGCCTGATGCTGGTCGCGGGCGCGCCCGGCGATTCGTTCGAGGGGACGCTCGGCATCGCGGGCGTGCCGTCCGACCTGCGCAGGTTCATCGGCTTGACCGGCGCGAAGTCGTTGCGCGCGGCAGGTCCGGTGCTGGACTTCGTGCTGCACCGGCTGCCGATCAACGACGTGACCACATTCCTGCTCCGGCACAGCGGGCTGATGTTGTCGTCGAGCGCGCCGGAAGCCGTCGCGGGCTCGATGAAGCGCTTCCTGCTGCACGACTGGGGCTGGTACTTCACGTTGGCGCTCGCGCTCGGCCAGACCCCGAGGCAGAACCTCGCGGGCGTGACGTGCCCCACAACGGTCCTGGCGGGCAAGTACGACGTCCTCGCCTCCCCGGAAAGCATGGCCGGTCCCGCGGGCGCACTCCCGCAGGCACGCGTCCGGGTGCTCCCCACCAGCCACTTCCTCCCGTTGGAGGCACCGGACGTGGTCACCGAGGAGCTGCTGCTCCTGATCGACCGCGTGGACGCCGTGCACCGCGCCCTGTGCGACCTCGACCCACCCGCGCCGCTCACCTCGGGTTCACGGCCTCACGCCTAGGGTCGGTTCTCGTGTCACGTCCTCAGCGGTTGCTCCGCGCAGTGCTGGCGAGCACGGCCATCGGCCTGCTCGCGGCGGGCTGCGCGAGTTTCCCCGAGCAGCCGTCGGCCGCGGGCTGGAGCGCTCAACCCCAGCTCACCCCGCAGGCAGGCCCCACTCCCGAGATGCCGGGCGGCCTCCCCCAGGCAGGCGGCGAGCAGCAGGGCGGCCAGCCACCCGCGTCCGTGCCCCCGCCCGAGGGCTGCAAGGACTTCAACCCCGCCGTCGTGGCCACCTGCCTCAACCCCATCTCCGGCGTGGCGCTGATGGACGTGAACCAGTCGACCGGCGTGGTGACGGCACTGGCGACCGAACGCACCACCGGCAGGCTCCTCAAGGTCAGCAAGGACGTGGACCCGGTCGAGGTGGCCGCTTTCGCCGTCGACGCCACCGGCGACGGCGGCCTCACCGGCCTCACCCTGTCCCCGACGTACAGCGAGGACCAGCTCGTCTACGTCTACCTGACCACCGACACCGACAACCGCGTCATGCGCCTCGCCCCCGGCGACACCCCCAAACCGGTGCTGACCGGCATCCCGAAGGGCCCCACCGGCAACCGCGGCGTGCTCAGCTACGACCGCGAGGGCGCACTGCTGGTCGCCACCGGTGACGCAGGCAACCCCGCCGCGGCAACCGACCCGAACTCCCTGGCGGGCAAGGTGCTCCGCATCGACTCGGCGGGCCAGCCCGCGAAGGGCAACCCCAAGACCGGCTCGGCGGTCATCGCCAGCGGCCTCCGCTCACCCGGCGGCCTGTGCGTCTCCGCCGACGGCACCAAGACCTGGGTCACCGACGCCACCGCAGCGGCGGACGTGCTCTACAAGGTCGACGCGGGCAAGCAACTGGGATCGCCCGCGTGGACGTGGCCGGACAAGCCAGGCGTGGGCGGCTGCGCCTCGCTGACGAACATGATGTGGGTGGCCACCTCGAACGTCCCCGGCACCCAGATGATCGCCATGAACCAGGAAGGCAGCTTCACCGGCAAGCCGGAACCGTTCCTGGACAAGGACAACGGCTTCGGCCGGATCGGTCCGCTGGTGGCGTTGGACGACAACACGGCTCTGGTGGGCACGGTGAACAAGGCAGGCGGCACGCCGATCTCCAGCGATGACCGCGTGGTGATCATCCTGCGGGACAGCTCCAGTGGCGGGAGCAAGGACTAGCGCGCTCGGGGCTTGTGAGCGGGTTCGGCTTTGTGAGCGGGTCCGCTTGACGGACTCAAGTCTGCGGTTCCATCGCGGTTGGTCAGTGGAAAGATCAACGACGCGGTGTGGGCGCGTTGCGTGCTGTTCCCGGCTGGAGTGGTCGAGTTGCGAGACGACGGGCACGCTGCGGGCGTGCTTTCCCTTCTCCCGTCATTTTTCGTAATACAGACGAAAACCAAAGACGCTTCAGACGAAGAGACCCACCACCACAGCCCCTCTCGTCCTAAGCGCAGTTGGGCCCCCGGCCCCAACCTGACCACAACGCAACTGACGCAACGGAGTTAGAACCCACTCCCCGGCCCCACCTCGATCCTGAGCGCTTTTCATGCCGCGTGAGCTTTGTCAAGGCATCTTTCCCGCCTTGGCAAAGCTCACGCGGCATCGAAACAATCACGCGATCGGGGTGAGACCGAACCACCCCAAACGACGGCGCGGG
>JBDSAJ010000672.1:0-5581 GCA_039922235.1 Umezawaea sp.
GCCTGGTCGCAGCCGCAGGAGGGGTGCGATAGCAGCGATGCGATCTCGGGTCAATGGCGCTGGCTGAACCACTTCTCCTGCAGTGCGGGGGATCGTTCGGAACCGGCTGACTCCCGAAACTGGTGAGGTCCAAGAACGACCTTCCAGCGAGGAGTCCTCCCATGACCGCGTCCCACCGCGACCCCGGAACCACCCGCCGACGTGCCCTGTCGATCGTCTCGGCGGTCGCGGCGAGCGGCCTCGTCATGGCGGTCGCGGTCCTCCCGTCCTCAGCGGACACCACGTCGTCGTCGTCGTCGTCGTCGACGCCGCGCGACGGCGTGCAGCAGAGCCTGAACGCGCTGGTGCGCAACGACGGGTTCCCCGCCGCCCTGGCCTCGGTGCGCGACCGCGACGGGCGGGTCCGCGACTACACCGCGGGCGTCGGCGACCTGACGACGAAGTCGCCGGTGCCCGTCAACGGCATGATCCGCATCGCCAGCAACACCAAGACCTTCGTCGCCACGGTCGTCCTGCAACTGGTCGCCGAGGGGAAGGTCCAGCTCGACGTGCCGGTCGAGACGTACCTGCCGAACATCGTCCGGGGCGAGGGGGTCGACGGACGGGTCATCACCGTGCGCCAACTGCTCCAGCACACCAGCGGGCTGGCCGACTACGACGAGATCGTCGTCGACTACCCGGCCATCCAGCACCGCTACTTCGAGCCGCGCGAGATGGTCGACATGGGCGTGGGCAAGCCCGCGCAGTTCGCCCCCGGAACCGGCTGGGCGTACAGCAACACGAACTACATCCTCGCCGGACTCATCGTCCAGAAGGTCACCGGTCGCCCGATCGGCGAGGAGATCACCCACCGGATCATCGACCGGATCGGTCTGCGCAGCACCTACTGGCCCGCACAGGGCGACCAGTCCATCCGCGGACCCCACCCGCAGGGCTACTTCGCCTCGGCCCCCGGTGCGCCCCTGGCGAACGTCACCGAGATGGACCCGTCGCTGAGCTGGGCAGCGGGCCAGCTGATCTCCACCCCTCGTGACCTCAACGCCTTCTTCCTCGCACTGGTCGGCGGACGGCTGCTCGCACCCGCGCAGCTCGACGAGATGCGCAAGACGGTCGCGGCCCCCAACTCCGGCGTGCGCGGCGACGAGCGCTACGGCCTCGGCCTTTCCACCTTCACGTTGAGCTGCGGCGGTGAGGCGTGGTCGCACGGCGGCGACGCCCCCGGCTACGAGACCCGCAACGCCGTGACGCCCGACGGTCGCGCTGTCGCTGTCGCCGTCACCTCGTTGCCCACCGCGATGGAGACCGCGAAGCACGTCGAAGAAGCCGTCGATGCCGCACTGTGCCGCTAGGACCTGCCTTCACCAGCTGACGCTGTTCGCCGGCACCGGGAGCGAGCAGGTGCCTTCGAAGGACGGCCGCCGGCTGAGCAGCGAGACGCCACACCAGGCGAAGACCGGAACGATTTGGCACGACCTGCCGGAGCCGCGCGAGCCGAACGACATGACCAGGCCCCGGCTCCGGCCGTCGTGCAAGACTCCGTCACCGTGCTGGTGACGCGGGTGCCGGTGGTCGCGGGCAGGTCTGTCGACCGAAGCGGGTTCTCTGCGGATCGCCTGGGGCCGGAAGTCGGTCCGAAGTGTCACCGGCCTCTCGTCGACCGCCCTTTTCAGGCGGGAACCAGTTCAGGACGACATGGTCCGGAAAGCCCGTGCTCACCGGGGCGGCCGGACGCGTCGCGGGCGGGCGGCCCGTCCGCGACGCGCGGATCTCCCTGGTCGAGCGGCCGGAGCGGTTCCGGTCGGCGGTTGAATCGCTCAGCAGTGGAATCGCTCAGCCGCGGCGCTGCTGAGCGGCGAGCAGGTCGCGGATCTCCTTCAGCAGTTCGGTGTCGGTGGGCTCGGACGGGCCGGCCTCCTTGCCGCGCTCGCGGCGTTCCTTGATCGTCTTCATGGGCAGCACGAGGATGAAGTAGACGACGGCGGCGACGATCGCGAAGTTGATGACCGCGGTGATGATCGCGCCGAAGTCGATCCACGTCTTGTCGTTGTTCTCGTTCAACTTGTACGCCAGACCGGCGACGTTGTTGCCGCCCAGCAGCGCGATGATCGGGTTGATGAAGTTCGAGGTGAACGCCGTGACGATCGAGGTGAACGCGGCGCCGATGACCACGGCCACGGCCAGGTCGACGACGTTGCCGCGCATCAGGAAGTCCTTGAAGCCCTTGAACACAGCCAACTCCTCAGAGAGGTGGGGACGGGGACAGAAGTTAGCGGAGGGTAACGGCAAGCGGCTGTTCCAGTGACACCGCCGCTATTCGTACCGCATTCTTCCTGCTCAACCCCAACACCACGAGTCGGTCCGGTTTCGCTTCGCGGACTGCCCGCACCGTCGCGCCTTCCGCCAGGACTTCCGCGCCGGCGCCGACCACGTCGACCCGGCTGCCGGGTCTCAGCATCTCGGCGACGCCGGGATCGGCCAGCCGCACGGCCACCGAGGTCGAGTCCGGGTCGGCCGACGTCAGCCGGACGTCGGTGATCGGCTCACCGGACCTGGCCGCCCCGGTCAACGCCTGCCCGACGACGGCGTCGACCGACTCCGCGACACCCGCGGGTCTCCTGGCCATCGGTGCCAGTTCGAGGTCGGACGGCGTCAGCGCCACGCCGGGCGCGAGGTCGTGCGCCGCGACGACCGCGACAGCGGGCGCAGGGGCGGGCCAGAACGCGAACCCGGCGGCGAGCAGCGCGAGGAGGCAGGCCAGCGCCTTGCGCAACCGGGGCAGGAGGTGGAGGGGCACACCTCGACGTTAGGGGTGATCGGTGTCCGTCAAAAGCACAAATCCCCGAGCTGTGGACAACTCGGGGGCCTGTGGACAACTCGACTCAGGAAGCGGCCTTCGCGGGCGTGCTCGCCGGAGTGCTGCTGGTGCTCGTCGAGGCGGGCTTGCTGTCGCTGCTCGCGGTCGCAGGGGTGCTGCTGGCGGCGGCTGCGGCGGGGGTCGACGCGCCGTTGCCGGAACGGCTGTCGGTGCGGTAGAAACCGCTGCCCTTGAACACGACGCCCACGTTGCCGTAGAGCTTGCGCAGCCTGCCGTGGCACTCCGGGCACTCGCTCAGCGCCGAGTCGGTGAACGACTGGACCGCGTCGAAGCGGTGGTCGCACTCGGTGCAGGCGTACTGGTAGGTCGGCACTTGCCCTCCACGAGCTTTCATCCGGAGTTGGCACTCGGACACAACGAGTGCCAATAATGCATCATGCGCCGGCGGGGTCGCGGCGCGCAAACAACTCGGTCGAACATCACAGGACGCGCAGGCCCGACGGCGTGAGGACGGCCGTCATCCGCACGTCGTGCGGCTCGACCGGCAGGTCGTCAACCAGCTCGACGTCCCTGACCACCGCGACCAGCGGCGCGTCGGCCATCGGCAGGGACCGGTCGTAGTGGCCGCCGCCCTTGCCGATCCGCGTGCCGCGCCGGTCCACCGCCAGCGCCGGGACCAGCACCAACGCCGCCGAAGCGATGGCGGAAGGCCCCAGCGGGGCACCAGTGGGCTCGCGCAGGCCGTGCAGGCCCGGTCGCAGAGCGTGGTCACCCGTGTACTCCGCCCAGTCGAGCGGCGCCGCGCCGACCACGATCGGCAGCAGCACCCGGTACCCGGCCGAGCGCAGCGCTTCGAGCAGCGCGAGCGAACCCGGTTCCGACCCGATCGCGAGGTATGCGCACACCGTCCCACCAGGGGCGACCTCGAACGCGGCGACCGCGTCGAGCACACCGGTGGCCAGTGCGGCGGCGTCGAGCGCCCGCTCGGCGGTGGGCACGGCCCGCCGGGCCGCCAGCAGGCGCCCGCGTTCGGCGCTCTTCCGTTCGAGTTGATCGGACGTCATGGGAGGTAACCCTAGGTACGGCACTACGCTCGTCCCCCATGAGCTCGACTCGTGCCTTCCGCACCGCAATCGTGCCCGCAGCAGGGCTCGGGACCCGCTTCCTGCCGACGACGAAGGCGGTGCCCAAGGAGCTGCTGCCCGTCGTGGACACCCCCGGCATCGAGTACGTCGCGAGCGAAGCGGCCGAAGCGGGCGCCACCCGACTGGTGATCGTGACGTCGCCCGGCAAGGACGCCGTCGCCGAGTACTTCCGCCCGCAGCCCGAGCTGGAGGCCACGCTCGAAGGTCGCGGCAAGCACGCGCTGGCCGCCAAGGTCCGCCGCGCAGAGGAGCTGTTCGAGACCGTCGAGACCGCGATCCAGGAGCAGGCGCTCGGCCTCGGCCACGCCGTCGGCTGCGCCGAAGGCAACCTGGCCGACGAGGACGAGGCCGTCGCCGTCCTGCTGCCCGACGACCTGGTGCTGCCCAATGGCGTGCTGGTCGAGATGGCCGCCGTCCGGGAGAAGCACGGCGGCACGGTCCTGTGCGCGTTCGACATCCCGCGCGAGCAGATCTCCGCGTACGGCGTCTTCGACGTCCGCGACACCGACCAGGACGACGTGAAGCAGGTCGTCGGCATGGTCGAGAAGCCGAAGGCGGAGGACGCCCCCTCGACGTTCGCCGCGGCCGGTCGCTACTTGCTCGATCGGGCGATCTTCGACGCGCTGAAGCGCATCACGCCGGGCGCCGGCGGCGAGCTCCAGCTCACGGATGCCATTGCCCTGCTCATCTCCGAGGGTCATCCGGTCCACCTCGTCGTGCACCGCGGCAAGCGACACGACTTGGGCAATCCGGGAGGATTCCTCCGAGCTGCGGTTGACTTCGCACTCGAGCATCCCGACTACGGGCCCGAGCTTGGGGAGTGGTTGCGGGAACGCCTCGACAACTCTTGAGCGGGGTTCAACGATGAGGTCAGTGGATGAGCAACTCGCCAGGGTGATCGCGGCTGCGGTGCGGCCCGCCCCGGTGCGGGTCGCGATCTCCGAGTCGCAGGGCTTGCTCTGCGCGGAGGAAGTCGTCGCGGAACGTGCGCTGCCCGGTTTCGACCAGGCCGCCGTGGACGGCTACGCGGTGCGCAGCGTGGACGTGCAGGGCGCGGGCGAGCAGCCGGTGCAGCTGCCCGTGGTCGGCGAGATCCCGGCCGGGTCGCGGCAGCCGCGCAGGCTGCAGCCGGGCCAGGCGGTCCGGATCGCGACCGGTGCGCCGCTGCCCACACTGGCCGACGCCGTCGTGCCGCTCGGGTACACCGACGGCCACCAGGCGAAGGTGACCGTGCAGCGGCCGGTGCCGTCCGCCGCGTTCGTCCGCCGGACCGGCGAGGACGTGCAGACGGGCGACATCGCGGTCCGCCGCGGCGCGTCCATCGGCTCGGCCCAGGTCGGCCTGCTGGCGGCCGTGGGGCGCAACAAGGTGCTCGTCCACCCCCGGCCGAGGGTCTCGGTGATCTCGGTCGGCGAGGAACTGGTCGACGTCGACCGCACACCCGGCCAGGGGCAGGTCTACGACGTGAACTCCTACGCGCTGGCCGCCGCCGCCCGTGACGCGGGCGCCGAGGTCAGCAGGGTCGGCATCCAGTCCGCGGACCCGCGCAGGCTGCGAGAGGTCGTCGAAGGCAGGCTGCTGCTGTCCGAGATCGTCGTGGTGGCGGGCGGTGTCGGCGGCG
>JBDSAJ010000673.1:0-4275 GCA_039922235.1 Umezawaea sp.
CGCATCCGCCAAGCACACGCCTACTTCCACGACCGAACCACCGAACAAAACCTCACCACAGCCGCGCCCTGGACCAGCCCCTGGCTACCCCAAGGTTTCGGACAAGACTTCTGGCCAGGTGCTTAGCCGCGTGCGCCACACCGACCGCCGCGAGCAGCCCGCCGTCCAGCACGTCCGCACCGGCTTCTTCGAGCGCACCCGTCGAACCCGAGACGCGCATCGTGTCGAACGCCGGGCACAAGCTGGTCTTCCACGTCATGGACGGCAAGTTGCCCGCCCTGGTACTGGATGCGGGCGGCGGGATGGACTCGTCGTACTGGAAGGACTTGGCGCCGCGGTTGGCGAAGGCCACCGGGTTGAAGGTCATCACCTACGACCGCGTTGGAGAAGGGGAGAGTGACGAGGTTCCAGGGCCGTGGAAGGTCGAGAACGCGGTGTCCGATCTGGAAGCCGGTCTCAAGGAATTGGGGGTGACGAAGGACGTCGTGCTGGTCTCGCACTCGATCGCGGGTGAGGTCGCCACCAACTTCGTGGTCAAGAATCCCGGTTGGGTGTCCGGTGCGGTCCTCGTCGACGCGAACGTGCCCGACTTCTTCACCGACGAGATGCTGACGGCGTTCGAACCGGTCATCGAGGCGCAGCGGACCGCCTTGCTGGCGCAGGAGTCGACCAAGAAGAACCGCCAACTGCTCGCCGTGCTGGCCGACTACGGCCCTGCCCACCGCGCCTACCACAAGCTGTCCTGGCCGCAGGACGTGCCGGTGACCGCGATCGTCGCGTCCAAGACCCCGTTCGACACCCCCGACGAGGCGAAGCTGTGGCGGGACGCCCAGGCTCACTTCGCGCAGGCTGCGCCAAACCGGAAGCTCGTGGTCGCCGAGAACAGCTCGCACGACGTGGCGGTCGACCGCCCGGACGTCATCGCCGCGGCGGTCGACGACGTGCTGAAGACCATCCGCTAGTCGTGCTGACCACTGATCTCGTTGCGGGTCAACGCGATGACTCTTCCGCACGCTTGCCGTCACTGCCCGTCACTGCCCGTCACGGGAGTCGGCGCAGCGTCGACCGACATGCGCAACCGCTCCAGTACGGGCATCATCTGCTCCCACCAGGAAGTGCCTGCGTGTTCGATGGGAGAGGGCCGATGCCGAGCCCCGGCGAGATCCGAGACGTTCAGCGAACGGCGTGGGCTAGGCTCTCCGCGGGCTGGGAGAAGTGGGACTCGGTGATCATGGATCAGCTGGGTCCGGTCGGCGCGGCGATCATCGAGGTTCTCGATGTCGCTGAAGATCATCAGCATCTCGACATCGCTTCGGGCACGGGTGAGCCTGGTTTGAGCATCGCGAGGCTGGCGCCGAAGGGGCGTGTCGTGCTGACCGACCTCGTGGCGGAGATGCTGGGCATCGCCGCGCGACGAGCCAAGGCGCAAGGGGTCGCCAATATCGAGACGACGGTGTGCAGCGCCGATGAGTTGCCGTTCGACGACGCCACCTTCGACAGCGTCTCCGTGCGCTTCGGGTACATGTTCTTCCCTGACGTGGCAAGGGCGACGGCCGAGTTCGCTCGCGTGCTCAAGCCGGGCGGACGCCTCTGCTCGTCGGTGTGGGTCAAGCCCGAGGAGAACCCGTGGACGACGATCGCCATGCGGGCGATCGCGACCGAGGTGGTGGTGGCACCACCCGATCAGGACTCACCGACCATGTTCCGGTGCGCTGCCCCGGGATATGTCAGTGCCCTGTACGAGGGTGTGGGGTTGCGTGACGTTGCCGAGTGGGACGTCCACGTCGAACTCGTGACGGAATCGCCCGAGCAGTATTGGGAGATGATCAGCGAGCACGTCTCGCTGGCAGTCGCAGCGCTCCAGCAGGTCGACGAACCGGCGCGGGACCGGATTCGGGCACGTGCCATAGCGGACGTGAGCGCCTTCGAGACGAATGGCGAGGTCCGGGTTCCCGGCGTGGCACGGTGCGTCGTGGGAACGAAACGGGACACGAGCTGCGTGTGATCCAACGCGGGCCAGCCGTAGCGCAAGATCTGTTCGATGCCGACCAGCAGGGCAGTTACGTTCTGCCGGGTCATGATCGGGGACGGTCTTTTCCTCGGCTACACGTGCTTCTTCGGCGCACCGAGTTGACGGAAGAGGTACCAGCAGAGCACGTACAGGGTGAGCGCCAATCCGGCGCCTTGAACGCCGCCGACCAGCAATCGACGCACCCAGTCGTACGCGCTGACCTGGCTCACGGGGTCGGCGAGCGCGATCATCGCACCGGCGGCCACCGCGACCGCGATCCCGCCTAGCAGCCCTGCGCGGGTTCTGTTCGGCAGGTTCGGCCAGTGTTGACCGTGCTCGCGTGGGGCGCGGCGGTACCAACGCAGGATGACGACGCCCAGCAGCAGCAGGCCCCCGAGTGATGAGAGGTAGCCGATCACGTTGTACAGGCGGTGCGGGCCCACGACGGACAGGCGCAGGAACGGCCACTGCCGTACTGCGGCGCCTTCGGTGTGGGTGATGGCGTCCCAGGCGAGGTGGGTGGCGCCGCCCACGAGCAACGAGCCGAGCGTGACGAGACGCGACCGCCAGGTGGTGAACCGGGCCACGAGGTGCGGTGGAGATAGGCGGGCGCGCCACCCGTCCGGAGCGAGCGCCAGCAGCGGTGCGATCGCCAGGTTGCCCACGACCAGCAGTGCGATTCCGACCAGGAGATCGATCCCGAGCAGGCCGATGATCGAGTGGCTGGTGTCCGAGCCGCCGGGTAGCGGCAGGTAGTAGGCGAGGTCCGGGACCAGCGAGCCCACCACCAGTCCGGGCAGCCAGAGGAATCTCCGCAACGGGAGCACAGCTGCCGGATGGGCGAAGGTGAAGGGCACGCTGACGACTCCTGCAGCTCGAAAGCGCTCATGACCCGCACGGTCCGACCGACGTCCGCGGACCGGTTGACGAACGCGCAGACCCGCCATCCTACGGGCGGTGGATGCAACGAGTCGCCGAGGCGATCGAGCTGGAGAAGTCAGGTCAGCGTGGCCGCCTTGCGCAGCAGTACTGAACGTTCGCGCTGGTTGGTGCACAGTCGTGCCGCCAGTTCCAGTTCGGCACGGGCTTCCGGGTGTCGTCCGAGGCGGGCCAGCAGCTCGCCGCGCACGGTCGGGACCAGGTGCGAACCGGGGAGGCGGTCCGAGGAGACCAGTTCGTCCACGATGGCCAGGGCTTGCTCCGGACCCGTGGCCATGGCCACCGCGACGGCCCGGTTGAGCTCGACCACCGGTGAGGGCGCGACCCGGCCCAGTGCCTCGTAGAGCACCACGATCCGGTCCCAGTCGGTTGCCTCGACCGAGGGTGCGGACGCGTGGGTGGCGGCGATCGCGGCTTGCAGGCCGTAGGGGCCAAGTCCGCGGGTCGATGCCTTGGCCAGTGCGGCCATCCCACGGCGGATCGCCGAGTAGTCCCACCGGCGTCGGTCCTGGTCTTCGAGCAGGATCGGCGAACCGTCCGGGCCGGTCCGGGCCGGGAAGCGCGCGGCCGTCAGCTCGCACAGCGCGAGCAGGCCGTGCACCTCCGGTTCGTCCGGTTGCAGGGCGGCCAGCGTGCGGGCCAGCCGGATCGCCTCGTACGCCACGTCCGGACGCAGCAGCCGATCACCCGACGTGGCCGTCGACCCCTCGGTGAAGATCACGTAGATGACGCTGAGCACGCCTCCCAGCCGCTCCCGGCGCTCGCCGGGTGGCGGCAGCTCGAACGGCACCCCGGCCGCCGCGATCGTCTTCTTGGCACGGGTGATACGGGCCTGCACGGTCGGCACGGGCACGAGGAACGCGCGGGCGATCTCCTCGCTGGACAGGCCGCCGACCACGCGCAGGGTCAGCGCCACCCGTGCCTCGCGGGAGAGCACCGGGTGGCAGCTGATGAACATCAGCGCCAGCACGTCGTCGTCGATCCTGTCGGGGTCGACTTCCTCGTCGTCCACCGCCGGGTCGACCGCCAGCAAGGCGTAGCGGTTCTGCAGGGCGGCCCGGCGGCGGATCGCGTCGATCGCCCGCCGCCGGGCCGTGGCGATCAGCCAGCCGACCGGATCGGCCGGAGGGGCGAGCGGCCACGACACCAGTGCCTCGGCCACCGCCTCCTGGGCCGCGTCCTCGGCCAGCCCGAAGTCGCCGGTGAACCGGGTCAGCACGGCGACGATCCGCGCCGACTCGATCCGCCAGACGGCCTCGACGTCGGCCGTGCCCATCAGCTCTGGACGGTGCTGTCCTGCGGAACTTCTTCCTCGCCGGGCACCC
>JBDSAJ010000674.1:0-3463 GCA_039922235.1 Umezawaea sp.
TCGGGCCCGAGGCCGTTTTCGTGCACGCCCCCCCGGCCGCGAACACCTCACCGCTCGACGGGTTCCAGCACTTCGGCGAGGTCTCGGTGGACGGCCGCAGTGGAGAACTCACCGTATGGCTGCGCGACTCGGGTGGAAGATCCTTGTGGACGGAAACCCTGCCTTCTCGCTGAATGGGCACATAGGGTGTTCCGGTGCCCATCGCGTTCGACACCACCGGTTTTCAGCAGCACGACCAGACCACCTGGTTCAACCTCTCGACGAACGACCAGGTGAGCCTGAACTACTTCGACCAGGTGCCCGATCTGCCCGCCCCGCTGGAGGACATCGCGGCGCTGCGCAACGGGTTGACGCACCTGACCAGCGAGGTGGGCTGCCTGGTCGAAGCGCACATCGTCTACCTGGGACAGGTTCCCGCGCTGCTCCAGATAGTCAAGCTGCCCATACCGAACCAGCCGAGCGGGCAGGCGTTCCTGGCGTCGTTCACGGTGCCCAAGGCGAACTCGAGCGCGGTGCTGAAGTTCCAGGCCGTCGAGCAGGGCACGACCGGGGTGCGCGAAGCGGTGCTCATGGGGCAGGTCGGTTTCGACAACTGGTTCCAGCCGCACCCGTACGCGCCCGAGGTTCAGGGCAAGTTGCCGTTCCACATCGGCGACGACCCCCGCTGGGACGCGCAGTTCCCCCAGCACCCGCTGTCGCGGGCCCGCGCGTGGGCGCACCACGTGGCCCGCACCGGCCAGGTCGACCCGCGGTTCGCCGCACTGCCCGCGTTCGAACCCGCCCCCGAGGTCGGCGCCGCCATGTCGACCGTCGTGCCCGGCCTGCCGATCGGCGGCTACCTGCCGCTGTGGCTCGACGACGAGGACGTCAGCTACTGGCGGATGACCGACCCGGAGACCGTGCTCAGCGCGCTCGGACAGGGTGCGCTGGCCCGCACCCCGGTGCTGGAGAACAGGTTCCGCGACGTCGTCGCGCTCGACCCGACCAGTTCGACGATCATGCTCGCGAACCGGTACCGCGACGAGAACGGCGGCGTGTCCGGTCCCGCCACACCGCTGGTGCGGGTCGCCGAGGTCGAGGCACGTGCGGCGGTCACCGCCGAAACGGTGCTGGAGGCGTTCCGCTGGGTCGGCCTCGCCTCCGAGGCGGCGGCCGACCGCGGTGAGTACGTGGCGGTCGAAGCGGGCGGCATCACCCACCGCGAGAAGCCGTACGTGCTGATGGTCGTGCGGCAGCACAACGGTCAGCGGATCTCGGTCGTGGAGACGTCGCCGGTGCCCGACGAGGCGCCGATCTGGCACGACCAGATGGTGCACGAGGCCGCGACCGGCCAGACCATGAGCGGCCCCGCGACGCCCGAGACCATTCGCGGTGGTGGTCTGCTCGCCATGTACGCCACGACCACCTGGGACCTGCACCCGTCGCGGCTGGCCCTCTCGTTCGGCCCGATCCCGTAGCCGCAAGTATTTTCAGCGCTTCGGCGCTTGTTGGGTCAATCCTGTCGTGGTGTGGTGCATTCGCCCCTGTTTTGTCGGGTGCACCGCAATTTTTGCGACAGGGAGGTCGCCATGCGCCGGGTTTTCGCCGCTCTGGTGTTGTCGCTGCTCATCCCGTTGGTGCCGATGACCTCCGCCGCTGTCCCGGCGGTGTCCCGGCTGGCGGTCGGAGCAGTGGGGGACATCGCGCCCGGCCTGCGGAGCGGCGACCAGCGGCTGGCGCGCAACGCCTTGCGGGACGACCTGGCGGGCGAGCGGTTCTACTTCGTGATGCCCGACCGGTTCGCGAACGGCGACCCGCGCAACGACCGCGCCGGGCAGCCGGACGACCGGCTGAAGTCCGGGTTCGACCCGACGGACAAGGGCTTCTACCACGGTGGTGACCTGGCAGGGCTGCGTTCCAAGCTCGGCTACCTCGACGGCATGGGGATCACCGCGGTCTGGATGACCCCGATGTTCGCGAACCAGTGGGTGCAGGGCAGCGGCGCGGACGCCTCCGCCGGCTACCACGGCTACTGGACCACCGACTTCACCCGGTTCGACCCGCACTTCGGGACCACGTGGGAGATGCGGCAGCTCATCTCCGACGCGCACCGCCGCGGCATCAAGGTGTTCTTCGACATCGTCGCGAACCACACCGCCGACGTCATCGACTACGCCGAGGGCAAGCACGACTACGTGAGCACGGGCGCCGTGCCCTACCTCGACGCGTCCGGTCGTCCGGTCGACATCAAGGCGTTGGCTGGTCAGCCGAACTTCCCGCAGTTGGACGCCGCCAGGTCGTTCCCGTACACGCCGGTGGCACGGCCGGGCGTGCGCAAGACCCCGGACTGGCTCAACGACCCGACGCTCTACCACAACCGCGGCGACTCGACGTTCAGCGGCGAATCGAGCGAGTACGGCGACTTCTCCGGCCTCGACGACCTGATGACCGAGAACCCGAAGGTCGTCAACGGGATGGAGGACATCTTCACGAGCTGGATCGACGCGCTCGACATCGACGGCTACCGGGTCGACACGGTCAAGCACGTCAACATCGAGTTCTGGCAGGCGCTCGCGCCGCACGTGAAGGCGTACGCCGCCAAGAAGGGCAAGCGGGACTTCTTCGTGTTCGGCGAGGTCTTCAGCGCCGACCCGGCGGTGACGTCGGCCTACACCACGACCGGCCGGATGCAGTCGAGCCTGGACTTCCCGTTCCAGAGCGGCGCGGTGAACTTCCTGGCGGGCAAGGGTTCCGCGCGCCTCGGTGAGGTGCTGCTGGCCGATGACCGGTACACCGACGCAGACTCCAACGCCTCCTCGCTGCCCACGTTCCTCGGCAACCACGACATGGGCCGGGTCGCGTGGATGCTGCGCCAGGAACGGCCCGGCGTGAGCGAGGGCGAACTGCTCGACCGGCTCCGGCTGGGCAACTCCCTGATGTACCTGTGGCGCGGCAACCCGGTCGTCTACTACGGCGACGAACAGGGGTTCGCGGGCGGTGGCGGCGACAAGCTCGCCCGGCAGGACCTGTTCGGCAGCCTGACGCCCGAGTACGCGGCCGAGGACCTGGTCGGCAGCGACCGCACCGGCGCGCAGGACAACTTCCGCACCGACTCGCCGCTGTACCGGCAGCTGGCGTCGCTGGCGGAGTTCGTCGACAGCGATCCGGTGTGGCACAAGGGGAACCAGGTGCTCCGGTACGCCGAGGGCGACGTGGTGGCGTTCAGCCGCGTCGCCGCCGCCGAGCAGACCGAGCACGTGGTGGTGGCGAACGCCGGGCTCACCGCGACGACCGTGGACGTTCCCGTTGCGGCGTCGGCGTTCCGCACCGTGTGGCCCGCCGCGGGTGACGGCCCGACCCGCGTGGACGGCAAGGTGCGGGTGACCGTGCCGCCGCTGTCCGCGCTGGTGCTCAAGGCCACCGGCAAGCTCCTCACCTCGACGTCGACCCCGACGCTGGTCGCGTCGCCCGTGGGAACCGTGCT
>JBDSAJ010000675.1:0-3032 GCA_039922235.1 Umezawaea sp.
ACGCGGCGGTCTCGTCGTCCACCGCGGCCTCCAGCGCGGCGACGTCACCGAACGGGATGTGCGTGACACCGGGGACGAGCGGCTCGAACGGGGTGCGCTTGGGCGGTTGGCCGGTGAGCGCGAGCGCGCCCATCGTGCGGCCGTGGAACCCGCCGTCGGTGGAGACGACCTTCGTGCGGCCGGTCCGACGGCTGATCTTGAACGCGGTCTCGTTGGCCTCGGCGCCGGAGTTGCAGAACAGCACCTTGCCCGCACCGTCCACACCGGACAGTTCGAGCAGTCGCTCGGCCAGCGTCAGCGACGGCTGGTTGATGTAGAAGTTCGAGGTGTGCGACAGCTTGCCGACCTGCTCCGTCACCGCGGCGACGATCGCCGGGTGCGCGTGGCCGAGCGCGTTGACCGCGATGCCCGACACCAGGTCGAGGTAGCGGTTGCCGTCGGTGTCCCAGACGAACGCGCCCTCGCCGCGGTCGAGCGTGATCTGCGGCGTCCCGTAGTTGTTCATCATCGCGGCTTGCCACCGCTGCTGGTCGTTCACGTGTCGTCATCCCCCATGACCATCGTTCCGACACCGCTGGAGGTGAAGACCTCCAGCAGCACGGAGTGCTCCAGCCTGCCGTCGATGACGTGCGCCTGCGGGACCCCGCCGCGCACCGCCCGCAGGCAGGCCTCCATCTTCGGGACCATGCCGCTGTCCAGGTGCGGCAACATCTTCTCCAGGTCGTCCGCGCTCACCTGGTGCAGCAGCGACGACCGGTCCGGCCAGTCGGAGTACAGACCCTCGACATCGGTCAGCACCACGAGCTTCTTCGCGTTCAGCGCGATCGCGAGCGCACCGGCCGCGGTGTCCGCGTTCACGTTGTGCACCACGCCGTCGACGTCCGGCGCGACCGACGAGACGACCGGGATGCGGCCCGCGCGCACGATGTCGAGCACCGCGTCCGGGTTCACGTCCACGATGTCGCCGACCAGGCCGATGTCCACCGGCTCACCGTCAACGATGGCCGGACGCCTGCTCGCGGTGAACAGGTGCGCGTCCTCGCCGGACATGCCGACCGCGTGCGGGCCGTGCGCGTTGATCAGGCCGACCAGTTCCCGGCCGACCTGGCCGACCAGGACCATGCGGACGACGTCCATCGCCTCGGGCGTGGTGACCCGCAGACCGCCGCGGAACTCGCTGTGGATGCCCAGCTTCGTGAGCATCGCACCGATCTGCGGGCCGCCGCCGTGCACGACGACCGGGTGCAGTCCTGCGAGCTTGAGGAACACCATGTCCTGCGCGAACGCCTGCTTCAGCCGGTCGTCGATCATTGCGTTGCCGCCGTACTTCACGACCACAATCGCATCGCGGAACCGCTGCAACCACGGCAGGGCCTCGACCAGGACAGCTGCCTTCACACCGGCTTTCTGCTGTGCCGATTCTTCTGGGCGAGTCCCGGTCACGACGAATACGCGCTGTTCTCTTCGACGTACTCGTGCGAGAGGTCGGTGGTGAGGATCGTGGCGGTCGCGTCGCCGACGTTGAGGTCGATGACGATCTCGATCTCGCGGCCGGACAGGTCGGCCGCGGAGCGGTCCTCCGCCTTGGTGCCGTTGGAGAAGAGGGTGGCGCGGTTGATCGTGATGCCCAGCTTGTCCGGGTCGATCACGGCGTCCGCGCGGCCGAGCGCCATGGCGATGCGGCCCCAGTTGGGGTCCGAGCCGTAGAGCGCGGTCTTGACCAGGTTGTCCTCGGCGACCGTGCGGCCGACGAGCACGGCCTCGGCTTCCGTCGCGGCGCCCCGCACGGTGATCGACACCTCCTTGGTCACGCCCTCGGCGTCGCCCTGGAGCTGCTTGACCAGGTCGCCCGCCACGGCCGTGAGCAGCGCGGTGAAGTCCTCGGCGGTGGGCGTGATCCCCGAAGCGCCGGACGCCAGCACGAGCACGGTGTCGTTGGTGGACGTGCCGCCGTCGACGTCGAGTCGGTCGAACGTCCGGCCGGTGGCCGCGCGCAGGGCGGTGTCGAGCGTGGCGCCGTCGACCACGGCGTCGGTGGTGATGACCGAGAGCATGGTGGCCATGTTCGGGGCGAGCATCCCCGCGCCCTTCACGAAACCGCCGACCGACCAGCCGTCGGCGTGCGCCTCCCACGACTGCTTGGCGCGTGAATCCGTGGTGAGCACAGCGGTCGCGGCGTTGAAGCCGGCTTCCACGGTGTCGTCGAGCGCCTTGGCGGCACTGTCCACACCGGACCGGATCGCGTCCATCGGCAGCCGTTCGCCGATCAGGCCGGTCGAGCAGACCGCGACCTCGATCGCGCCGCGGGCCAGCACCTCCGCGACCTTCTCGGCCGTGGCGTGCGTGTCCTGGAAGCCCTCGGGGCCGGTGCACGCGTTCGCGCCGCCGGAGTTGAGGACGACCGCGGCGAGCCTGCGCTCCTTGATGACCTGCTGCGACCACAGCACCGGCGCGGCCTTGACCTTGTTGGTGGTGAACACACCCGCGGCCGCGTCGAGCGGACCGGTGTTCACCACCAGCGCCAGGTCCAGCGCGCCGGTCGCCTTGATGCCCGCGGCGACACCCGCCGCCGTGAAGCCCTTGGGGCCGGTAACACCCTTGTCGCGGATCATGGAGCCACTCCCACGGTGGACAGGCCGGTGGTTTCCGGCAGGCCGAGCGCCAGGTTCATGCACTGCACGGCGGCACCGGCGGTGCCCTTCGTCAGGTTGTCGATCGCCGCCACGACCACGAGGCGGTTCAGGTCCGGGTCGACGGCGACCTGCAGCTGCACCGCGTTCGAACCGAGCACCGCGCCGGTCGTCGGCCAGTGGCCTTCGGGCAGCAGGTGCACGAACGGCTCGTCCGCGTACGCCTTCTCGTAGACCGCCCGCACGTCCTCGGCCTCCGGCCGCAGCTGCGCCGAGCAGGTGGCCAGGATGCCGCGCGGCAGCGGCGCGAGGACGGGGGTGAACGACACCCCGATCGGCCGGTCCGCGATCGCGCTGAGGTTCTGCACGATCTCGGGGGTGTGCCGGTGCGTGCCGCCGACG
>JBDSAJ010000676.1:0-3408 GCA_039922235.1 Umezawaea sp.
CTCGCACGTCACCAGTTCCTCGAGATCGTCCAGCAGGTCCGGCAGCGAGTGGTCCATGTCAGCCGACACTAGCCGGGAAGTCCTCCAACAGGGCCCGCATCCGGTCGACCGCCCGCAACGCCTGCTCCGGTGTCCGCCGACCGAGCCCGCACGACGTCGCGATGTCCACCGGCGTCCCGACCGCGTCCTCCACCAACCGCCGGACGACCACCTGGTCGGCCAGGTCCTGCTCCTCGTGCGCGATGCCCGCGATCACCGGGCACCCGGTCCGCAGTGAGCGCAGCGGGGTGTAGAACGCCGGATCGGTCGACGGCGGCTGGTCGCCGCCGGACATGGGCAGGTGCACGAAGTCGAGGCCGCGCCCGGCGGGCCAGTGCCGCACGACCGCGTTGGCGAGCCGCACCAGCGGATCGGCCGACCTGAGCTGCCGCAGCGCCCGGTGGCCCAGGTCCCCGAGGCAGAGGTGCAGGCCGAACCGGCTGTCTTCGGGCGCGTCGGCGACCTGCCTGGTCACCAGGCGCGCCATCAGGTCCGCCATCGCCGCGCGCAGTGGCGGCGGCGTCGCGGCCACCGCGACCAGCGCCGCCGGGATCTCCAGCTGGAACACCGCGCTGTCGCCCGCCCGCGCGTGGATCGCGGCGATCTGCGCGGTGAGCGCGTCCCGGAACACCCCCGCGTACCGCGGCACACCGGTCGGGCCGAAGGTGAACAGCGCCATGTCCAGGTATCCCGGAACGCTCACCTGCAACGGCCGGTCGGTGTCCGGCAGCAGCGCGCGTTCGTGGTCGAAGTTCTCCACCATCTCCAGCGGGATGTCCGACGGGAGCAGCCGCTCGCCGCGCCGCACGGCCAGCCGGTCCACGTCGTCGTAGCCCGACCAGTCGCCGTGCCGCAGCGCGCGGATCTTCGGCGACGCCTTCAGCGCCCGCATCACCGGCACGAACCACAGCAGCCGCGCACCGGTCTCCCCGCCATTCCACCGGCGCAGCTCGCCGTGCACCTCGGACGCCTGCCAGGCCAGCGCCGACTCCGGATCGGAGAACTGCGGCAGCGTTCCGACGAAGTGCAGGCGGCGCAAGGCGTGCTCCAGGTCCGGTTGCGGTCGGCCGAACCTAACCCGCGCGACCGTCTCGACCGGACCGTCCAGTCGAGACGGCGACTTCTAGCCGGGCTTGGCCGTCTCCAGGGGCACGGAGGCGGAGCGGACCAGGCCGAGTTGCACGGACTGGCGGCCGAGCACGGCGTCCAGCGCCCAGTCGACGGCCGTGCGGATCCGGTTGCCCGGCATGGCCACGAGGTGGTAGCCGCGGGTGACGATCTTGGCCGGGAAACCGGACAGGGGGATGTGGAGCGGGTTCGCGGCGGCGTCGAACCCGCCGAGGTCCACGACGAAGCCGAGGTCGTGGTGCTTGTAGTCGCGCAGCCGGGCGCCGTAGCCGAGCGAGGCCGCGACGTTCTTGCCCGCGAGGGTGCCCTGGCGGGCGGCGTGCTGGGCGGTCATCGCGGTCACCTGGCCGGGGCGGGTGAGGTCGGGGACGGCGGCCGCGTCACCGCAGGCGAACACTTCGGGGTGGCCCGGCACGGTGAGGTTGGGCTCGACGCAGAGCCTGCCCTTCTCGGTGGGCAACCCGGTGCTCTCGGTCAGCGGGTCGGGGCGGACTCCGACGCACCAGGCGAGCGTGCGGGTCGCGACGAAGTCGCCGCTGGTCAGGTGCACGCCGTCGCGGGTCGCTTCGTGGACGGAGGTACCCATCCGGACTTCGACGCCGCGCTTGCGGAGCACCTTGTCCGCCGCGCGGGACAGCCTGGCGTCCAGTTCGGGGAGCACCTTCGGGGCGACGTCGAGCAGGATCCAGCGCATCCGCTGGTCCTTGAGTTCCTTGTGCCGCTTGGCGATCGCCTTGGTGAACAACGGCCCCTGCGCGGCCACCTCGGTGCCCGTGTAGCCCGCGCCGACGACCACGAACGTGCAGCGGGCGTCGCGCTCCTCCCGGTCATCGGTGGTGGCGGCCAACTCGACCTGCCGGATCACGTGGTCGCGGAGGTACAGCGCCTCAGCGACACCGCGGAAGCCGTGGGCGACCTCGGCGACGCCGGGGATCGGCAGGAGCTTGTTCACGCTGCCCGAGGCGAGGACCAGCCGGTCGTACGCGAGGTCGTGGGACTCGCCCTCGGGGTCGGCGTAGCTGACCCTGCGGTCCTCCAGCGAGACGCCGGTGACCTCGCCGAGCGCGAGCCGGACACGCGGGAGCGCGGCGGGCAGCGACACCGTGACGCGGCGGGGGTCGACGACGGCCGCGGCGACCTCCGGGAGCAGCGGGAGGTAGAGGAAGTAGTCCGTGCGGTTGACCAGCACGATCTCGACGGGGGCGTCCTTCGGCAGGGCCCGGGACAGCGAGCGGGCGGCTTGGAATCCGGCGAATCCTCCGCCGACGATCACGACTCGGGTCTTCTCGGCCATGCACCCCACCTTGGCGCACCACGTCCGGTCTCGCAGGTTGCGAGACGCACAGCACAGTGTGCACGCTTTAGTTGTGCACAAGTTAAATGTCCTCTAGCGTTCGCGCCGTCAGCTTCGAGCAGCGAGCGTTGAGGAGCCAGTCATGACCGTCGTCCTGGAACAGGCCGCGCAGGAGTTCGCGGACGCCACCGCCAAGCCGCCGCACCTCTTCGACCTGACCCCCGAGCAGGGGCGCGCGGCGGTGGACGAGGTGCAGTCGGGCGAGGTCGCCAAGCCCGCCGTCGACATCGAGGACATCACCGTCGCGGGCGGCCCGTCCGGCGAGGTGAAGGTCCGGATCATCCGCCCCGAGGGCGCGACCGGCACGCTGCCGGTGATCCTCTACATCCACGGTGCGGGCTGGGTGTTCGGCAACGCCCACACCCACGACCGGCTGGTCCGCGAACTCGCCGTCGGGGCGAACGCGGCCGTGGTGTTCCCGGAGTACAGCCTCTCCCCCGAGGTCCGCTACCCCGCCGCCATCGAGGAGAACTACGCGGTGGCCCAGTGGATCGGCGCCGAGGGCGCGGACAAGGGACTCGACGGCACGCGCGTCGCGATCGCGGGCGACTCCGTCGGCGGCAACATGACCGCGGCGCTCACGCTGATGGCCAAGGAGCGCGGCGACGTGGCGTTCACCGGCCAACTGCTGTTCTACCCGGTCACCGACGCCTCGTTCGACACCCCGTCCTACCACGAGTTCGCCGAGGGCTTCTTCCTGCGCCGCGACGGGATGCAGTGGTTCTGGGACCAGTACACGACCGACCCGGCGCAGCGCGCCGAGATCACCGCGTCGCCGCTGCGCGCCACGACCGAGCAGCTCGCGGGCCTGCCGCAGGCGCTGGTCATCACCGGCGAGGCGGACGTGCTGCGCGACGAGGGCGAGGCCTACGCGAACAAGCTGCGCG
>JBDSAJ010000677.1:0-7400 GCA_039922235.1 Umezawaea sp.
CCGGTAACTATAACCCAGTCTCAAACGGCATTTCGACCGGGGGTCCGGTCTCCTCGAACAGGCGGTCCACCTCGGCCAACCGCTCCGTCGACCAGCGCCACTCCCACAGCGGCCGCACCTTCGCCACGACCTCGGGCGGCAACCGGTGCGCCACGTCGTCGCGGAGGTCCCAGTCGTCGAACACGTGCTCGTAGAAGCTGACCATGATCGCGTTGGTCAGGAACTGCTCCGGCTGCTGGAAGCACCAGTACGCGAAGCCGTAGACGCGGCGGAGGGTGTCCTCGTCGTCCGCGCGGTGCGCTTCGAGCGCGAGGTGCCACAACTCGCCGAAGTACACGTGGCACGACCACGACTCGTGCTCGACCACATCGTTCAGCTCGGGGAGCAGAGCTGCTGCTCTCGAACGCCAGTCGGCCACACGGCGGAAGATTACCGGTTCGCGGGCACCCCTCCGACCGCGCGGCGACCAGCCGACGCCTACCCGTGATCAGGTCGTCACCAGCGGTAGGACTGATCCGCTGGTCCGAATGGCTCACGCCGTTCGTCTGGTATTCGGTATCGGGTCGGCTTCTCGACCAGGTGGCAGGACCGGTTTGTGGCATGTTGACCTGGGAGCACGTGGCTTGTGGGAGGTGTCGGGGCGGATGGCCGAGGACGCTGATGGCACCGAGATCGACCGAGAACTGCTCGCCAGGGTTCGCGCCGGGGAGGACTCCGCCTACGGCGAGCTGTTCTCGCGGCACGCGGACGCCGTGCGCCGGTTCTCGCTGCGGCACGTGCGCGAGCCCGCCGAGGCCGACGACCTGACCGCCGAGACGTTCTTCCGCGTGCTGCAGGCGATTCGCCGTGGCAGCGGACCCACGGACCACGTCCGCACGTACCTGCTGACCGTCGCCCGCCGCGTCGCGTGGGAGTGGAGCGGGCGCCGCCGCGACGTCCCGGTGGACGACGAGGAGCTGAACAGGCGGGTCGAGCCGTTCGCCGACGCCACCGCCCAGCGCGCCGAGTACACGCTGATCGGCCGCGCGTTCACCAGTCTCCCCGAACGCTGGCGCACGGTCCTGTGGCAGGTCGAGGTCGAGGGCGAGCGGCCGTCCGCGGTCGCGCCCCTGTTCGGCTTGAGCGCCAACGCCATGTCCGCGCTCGCCCGCCGCGCCCGTGAAGGCCTGCGCGCCGCGTACCTCCAGGCGCACCTGGCGGACGACCACGGCGAGCAGTCGTGCGCGTCCGTGCTGGCCAAGCTCGGCTCGTACACGGCGGGTGGCGTGCAGGGCGCGGAGCACCGGCGCATCCGCAAGCACCTCCGCACGTGCGACCGCTGCACCGCGCTGCACGCCGAGCTGAGCGAGGTCTGCTCCACGCTGCGCGCACACGCGGCGCACCTCGGGGTCCCGGTGGCCGCGACCGCGCTGGTCAGCTCCCAGATCACCTCGATCGCCGTCGCGGGCAAGGCCGCGTGGCTGGGCGGTCGGGTGAAGCTCGTGCTCGCGGGCGCCGCGTCCGCCACGGCCGTCGGCTTGTTCAGCCTGCTCGGAGGCCTGTTCACCGGCTCGCCGGGTCCCGCCGTGATCAGGGCTGACGACGACGCGCCGCACGGCGTGCAGCTCGTCATCACCTCCAGCGCCCCCACGACGTCCTCGCAGCCGCCCAGCGCCATCATCGCGGTGCCGCCCAGCGAGGACGTGCAGCCGGGGCACCAGGACGTGGCCGTGCCGCCACCGGTGCGGGACCAGGTCCAACAGGTCCTGACGAAGGCCCCGCCCCCTGGCGTCGAGAGCACCGGACCATCTACCGCGGCCGCGACCAGCGAACCGGTCGTCGCGCGGAGCTCGGCGGCAGGCGAACCGAGCGAGAAGCTCGGCGCCCGCACGTCGACCTCCGCACCACCGCCGAAGCTGATCGGCAGCTCGTCGACCACGTCGTCCACCAACGGCACGCCGACCCCCACGACGGTGATCATCCGGCCGAGCGCCGCCCCGCCGGAGTACTACCCGGCCGCCGCGAGCGCCTACCGCGCGGAGTGACCGTCCCGCGGTGACTCACCGCCACGACGAAGCCCTGCTGGTTCACCCACCGGGTGCAAGGATCAACGGGTAGCGTTAACCAACGCTGAGTGATCGCTCGTGAGGCCTAGGAGACGGTGATGACGCGGCTGGTGCGCGGTGCGGACGGCCGGATGTGGACGGTGCGCAGCCGGATCGAATGGCGCAACCCGTCCCCCGACGGCGACTTCGAACACGACGTGAGCGGTGGCCAGGGCCCCGGCGTCATGATGATGCTGATCGTCGTCGTGATGGGCGTCGTGCTCGTCTCGTGGACACCCGAGCAGGTCGTCGTGCCCGCGTGGCTGGTCCTCGCGCTGGTCATCCTGTTCCTGTTCTTCCCGATCCGCTGGAGCCTGCGCAGGCCGTGGACGCTCGTCGCGGAGTCGAAGGCGACGGCGGACGAGCAGCCTCCGGAGCTGTGGATGGGGCAGGTCCGCGGCGTCATGACGGTGCGGACGGAGGCGTCCAAGGTGTCGCGGAACATCGAGATGTACTCGCTGCCGGACGTCGAGGGGCCACTGCAACCGGTCGACTGATCGGCGTTCTCGGGTGACACTGGGCTGGTGCCGGAACTACCAGAGGTCGAGGCGCTGGCCCACCACCTGCGCGAACACGCCGTCGGGCGGACGGTGCACCGCGTGGACGTCTCGTCCATGCAGGTGCTCAAGACGTTCGACCCGCCGTGGACGGCGCTGGTCGGCCGCGCCGTGACGGGCGCGGGCAGGCACGGGAAGCACCTGGACCTGGACTGCGACGGGATTCACCTGATCGTGCACCTGGCCCGCGCGGGCTGGCTGCGCTGGTCGGAGAACCTCTCCGCGCCACCGCCGAAACCGGGCCGGGGTCCGCTGGCGCTCCGCGTCCACCTCGGCCCACCCGGCCAGGGTCCTGGCTTCGACCTGACCGAGGCGGGCACCAAGAAGGGCCTCGCGGCGTGGATCGTCCGCGACCCGGCCGAGGTCCCCAGCATCGCCCGACTGGGTCCGGACGCGCTGAGCCTGAGCCGCGACGACCTGGCATCCCTCCTCGAAGGCCGTGGCGAACGCCTGAAGACGGCCCTCACCGACCAGTCGCTCATGGCGGGCATCGGCAACGCCTACTCCGACGAGATCATGCACACCGCCAAGCTCTCGCCGTACGCGACAGCGGGCAGGCTCGCCGACGACAAGGTGGACGCCCTCCACGACGCCATGACCACGGTCCTCACCGACGCCGTGACCCGTTCGGTAGGCCAGTCCGCCGCCACCCTCAAGGGTGAGAAGCGCTCCGGCCTGCGCGTCCACGCGCGAACCGGCCTGCCGTGCCCGGTCTGCGGTGACACCGTCCGCGAGGTCTCGTTCGCCGACAAGGCGTTCCAGTACTGCCCCACCTGCCAGACCGGCGGCAAACCACTCGCCGACCGCAGGATGTCGCGCCTGCTGAAGTGACCGGGGTCAGTCCCGCACGATGATCACTTCCAGCGTCCGCGGCCCGTGCACGCCCTCGACCCGGTTCAGTTCGATGTCGCTGGTCGCCGACGGGCCGCTGATGAACGTCAGCGGCCGCACGGAGTCCAGGCGCGCAAGCGCTTCCGGCACGGTCGACGCCACCTGGGACGCTCGCACGACGCACAGGTGGTAGTCCGGCAGCAGCGTCAGGACCCGGCGGCCCTGTCCGACGCCCGCGTCGAGCACGATCGTGCCGGTGTCGGCGATGGCCACGGCGCACCCGGTCAGCACCCCGTCCGACCCGTCCAGCGCCTCGGTCGTCAGCGGCGGCGAGTCGGGCAGCCACGTCGCGGACGGGACCAGCCAGTCGGCCGGGAGGTCCGCGGGCGCGACGATGCGGCGGTCACCCAGCAGCGTGGCGATCAGCTCGACCAGCCCGTCCGGGGACACCTGGTGCACGGTCGCGCGGTAGTCGGCGACCCGCTCGGCGAACAGGTCCAGCGAACCCGGTCCGGTCCGGTGGTACGTCCTCGGCACGACGACCGGTGCCTGCCGGTCGCCGAGGGCGGCGCGGATGCGGGCCAGCACCTCGGTGCGCGCGTCAGCCACGGTTCTCCTTCCACCAGGCGCGGAACGACTGCTTGGGCGGCACGGGCACGTCGCGGGACGAGGTCCACGCCGCACCGGGGCCCGGCAGGCGGGTGATGCGCCCGTTGCGGCTGATGAGCCTGGCGAACGAGGCCAGCTTCTGCGCGCGCTCGTACCGGCTCGGCGAGGAGAACACCCACGCGGCGGCGGCCATCGCGATCGACTCGGGGGACCGGCCCCTGGCCGCGACGGACCGCGCCCGCAGGTGCGTGAGCACCTCGGGGATGTTGATCCGGACCGGGCAGACCTCGTAGCAGGCGCCGCACAGCGAGGACGCGAACGGCAGCGAAGCGGCCTGCTGGTCGTGCGGGTCGTCGACCAGTTGCGGGGTGAGGATCGCGCCGATCGGACCGGGGTACACCGAGCCGTACGACTCGCCGCCGGTCCGCTCGTACACCGGGCAGACGTTGAGGCACGCCGAGCACCTGATGCAGCGCAGCGCCTGCCTGCCGACCTCGTCCGCGAGCGTGGCCGTGCGACCGTTGTCGAGCAGCACCAGGTGAAATTGTTGAGGCCCGTCACCAGGGGTCACCCCGGTCCACACGGACGTGTAAGGGTTCATCCGCTCCGCCGTTGACGACCGGGGGAGCAGCTGCAGGAATACCTCCAGGTCCGTCCACGTCGGCACGAGCTTCTCGATGCCCATCACCGTGATCAGGGTTTCCGGCAGCGTCAGGCACATGCGGCCGTTGCCCTCGGACTCCAGCACCACGATCGACCCGGTGTCCGCGACCGCGAAGTTCGCACCCGATACCGCCACCTTCGCCGACAGGAACTTCCGCCGCAGGTGGGCCCGCGCGGCTTCGGCCAGGTCACGGGGCTCATCGGTCAGGCCATCCGGCACGTCCGGCATCTCGCGGCGGAAGATCTCGCGGATCTCCGACCGGTTGCGGTGGATGGCGGGCACCAGGATGTGCGACGGCCGATCGTGCCCCAGCTGCACGATCAGCTCGGCCAGGTCGGTCTCGATCGCCGTGACCCCACCGGCTTCGAGCGCCTCGTTCAGCCCGATCTCGGCGGTGGCCATCGACTTGACCTTGACCACCTCGTCCGCACCGGTCTCGCGGACCAGCCGCAGCACGATCGCGTTCGCCTCGGCCGCGTCCCGCGCCCAGTGCACGACCCCGCCGCGGTCGGTGACGGACTTCTCCAGCCGTTCCAGGTAGACGTCGAGGCTGGCCAGCACCTCGTCCTTCACCGCCTCACCCGCCAGCCGCAGGTCCTCCCAGTCGCTCATCTCGCTCACGGCCGCAGCCCGCCGACCGCGAATCGTGCCGGTGGCCTTGCGCAGGTTGCTGCGCAGCTGCGTGTTCGCGAGCGCGGTCCGGGCGGCGTCCGGGAACTTCGGACTGCCCAGCCACGTCACCGGGTTGCGGGTGACCACGGGTCCTCCTCGGTGCTAGCCAGGATTTCGGCCAGGTGCACCGGCCGCACACCGGTGCGCAGCCGCGACAGCCCACCGCCGATGTGCATCAGGCACGAGTTGTCACCCGCCGTCAGCACCTCCGACCCGGTGCCCAGCACGTGCCTCATCTTGTCCGACAGCATCGCGGTAGACGTGTCGGAGTTCTTCACCGCGAACGTCCCACCGAACCCGCAGCAAGTCTCGGCGTCGGGCAGTTCCACCAGGTCCAGCCCACGCACCGCCCTGAGCAGCGACAGCGGTTTGTCGCCAACTCCGAGCATCCGCAGCGAGTGGCACGTCGGGTGGTAGGTGACGCGGTGCGGGAAGTACGCGCCAACGTCCGTCACCCCAAGCACGTCGACCAGATATTCGGACAACTCGTAGGTCGCCGCGGGCGACGCCCCCAACTGCGGGTGGATGTCCCGCACCATCCCCGTGCACGACCCGGACGGCACGATCACCGCGTCGTACCCCGCGAACGTCCGCTCGTAGGAGCCCGCGAGCCCCCGCGCGTGGTCGGGATAACCCGTGTTGAAGTGCATCTGCCCGCAGCAAGTCTGGTCCAGCGGGAATTCCACCGAACACCCCAGCCGCTCCAGCAGCGTCACAACGGCCCTCGCCGTCGCCGGGTACAACGTGTCAGTCAGGCAAGTTGCGAACAGAGCAACCCTGGGCGACTTCTCGACGACCTTCTGCACGCAGCCACTTTCGCTGTTAAGTCATCGGATGTCTACCCAATCCGGTGGACCGTACGGGCGTTGGGGACCTGCGGCCCTTGCCGAGAGGGCACCCGACAGAACAGCATGGTGCCCGTGGGTGACCTCTTGGCCGAGCGGACAGTGCTCGGCGTCATCGCGACCTTGGCCGTCCTCGGCCTCTTCGTGATGCTCTGCCGTGCTCGCCGCGTGAGCACTTCCGTGGAAGATGCCGTCATGGACATGCTGCACCGCATGTCGAAGGCGTCCGCCGACCTGCGCGAAGGCCTGACGCAGGAAGCAGCGGACAAGGCCACTCCCCACCTGCGGGAGATGCTCAGGTGCGTGGCAGTGGGCATAACCGACCACGAGGGCACACTGCTCTCGTGGGACGGTGGCGCCAACGACCACTACGAGTTCCTGCGCGAGTACATCGAACGCGCGATCACCGAAAACCAGAAGGAACACGTAGAACACCGAAAACTGGGCTGCGAACTCCCAGGGCCGTGTTCGTTGCACAGCGCCGTCATCGTCCCGCTGGTGGTGGAGAACGACGTAGCGGGCACCCTCATCGTCATCAGCGGCGTAGCCAACAAGCGCCAAATCCGCATGGCCGAGGAAACCGCAAGATTCGTCTCAACCCAACTGGAACTAGAAGTACTGCAAAAGTCCAGACAAGCCCTGGCGCAGGCTGAGGTGAAGGCGCTACGCGCCCAAATCTCCCCCCACTTCGTCTACAACGCACTGAACACCATTTCTTCTCTGATCCGCACGGACCCGGCCCACGCACGCGAACTGCTGCAAGAGTTCGCGGAGTTCACCAGGTACTCGTTCAGGACGGACGGCTTCTTCACCACACTGGCCGACGAACTGACCAACATCCACAGATACCTCACCATCGAACAGGCCCGCTACGGCCCAAGACTCAACGTACGACTCCGCATCGCCCCCGAAGTCCTACAGGTAGTCCTGCCGTTCCTGGTGCTGCAGCCCTTGGTGGAAAACGCGGTCAGACACGGCATCGCCAAGAAACCAGGCGGCGGCCTGCTCACCATCATCGCCGAGGACAACGGCGCAGAAGCACTCATCAGCGTAGAAGACGACGGCGTAGGCATGGACCCCGACAGACTCTTCGACGACCTGAAGGACGCCCACCAAACAGGCGCGCACGTGGGATTGG
>JBDSAJ010000678.1:0-3090 GCA_039922235.1 Umezawaea sp.
ACCGGACCTCGGCGACCCAGTGGTCGACCCAGAAACCGTCGCTCAAGTACCCGCCGAACCCGCACCGCGCCCGAGCGGGCACGCCCTGGGCGCGCAGCGCGGTCACCAGCAGGACGGTGAAGTGCCTGCAGTTGCCCGGTGTGCGCTCCCTCGGCTCCCTCGGTTCCGCGAGCGGCCTGCCGTCCCGCGCGGTGATCGCGCCCAGCAGGTCCTCGACCCGCCGCAGGTGCACCGTGGCGCGGTCGGCGTCCGACAGCTCCACGTCGTACGAGGGCGCGACGTGCTCGTGGATCAGGACGCCGTGGCCGACCGCCGCGAGGCCCGCCAGGTCGTGCGGCAGGTCCGCCAGCAGGGCCGCGTGCCTGCCTGCCGACGTCATCGGGCCCGGTCGCGCGTAGTCCGTCACGAGCGCGCCTCGCGGGCCTGCCGCACGTAGTCGACCAGGTCCGGTCCCTCGCCGGGAGCGGGCCAGCCGAGCTGGCGGTTCAGCGTCTCCTTCGAGCCCTCGTACGCGGCGTCCGTGGCGGCGACGATCGCCGTGTCACCACCGTGGAACGCGGAGCCGATCTCGTCCCAGCGGCTCGTCAGCTCCTGCACGCGCGGGTCGTCGACCGGCACGCCCTCGTCCTGGAACTGCCGGATCCGCTGCGCCAGCCCGAACCACTCGAGCTTCATGGCCTCGATCGCCTCGGGGCCGAGTGCGGCGCGGCGCTCGGCCATCAGGTCCTGCTGCTCACGGGTGTAGTGGTCGTCCAACATCGAAATCATCTCCAGAGTCGTCGTCAGCTGCTCCGGATCGGGCATCCCCGAGGTGTCGAGCCTGCTCAGCAGCTCGCCGATGCGCGTGCGCAGCCGCGCCACGCGCGTCGCCTGCTCGTCCAGGTGCGCCAGCTGGCCCACCAGCACGGCCCGCAGCGCCGACACGTCGTCGGCGGGACGGGCGAGCACGCCAGCGATCTCCTCCAGCGACAGCCCGAGCTCGCGCAGCGCGCACACCCGGTAGAGCCGGTGGAGATCGCCTTCGGTGTAGCGGCGGTGGCCCACCCCGGTCCGCTCGCTCGCGGGCACCAGGCCGATCTCGTCGTAGTGGTGCAGCGCGCGCACGGTCAGGCCGGTCGCGCGGGCCAGTTCGCCAACGCTCCACCGCCGTTCGACACCCTCTTGTCCGGTCACGACGACGACGCTAAAACCTCACGTCACGTGAGGGTCAAGCCCTCACGGCCGGTAGATCGGCAGCGCGGCCGGGTGCGAGCGGAACGCGAACCGGTCACCGGTCGGACCGACCTCGCCGTCCGTCGCGATCGCCACGGTCGAGCCGAACACCCGCACGTCGAGCCTGCGCGTCTCCAGGTGCCGGTAGGTGCGGCTGCGGTGCAGCGAACCCAGCAGCGCGCCGAGGAAGAACCGGCTCCGCGAGTACCGGGTGTCCGCGCGGATGAAGCGCACGTCCATCAGCCCCGAGTCCAGCTTCGGGCGGGTCGTCGGGGCGAAGCCCTTCGGCAGGTACGGGCCGTTGCCGACGAACAGCATCCACACCCGGTGCGGCTCGCCGTTGAGCTCCATGTTCAGCGGCTGCGCGGTCCGCAGCACCTTCGCCATCGCGATGCCCGCCGCGGGCCACTTGCCCCAGCGCTTCTCCAGCTTCTCCCGCAGCCGCACCATGTCCGGGTAGCCGCCGAGGCTCGCGGTGTTCACGAACCAGATCGGGTCGCCGCCGTCCACCTCCACGGTGGACAGGTCGACCCGCACGCCGTCGCCGGCCTCGACCGCCTTCGCGGCGTCCGCCAGCCCCTCCACGCCGACGTCGCGGGCGAAGTGGTTGAGCGTGCCCGCGGGGACCAGCACCAGCGGCAGGTCGTGCTCGGCGGCGAGCGCCGCCACCGCGGCCACGGTCCCGTCGCCGCCCGCGACGCCGAGGGCGTCCGGGTGGTGCTCGTCGAGCACGGTGTCCAGCTCGGTGATCGGCACGACGGTGGCCTTGGGCCAGGTCCGCTGGATCTGCTCGGACGGGTCGTCGGCGGTCGGCCCCGATCCGGGGTTCACCACCACGACGAGCCCTTCCCCGTCGACCAGCGCCTTCAGCTCGGTGTGCTCGTACGCCGACGCGGGCTCCTCGCGGCCCAGCGGCCACCAGCGGCGGGTCAGCAGACCCGCGCCGACGCCGATCGCCGCGCCCGCCGCGACGTCGGACGGCCAGTGCACGCCGGTGTGCACGCGGGAGTACGCCACCGCCACGGCGATCGGGGCGATCACGGCCGCCGTCTTCGGCGAGTCCATCGCGATGGCCGTCGTGAACGCCGCCGCGGACGCCGCGTGCCCCGACGGGAAGGACGACGACGTGGGCCGCCTGGTCAGCCGCCGCGCCATCGGCACCAGGTCGGCGGCGGGCCTGCGGCGCGGGAACAGGGTCTTGCCGACCGCGTTCGCGCTGAAGCTGGCGCCCGCGATGGCCACCACGCCGCGCAGCGCGGCCTTGCGGGTTATTCCTTTCCGCGTGGCCAGCAACGCGGCGATCACGAACCAGATCACCCCGTGGTTCGCCGACTTCGTCAACCGCTTCAAACCCGCATCAGCCGTGGTCAGGGGCAGGTTCGCACTCTGTCGCACCAGCTTCTGGTCGAGCAGGCCGACCTTGGCCCCCGACTTGCGCACTCGTCTCAGCACCCCTCGACGTTAGCCCGAATCGGGCACGCCGCCCGTTTGGATCACTGATGACGGGGCGTTTTGCGCCTACTGTTGAGGCATGCAGCGGCGGATCTTCGGGATTGAGACTGAGTTCGGGGTGACCTGCACCTTCCACGGGCAGCGCAGGTTGTCCCCGGATGAGGTCGCGCGGTATCTGTTCCGCCGGGTCGTGTCGTGGGGGCGTTCCTCGAACGTCTTCCTGCGCAACGGCTCCCGGCTGTACCTCGACGTGGGCTCCCACCCGGAGTACGCGACGGCCGAGTGCGACGACCTGGCCCAGCTCGTCACCCACGACAAGGCGGGGGAGCGGATCCTCGAAGACCTGCTCGTCGACGCCGAACGCAGGCTCGCCGACGAGGGCATCGGCGGGGACATCTTCCTGTTCAAGAACAACACGGACTCGGC
>JBDSAJ010000679.1:0-11641 GCA_039922235.1 Umezawaea sp.
TACGCGGCGGCGTGCGCGGGGCTCACGGAGACCCGGCGGACGGCGCTGCGGTGGATGGGGTTCCTGTCGGCGCTGACGGTGTTCTTCAGCGCGGTGTCCGTCGTGCCGATGCCGTACCGGCTGTGGAACCTCATCCCGCCGCTGATCTTCATCTGGGTCATCGGGCTGGTGCAGATCGCGGAGGCCGCGCGGGCGCGCGACCACACCGAGCTGCGGATGGCCAACGCCCGCATCGAGCACCTGGCGACGGTGTCCGAGCGCGAGCGGATCGCCCGTGACCTGCACGACCTGCTCGGCCACTCGCTCACCGCCGTGGTGATGCGGGCGCAGTTGGTGAAGGAGCTGGTGGACGTGGACCCGGTGCGGGCGCGGGCCGAGGTGCTCGAGATCGAGCGCACCGCCCGTGAGGCGCTGACCGAGGTCCGCGCCACCGTGAGCGGCTGGCGGCAGGCCAGTCTGGAGGCCGAGTTGGACGTCGCGCGGGGAACGCTGGCCAGTTCCGGGGTCGAGCTGCACGTGCGGCGCGATCCGGACCTGGCGCTGGTGGGTTCCACCGAGCACGCGCTGGCGCTCGCCGTGCGCGAGGCGATCACGAACGTCGCCCGGCACGCCCGTGCGCGGACGTGCCACGTCGGCGTCCACGCCGTGGACGGGGAGCTGCGCGTCGTCGTGGCCGACGACGGGGTCGGCGGGCAGGGTGCCGACGGCAACGGGCTGTCCGGGATGCGCGAGCGGATCGCGGCGCTCGGCGGCCGGGTGCTGAGGACCGGCACCGCGGGCACGACCGTGACGATCGCGGTGCCGCTGCGGGTGGCCACGTGATCCGGGTCGTGCTGGCTGAGGACCAGGGCATGGTGCGGGGAGCCTTCGCCGCGCTGCTGGACCTCCAGCCGGACATCTCGGTCGTCGCCGGGGTCGCCGACGGCGAGGCGGCGCTCGCCGCGGTCGCCGAGCACCGGCCCGACGTGCTGCTGACCGACATCGAGATGCCCGGCCGGTCCGGGCTGGAGGTGGCGGCCGAGCTGCGGCGGCGCGACGACCCGACGCGCGTGCTGATCGTGACCACGTTCGCCCGCGGCGGGTACCTGCGGCGGGCGATGGACGCGGGCGTGCTCGGGTACGTGCTCAAGGACGCGCCGATCGCCGAGCTGGTCGACGCGCTGCGCCGGGTGCACGCGGGGGAGCGGGTCGTCTCGCCCGAACTCGCCGTCGCCGCGTGGGACGCGGCCGACCCGTTGACCGACCGCGAGCGCGAGCTGCTGCGCGAGGTGGTCACCGGCGCGTCCAACGCGGAGATCGCCCGACGGCTGCACCTCGCCGAGGGGACCGTGCGGAACTACCTGTCCACGGCGATGGCGAAGCTCAACGCGCGCAACAGGTCCGAGGCCGCGACGATCGCGGGCGAACGGGGCTGGCTCTAGAACTACTCGCCGATCTTCTTGGCCGACAGCGTGACTTCGGCGGCGCAGTCGACCACTTCGCCCGCCGCGGGCTCTTGGCTCGTGGTCACCCAGTTGCGGTCGTTGATCAGGAGTCGGCCCTGGCCCGTCGCGTCCCGCTCCAGCAGCACGTAGAGGCCGCTGGCCTGCATGGTGTCCTGTGCCGTCTGGTGGACCATGCCGACCACGGACGGGACGGTGCAGGTCTTCTCGGGTTGCCGGGTGGTGGTCACGGGGGCGGTGGTGGTGGTTTCGGTGAACGGCGGGTTCTCCGCGGGTGGCCCGCCGCAGGCGGCCAGCAGCAGCGCGGACGCGATGAGTAGTCGGATCATGCTGATCGCCTCCGGAAGCTCGACTCGCCCGGTGTGCCAGCGTCCCACGGCCGGCTGTCCGTTGCATGTTCATGCCGGTCTGGCTATATTGCTGACATGGCATCTACGTTCGCGGTCCTGGCCGACCCCAGTCGCCGGGAGATCCTCGACCTCCTGCGCGGCGGCGAGCGGCCGGTCGGTGATCTGGTCGATCGGCTGACGCTCACCCAGCCGACGGTCTCCAAGCACCTGAAGGTGCTGCGGGAGGCCGGGTTGGTCGATGTGCGGCAGGACGCCCAGCGGCGGTGGTACCGGATCCGGCCGGAGCCGCTCGCTGAGATCGACGCGTGGCTCGCGCCGTACCGGCGGATGTGGGAGGACAGCCTGGACGCGCTCGAACGGCACCTGGACACGATGCCCGACGAAGGGACTCGGGGATGAACGCGAAGTTGGAGACGGTCGACGGCAGGCCCGTGCTGCGGTTCGAGCGCACGGTGGGGCACCCGCCCGCGAAGGTGTGGGGGGCGATCACCGAGCCCGGCGAGCTGGCGGCGTGGTTCCCGGCGGCGGTGGAGCTGGACCTCGTGCCGGGGGCCGCCATGCGGTTCACGTTCCCCGACCAGGCTCCGGTCAGCGGGATCAGCGACGGCGAGGTGCTGGAGGTCGACCCGCCGAAGGTGTTCGCGTTCCGCTGGAACGACGACGTGCTGCGGTTCGAGCTGGAGCCCGACGGCGACGGGTGCCTGCTGCGGTTCACCCAGGTCCTCGGCGGCGGCCGGATCACCGCGGGCCGCAACGCGATCGGGTGGGACGTGTGCCTGGAGGCGTTGGCGGCCCGGCTGGACGGGCGGGAGTTCACCCAGCCGTCGGAGTGGCTGGCTCCGATGGAGGCGTACGTCCGGGAGTTCGGGCTGGACGAGGGGACGCTGGAGGGGGACCGGGTGCGCTTCGTGCGCGACCTGGTGTGGAAACCCGCGGCCGACGTGTGGGCGCTGCTGGTCGAGGACAGCTCGCCGGTCGTCGGCGGCGAGCCGCCGGTCCGGGCGACCAACGCGCACGTGCCGGTGGAGCCGTTGACCGTGGTCGAGGCCCCGCACGTGCTGGCGTACGGGCCGGTGCGGTGGGAGGTCGTGCACGACCCGGAGGCGGGCACGAGGGTGGAGCTGACCCACGCCCTGCCCGCGGGCGCGGACGCGGCCACCGCGCTGGCCGCGTGGCACGTGCAGCTGGAGCTGTTCTTCGCGGCCTCCTTCGGCGAGGTCCGGTGCCCGTGGCCGGAGGAGCGGGTCGGGGAACTGCGCGAGCACTACGCCTCGCACGCGGCCCAGGAATAGTTGCAGAGTCAACTAGGTTGAGGGTCTACGTAGGTGGCAGATCAACCCAGGAGGCCCGTCGTCATGACCCAGAGCACCCTGCGGCCGAAGGTGGACGTGCGACGTTCCGCCGAGCGGGACGCGACCAAGATCTCGTGGCTGGACTCGAAGCACTCGTTCTCGTTCGGTCGGCACTACGACCCGGCCAACACCCACCACGGCCTGCTGCTGGTGAACAACGACGACGTCGTGACGCCGGGCGCCGGGTTCGAGACGCACCCGCACAAGGACATGGAGATCGTGACCTGGGTGCTGCGGGGTTCGCTGGTGCACCAGGACTCCACCGGGCACTCCGGGATCATCTACCCCGGCCTGGCGCAGCGGATGAGCGCCGGTCGCGGGATCATGCACTCGGAGAAGAACGACTCGTGGCGGCTCGAAGGGGCGGCGCACTCCGACCCGGTGCACTTCGTCCAGATGTGGGTGGTGCCGGACGAGAACCGGATCACGCCGGGGTACGAGCAGCTGGAGATCGACGGGGAGCTGCTCAGCGGTGGGCTGGTGCCGGTCGCGTCCGGGATGGACGCCCACGACGGGGCGTCGGCCATCCGGATCAAGAACAAGTACGCCGCGCTGCACGCCGCCCGGCTCCAGCCCGGCCAGTCGGTCGAGCTGCCCGAAGCGCCGTACCTGCACCTGTTCGTGGCGCGCGGGTCCGTTGCGCTGGAGGGTGCGGGCGCCCTCGCCGAGGGTGACGCCGTGCGGTTCACCGCGACGGGTGGCCAGCGCGTGACGGCCACCGAGGACGCCGAGGTGCTGGTGTGGGAGATGCACGCGACCCTCGCGAGCTGACTGACTAGCGTGTCCTCCATGGTCAGCACCCGGTTGTACTGCCACGGGAAGCTCGCGGCGTCGGACTTCCCGCTCGAGGAGTTGTCGGAGCACCTCCAGGACTCGGACTCGGTGGTGTGGGTGGACTTCCGCTCGCCCACCGAGGCGGACCTGGCGACGGTCGCGGACGAACTGGGCCTGCACGCGCTCGCTATCGAGGACGCGCTCACCAAGCACGAGCGGCCGAAGTTCGACCAGTACGACGGGCAGTCGTTCCTGATCGTCAAGGCCGTCGCGTTCGAGGACGACCGGCTCGTCCCGACGGAGGTGTCCGCGTTCATCACCGGCCAGGCGCTGATCACCGTGCGGGACGGGTTCGACTTCGACGAGGTGCTCAGGCGCTGGGACGAGCCGGGCGGTGTCGAGGCGGTCGGCGTCGGCTACCTGCTGCACGCGCTGCTGGACTCGGTCGTGGACGGGCACCTGGACGCGGCGCAGCGGCTGGACGACGAGGTCGAGGCGCTGGAGGACGCGCTGTTCGAGGAGCGGCCCGACCACAAGGCGATGCAGCGCCGGGCGTTGCTGCTGCGCAAGAACCTGGTGATGCTGCGCCGGGTCGAGCAGCCGATGGCCGACGTGCTGGGCGGGCTGCTGCGCACCGGCAAGGAGATCGTCAGCGACGAGCTGCGGCCGTACTTCCAGGACGTGCACGACCACGTCCTGCGGGTCACGGACTGGACGGAGTCGTTGCGGGAGATGACGACGACGCTGCGCGAGAGCCAGTTGACCGCGCAGGGCAACGTGATGAACATGATCATGAAGAAGGTGACGAGCTGGGCGGCGATCATCGCCGTGCCGACCGCCATCACCGGTTTCTACGGGCAGAACCTGCCCTATCCCGGTTTCGAGCAGCCCTGGGGTTTCTGGGTGTCCACTGTGGCCATCCTCCTGCTGTCCGGTCTGCTGTACTTGAGCTTCAAGAAGCGCGATTGGCTGTGAGTCCACAATGGAGAGTTCGATGAAGCTGACGGTCGTCTCCGCCGGGCTGAGCACCCCGTCCTCGACGCGGCTGCTGGCCGACCGGCTGACCGAGGCCGTTCGCAGGCACCTGCCGGGCGTCGAGGTGCACCTGGTCGAGCTGCGCGACGTCGCGACCGACATCGCCCACAACCTCACCAACGGCTTCGCGAGCCCCGCGCTGCAAGCGGAACTGGACGCGGTCACCGGCGCTGACGGCGTGATCGCCGTGACCCCGATCTTCACCGCGTCCTACAGCGGCCTGTTCAAGTCGTTCTTCGACGTGGTCGACAACACCGCGCTGGCGGGCAAGCCGGTGCTGATCGGTGCGACCGGTGGTACCGCGCGGCACTCGTTGGCGCTGGAGTTCGCGCTCCGGCCGTTGTTCGCCTACCTGCGTGCCACCGTCGCGCCTACTGCCGTGTTCGCCGCGCCTGAGGACTGGGGCGCCGACGGGCTGGCTGGGCGGATCGACCAGGCGGCGGGGGAACTCGCGGCGCTGATGACGAACGCCCCGGCGCCGAAGAAGGTCGAGGAGACCGTTGTGCCGTTCGAGGAGCAGTTGGCCGCGTTGCGCAAGCGGTGACGACACGACGCAAGCTGGAGGTCCCCCGGTTGTGAGAACCCCCCGACGCACACACTACGACGGGGGTACGACAATTTCGGGAACGCGGGAAAACCGCTGGTGGAAGGCTTGAATCGACGTCGGGCACTCGCCGGGTCAAGCAGTTGCCTGCTGTGGCGGGGCCGCGCTGACCGGTCCACCCGGCTGGTCCGAGTCGGCAGGCCCGTTCTGCTGAGGAACCGGCCGGGTCGGGTCGGTTGGGCGATCCGACCGGGTAGACCCGACCACACCGATCAACGCGACCCGACCCAGCCTGCCCGATCCTCAGTGATCCCGGTGCGAAGCCAACTCCGCCACGGCGTCCAGCTCCGCTGTGGCTCGCGGCGAGGCATCCGCTGCGGCGAGATGTGCCCGAGCCCGGTCCAGCAGGTCGTCGGCGCGGGCCTGGCTCCACGCCCGGCCGCCTGCCAGGTCGACCAGTTCCGCTGCCCGCCCCAGTTCGTCCACCGCCAGCGGGTGGTCCGAGTGGTACAGGGCGTCCAGTTCGCGGCCCGCCTCGGTGCCGGAGTTCAGCGCCGCCACGACCGGCAGCGACTTCTTCCGGTTGCGGAGGTCCGAGTAGACCGGTTTCCCGGTCACCCCCGGATCGCCCCAGATGCCCAGCAGGTCGTCGGCGAACTGGAACGCCAGCCCCAGCGCCTCGCCGAACCCCCGCAGGTGGGCGACCTGCTCCGGCTGCCCGCCGCCGAACAGGGCCCCGATCTCGCAGGCGCACCCGAGCAGGGCGGCGGTCTTGCCCTCCGCCATCCGCACGCACTCCAGCAGGTCCACGTCACCGCGCTCCTCGAACGCCATGTCCGCGGCCTGCCCGTCGAGCAGCGCCTGCACGGAAGCGCTGACCAGCTTCGTCCCCTCCTGCGCGGCCGGGTGGCCGCTGTCCGCGAGCACGTCGAGCGCCAGCATCAGCATCGAGTCCCCGGCCAGGATCGCCGAGTTGACGCCGAACACGCTCCACGCCGTCGGCCGGTGCCGCCGGGTCGTGTCGCGGTCCATCACGTCGTCGTGCAGCAGCGAGAAGTTGTGCACCAGTTCGACCGCGACCGCGCCGCTCATCGCGGCGGTCGCGACGCCGCCGACGGCTTCGGCCGCGAGCAGCGTCAGCGCGGGGCGGATCGCCTTGCCGCCGTTGCCGTCGGTGGCCTGGCCGTGCTCGTCGCGCCACCCGAAGTGGTACCCGGCGATGACCCGCATCGACTCGGGCATCCGCTCGACCGCCGCACGCAGCGCGGGTTCGACGCCGAACCTGCTCCACGACAGCACCTCGTGCGCCGAGCGGATCGCCTGCTTGTCCTCGACATCCGTCATGACACCCGGCCTCTCAGCGGTCGATCTCGACGTTCTCGAGCACACCGAGCGCGTCGGGGACGAGCACGGCCGCCGAGTAGTAGGTGCTGACGAGGTAGGACAGGACGGCCTTGTCGTCGATCCCGGTGAACCGCACCGACAACCCCGGCTCGTACTCGTCGGGCAGGCCGGTCTGGTGCAGGCCGATGACGCCGTTGTCCTGCTCGCCGACCCGCATGGCGAGGATGGAGCTGGTGCCGTGCGCGCTGATCGGGATCTTGTCCGACGGCAGGATCGGCACACCGCGCCACGTGTTCACCTTGGTGCCGTGGTAGTCCACCGCAGGCGGGTAGAGGCCGCGCTGGTTGAGCTGGCGGCCGAACGCGGCGATCGTGCGCGGGTGAGCCAGGAAGAACGCGGTCTTGCGGCGGCGGCTGACCAGCTCGTCCATGTCGTCCGGCGTGACCGGCCCGGTGCGGGTGTGCACCCGCTGCTTGAGGTCGGCGTTGTGCAGCAGCCCGAAGTCCGGGTTGTTCAGCAGCTCGAACTCCTGCCGCTCGCGCAGCGCCTCCACGGTCAGCCGGACCTGCTGCTGCGTCTGGTCCATCGGCTTGTTGTAGAGGTCCGCGACACGGGTGTGGACCCGCAGCACGGTCTGGGCGACGCTCAGCTCGTACTCGCGCGGGGCCAGCTCGTAGTCCACGAACGTGCCCGGCAGCTCCACCTCGCCCTCGTGGCCGGAGGACAGCTCGATCGCCGCCTCACCCGCCTTGTTGCTGGGCTTGCCGGAGTTCGCGACGTACCGCTCGATGTGCGCGCGCAGCGCGTCGGCCTGGCCGTTGAGCGCCTGCACGTCCCGCCACGGCAGGACGAGCGCGATGACCGGGGTGACCGCCCGGACGGTGAACGGCCACTGGTCAACCGTCCCGGTGAGCACCTCGTCGCCGAAGTGGTCGCCGTCGGCGAGCATCCCGAGCGAGGTCTCCTCGCCGTACTCGCCGACCCCGGTCGCGCTGACCTTGCCGTGCGCGATCAGCACGACCTCGTCGGCCGCGCGGCCCGCCTCGACGACCAACTCGCCCGCCGCGAACTCGCGCTGCCGGAAGCGGTCGGCCAGCGCGGTGAGCACGCCGTCGTCGTCGAACTCCCGCAGCACGGGCAGTTCCCGCAGCTCCTGCGGGACGACCCGCACCGTCGAACCGGTGTTGGTGAAGCTCACCCGGCCGTCGCCGACGGTGTAGGTGAGCCTGCGGTTCACCCGGTACGCGCCGCCGCCCGCCTCGACCCACGGCAGCGCGCGCAGCAGCCAGCGGGGCGTGATGCCCTGCATCTGCGGCGCCGACTTCGTGGTCGACGCGAGATTGCGCGCCGCCCTCGTGGTCAGGCTCGAAGGCGCGGTGGCCTCGTCGAGGCCCGGATCTGTCACCGTCACGTGTCTTCCCATCTCGTGTCTGGTCTGCGGCGGTGGACGGGGATCTAGCCCTCGCGGCCGATCTCGACGTTCTCGAGCACGCCGAGCGCATCCGGTACCAGGATGGCCGCCGAGTAGTAGGCGCTGACCAGGTAGGAGATGACCGCCTTCTCGTCGATGCCCATGAACCGCACGGACAGGCCGGGCTGGTACTCGTCGGGCAGACCGGTCTGGTGCAGGCCGACGACGCCCTGGTTCTGCTCGCCCGCGCGCAGCAGCACGATCGAGCTGGTCCGGGTCGAGCTGACGCCGATCTTGTTGCACGGCAGGATCGGGACGCCGCGCCACGACGGCACCTGGTGGCCGCCGAGGTCGGTGGCCGTCGGGTAGATGCCGAGCTTGCTGCACTCGCGGCCGAACGCGGCGATCGCGCGCGGGTGGGCGAGGAAGCAGGTGGGCTCCTTCCACACCGTGGCCAGCAGGTCGTCCATGTCGTCCGGGGTCGGCGGGCCGGTGCGGGTGTGGATGCGCTGGCTGAGGTCGGCGTTGTGCAGCAGGCCGAACTCGCGGTTGTTGACCAGTTCGTGCTCCTGGCGCTCGCGCAGCGCCTCGATGGTCAGGCGCAGCTGCTGCTCGACCTGGTCCATCGGCTGGTTGTAGAGGTCCGCGACGCGGCTGTGCACGCGCAGGACCGTCTGGGCGACGCTCAGCTCGTACTCGCGCGGGGACAGCTCGTAGTCGACGAACGTGCCGGGCAGGTCCGCCTCGCCCTCGTGGCCGGACGCGATGTCGATCGCGGCCTCGCCGTGCGGGTTCTGCTTGCCGTGCTCGCCCTGCGCTCGGGCGTGCTGGATGTGCTCGCGCAGGCCGCCCGCCGCGCCGTTCATCTCCTCGAACGAGCGCCAGTCCAGCGCCAGCACGGTGACGGGGGTGACCGCCTTGACGGTGAAGTCCCACTCGCCCTGCGGCCCGGCCAGCACGTCGCCGCCGAAGTAGTCGCCGTCGGCGAGCACACCGAGCCCGGTCTCGTCGCCGAACTCGCCGACGCCGATCTTGTTGACCTTGCCGTGCGCGATGAGGAACACCGCGTCCTCGCGCTGCCCGGCCTCGACGATGACGTCACCGGGCGCGTACTCGCGCTGCACGAACTTCAGCGACAGGGCGGTGAGGACCGCGTCGTCGTCGTACCCGCGCAGCAGCGGCAGCTCGCACAGCTCCTGCGGGATCACCCGGATCTCGGACCCGGTGTTGGTGAACGTCACGCGGCCGTCGCCGACCGCGTAGCTCAGCCGCCGGTTGACCCGGTAGGCGCCACCCGCTGCCTGCACCCACGGCAGGACCTTGAGCAGCCACCGCGAGGAAATGCCCTGCATCTGCGGCACGGACTTGGTCGTAGTGGCCAGGTTCCTGGCCGCGGCCGTCGCCAAGCTCGATTGCGCGCGACCCGCATCCACGTCCGACGAGGGGTTGTCCGTCACAGTCACCCGTGATACCGCCTATCCGCTTGCGCGCCGCTTGTGGCGCGTAATTGGGAATTCACTTCACGGACAATGGACTTGTCCGTGGTGAATCAGACGTTAACCAGGGTCGGGCAGGGCCGGAAGCGGCCAAAACGGCGTCCTCCCAAGGTGTGACCAGCGGCGTTGTTGGGCACGCGCTGTGCACATGCTGCCTGGATCACACTACATCGGGTGAATTTCCGGGGTTTTTGCGAGTAATTCACGGCGACCTGGAATCAGTAACTCCAATGTCGTAGTGATGATCACTCAATCGAGCGTATCAAGTCCTTTGGCGGCTCGGTTCTGTCGTTGGTCGGGCTTTTTCCGTGCGAAAGTTCGCACGGTCGATAACCTGGAATTGGCTTACTTCCGCAATGCTGCGGAGAACAGTGGCACGGCGTTCTTGATGGCGTAGGAGACGCCGAGCGTCGATCCGCTGGAGAACGCGTCCGACAGCGCCTTGTCGTCCAGGATCACCAGGTGCCCCGCCTTGGCGGACGGGATGCCGTTGAGGATCGGGTCGGCCTTGAGGGCGCCCGCGTCGGTGCCGATCGGGAAGAGCACCGTCAGGTCGGCGTCCAGCAGGTCGAGCCGCTCGGTGGAGATGTCCACGTAGAACGTGCCCTCGGCCAGCGTGTCGACCTCCTTTTTGGTGCCGAAGCCCAGCTCCCTCATGAAGTCCACCCGGCCGTCGCCGGGCACGTAGGCGCCGTACTTGCCGCCGAAGAACGCGCCGACCACGGCGGTCTTGCCGGTGAAGGTCGCGGCGTCCTGGAACTCCTGCTCGACCTTCGCCGCCAGCTCCTTGCCCTGGTCGGGCTTGCCCAGCGCCCTGGAGACCAGGTCCATCTGCTGGCGCCAGGTCGTGCCGTAGGGGATGACGCCCTTCGGTGCGGCGATGGTCGGCGCGATCTTGGACAGCGTCTCGTTGGTCTTCGCGTCGAGGTCCGAGCGGGTGTTCAGGATCAGGTCGGGCCTCAGTGCCGCGACGGCCTCGAAGTTCGGGTCCTGCGTGCCGAGGATGGTCGGGGCCTTCTCGTACAGCCCCTTCGCCCACGGTCCGACGCCCTCGCCGCCGAAGGCGAGCCAGTCGCTCGCGCCGACCGGCCGCACGCCCAGCGCCAGCGCGGTCTCGGCGTCCGACCAGCCGAGCGCGACGACGCGGGCCGGTGCCTTCTCGACCGTGACCTGGCCGAACGTGGTGTCGACGGTGACCGGGAACGCGGTGCCCGCGCCGGAGGGCGTGCCGTCGGTCTCGGGCGTCGTCGTGCCCCCGCACGCGGCCAGCGACGCGGTCAGGAGGACGACCAGGAGACCGGTGGCGGCGCGCTTCATGTTCACCCATTCGCTCTGAGGTCAGGTGAGCCTAAGCTAACACGCGGGTGTGATTGCGGCGGGCGGAGCTGCCTGGCAGGGTGAATCGGTGCTGAACGAGGTGGCCGACGGCGTATGGGTCCGGCAGAGCGAGTGGGTCTGGAGCAACTCCACCGTGGTGCGCGGGGAGGCCGGGCTGGTCCTGGTCGATCCCGGCATCCATGGTGCCGAGCTGGACCAGCTCGCCGATGACGTGGACCGGCTCGGGATCCCGGTGGTCGCCGGGTTCTCCACCCACCTCCACTGGGACCACCTGCTCTGGCACCCCCGGTTCGGCGACGTGCCGCGCTACGCCCTCCCCGCCAGCGCCGACGCGGTCGGTGGAGTCCGGGAGCGGGCGCGGCAGATGGCGGTGGAGAGCGCATCGGGCATCCCCCTCGACCTGATCGGGCTGCTCACCCCGCTGCCCGCGGACGGCGGACCTGTGCCGGGCGAGATCGTCGAGCACGAGGCGCACGCCATCGGCCACGCCGCGGTCCTCCTGGCGGACCGTGGCGTCCTGCTCGCCGGCGACATGCTCTCCGACGTCCTGATCCC
>JBDSAJ010000680.1:0-3167 GCA_039922235.1 Umezawaea sp.
CAGGCTGGGCTGTCCCCGGACGAGCGGATAGCGAGGCACACCGCGGCCTACCTCGCGGGCGCGGACCTGCCACGCGAGGAGCGGGAACTCCAGGCGGAGATCGAGCGGCACGGCTGGTCGGAGACCTCGGTCGTCGGCAACGACACGTTCGCGCTGCTGCGCGCCGGCACGACCGACGGCATCGGCGTCGCGGTGGTGTGCGGTGCGGGCATCAACTGCGTCGCCGTCGCCGAGGACGGCCGGGCGCACCGCTTCCCCGCGCTGGGCCGGATCTCCGGCGACTGGGGCGGCGGCGCGCACATCGGCGGCGAGGCGCTGTGGCTGGCCGTGCGGGCGGAGGACGGCCGCGGGACACCCACCGCGCTGCTGCCCGCCGTGATCGCGCACTTCGGCACCGCGACCGTCGCCGAAGCCGTGGAACGCATCCACTTCGGTGAGGCGGACGCGGACGAGCACGCGCTGTGCCGGGTGCTGTTCGACGTGGCGGACGCCGGTGACGAGGTGGCGCTGGAGGTCGTGGACCGGCTGGTCGAGGAGATCACCGTGCTCACCGAGGTGTCCCTGCGGAGGCTGGGCCTGCTGGGCGAGCCGGTGGACGTCGTGCTCGGCGGCGGGGTGCTCACCGGGACCGGCGACATCGTTGTCGGCGCGGTGCGCGACCGCTTGGCCAGGCCCGCGCCGCTGGCGCGGATCCGCGTGGTCGACCTGCCCCCGGTCGTCGGGGCCGCGCTGCTGGGCCTGGACACCATCGGCACCAGCCCGGCCGCCGAACTGCGGCTGCGCTCGGCGTTCACCGGCCTGCCCGCCGAGCCCGCGCTCGGCATGGCGGCTGGCGGCTGACGGGCCGTCCCCAGAACACCGGCGTGGGGGAGTTGATCGGCGGCGGCACTCCCCCGCGTCGGCCCAGACCCCGGTGCGGGGCGGTTATCGGCGGCGGCACCGCCCCGCACCGGGCCGCGGGTTAGGACTTCCGGTGCGCGGGTACCGGTAGAAGACCCCGGTGCGGGGGAGTTGATCGGCGGCGGCGCCCCCGTACCGGGCCCCAGCGGCCCTCGCGGCTCGTCCCCGACCGGGGCGGGCCGCGGGGGCTCCGTCACGCGCTGGCGGACGTCGAGGACGACGGCGCCTCGACGAGCGAACTGGTCGAGACGTCCGGGACCGACGGCAGCGGGGGCAGTTCCGGCGTCGGCGTGACCCCGACCGCGCTGGTCACCTCTTCGGTGCGCTCCGGCTCGGACGCCGCGACGGGGACCGAGGCGGCCCCGGTCGTGGACGGCGTGCTGGGCGTGGACGCCTTGGAGGTCCGCGAGGACGTCGACAGGACCTTGCCCTCGAAGTCCATCGGCGGCAGGTCGCCACCGCTCTGGCGGCGGTCCGGGCCGCGGCTCGGGTCGGCGGCGCCTCCCCCGCCTTGCGGGTGGTCCGCGGAACCGCCGAGCCCGATGCCGAGCGCGAGACCCGCGAGCACGGCGATGGCCCCGGCGGAAATGATGGGCAGGGGTGGGCGAACGGGCACGGAACTCTCCAGGCGAGATCGAGTGCGGAACGGCAAACCCTAGGGCCCGAATTGCGATAAACCGCCCAACAAGCACGTCCCTCCCTCGAAAGAGTGACGAAAAGACACGGCCGCATAACAACGGGGACGGTTTCGGGAATCCACTCGCGATGAATTCGGTTTACCTGTTCGGAGGCCGCACACTACGGTTTCACCACCTCAGGTGGCGCGGTCGGACGAACCGGAGGCATTCTGTGCGCGCGACCTCGGAGGGGATCTGGGCCGGTCGCGCTGAGGGAGGGGTCGCAGGTGCAGGACTTGGACAGCTTCGTCGCGATCGGGGACAGCTTCACCGAGGGCATGGACGATCCCGCCCCCGACGGAACATTCATGGGGTGGGCCGACCGGCTGGCAACGATGATCTCCACCCACCACAGCGGTTTCCGCTACGCCAACCTCGCGATCCGCGGCAAGTCCCTGCACGAGATCGTCGATGAGCAGCTACCGCTGGCCACCGCGCTGAAGCCGAAGCTCGTGGCGTTCTGCGGCGGCGGCAACGACATCCTCACCCCCGGCACCGACCCGGACGCGCTGGCCGAGATCTACGAGATCGCCGTCGCCGACCTCCGCGCCGCGGGCAGCGAGGTCATCGTCTTCACCGGCTTCGACACCAAGACCACCCCGCTGCTCCGCTCGTTGCGCGGCAAGATCGCCATCTACAACACCCACCTGTGGTCGGTGGCTGACCGCTACCACTGCCACGTGGTGGACCTGTGGGCGATGTCCGTCCTGCACGACCAGCGGGCGTGGAGCGAGGACCGCCTCCACCTGTCCCCGGAAGGCCACCGCCGCGTGGCGCTGCGCACGGCCGAAGTCCTCGGGTACAAGACCGAAGAGGCGTGGGACACCCCGTGGCCGCCGTCGGAGGAGTCCGACTGGATGACCCAGCGCCGCCGTGACCTGAAGTGGGCCCGCGAACACGTCATCCCCTTCGTCGGCCGTCTCGTCCGAGGCGAATCCGCAGGCGACGGCCTGGCCCCGAAACGCCCGGAACTCCTCCCCGTATCCGGCGACTAGGACGTCGGTCCCCCAACGCGCAGCGTTGGGGGTGCGCGAACGTTCGACTCGTGCGCTGTCCAGTAGGGTCGCCGCGTTGTTTTCGCAGCTGGGGCCTGCGGGATTCGCGGGCGGCCTCCCAGCGGTTTCCAGGCTGAGAGCAGGTTTCGTCAATGGCATGTCGTATCGGTGAGCTCGTGCTCGGTTGCCGCGAGCCTGAGGTGCTGGCGCGGTTCTGGTGCGAGGTCCTGGACTTCGTGGTGCTCGGTCGCGAGGACGACGGCTCGATGGAGATCGGGCCGCGCGAGGGGTTCGGCGGCCCACAGCCGACGCTCTTCCTCAGCCGCCGGGACGAGCCGGAGCCGGGGAAGTCCCGGCTGCACATCGACGTCAACGCCACCGACCGCGACCAGGACGCCGAGCTCGAACGCCTGCTGGGTCTCGGTGCCCGCCCGGCCGACATCGGTCAGACCGGGGAAGAGCAGTGGCACGTCCTGACCGACCCGGAAGGCAATGAGTTCTGCCTGCTCAAGGCCCGCCTCAACCCGCTATGAGGCTCATCGGTCACCCGAACTCCCCCTGAATAGGACCGGTCGGCCGGCACTCTCCCCCGAAT
>JBDSAJ010000681.1:0-4557 GCA_039922235.1 Umezawaea sp.
GAGCGGTCGGGTACGCGACGCCGCAGGCGTTCAGCCGGGCATTCCGCCGGGCCCGCGGGCCCGCCCCCCGGTGAGTACCGCCGCACCGTCCGAGCGCGGTAGCTCCCCTGGCAGGCGAGGCAAACGGCCACACTTCTGATCCTGCCGGACCTGGCCGACCCCGACTCCGCGCCGAAAGCTCTTCCTCACGTGCTGTCCCGCGGACGAGGAGATCATCATGCGTGCACTGGTAGTCGAACACGGCGACGGCGGACCTGTCCGGTTCGCCGACGTCGAGGAACCGCGGCCCACCGCGGGCGAGGTGCTGGTGGAGATCCGGCACATCGGCCTGAACCCTGGCGAGCTGAAGCACGCCGACCTGTGGCCTGCGGGTGCCATCCACGGGTACGACGCGTCCGGTGTCGTGGTCCGGGCCGCGGCCGACGGTTCCGGTCCCGCCGAGGGTTCCCCTGTCGCACTGGGGATGGCGCCGTACGCGTGGGCGGAGCGGGTGGCGGTCAGCCCCGCCTGGCTCGGCGTGGTCCCCGACGGCGTCGCGCTGGAGGACGCCGCCGCGCTCGGCGTCGCTGGGCTGACGGCCCTGCGCGTCCTGCGGACCCGGTCGCTGCTGGCTCGCCGGGTGCTGATCACCGGTGCCGGTGGGGGAGTGGGGCACTTCGCCGTCCAACTCGCCGCGATCGCCGGTGCGCGCGTGACGGCGTCCGTCGGTAGTCCCGACCGGGCGGCGGGGTCGCGCGAACTCGGCGCCGATGAGGTGGTGGTTGGACTGTCCACTGTAGACGATCGGTTCGACCTCGTGCTCGACACGGTTGCGGGCCGGGCATCGCCAGGGCGTGGGACCTCCTTGCCGAGGGCGGGGCGATCCACCTCGTGGGCTCGGCCTCGGGGCAGGGCACCGCGTTCGCCGCGGAATCGCTGTTCGCGTTCGGCGCACCGAAGACGATCAACACCTTCGGCGACGTGACCTCCCCGGTGGCGGCCGAACTGGCGGACTTGCTGGGGCTGGAGGCCGCGGGGAGGCTGTCGGCGCAAGTCGGACTTCGGGGTGACTGGAAGGACGTCGACGACGCCATCCGCGCCCTGTTCGCCCGCGAGGTCCACGGCTAGGTCGTCCTCGGCGTGTCGTGACGGTCCTACCGCGCGACGATCGGCCCAGGAAGTTCTTGCGCTGGGCGAGTCCGGGATCGCCGCCGTGGGAGTGGTCTTTAGTCCACTTGCGACACGAAATTGTTCCCGCAGTGGGTTGTGCGGCGCCTTGGTGGTGCCGTCGGCCTCTCGCTCGGCTGAGCGGGGCCCACGTCGTCGTCGTGGGCCCCGCTGCCGTCAGGCTGCCTGGGCGAGGTTGTACAGGTTCTGGGCGTCGGCACCGAAATACGGGCCGAACATCCAGGTCGGAATGATGTTGATCTTGTAGCTGTTCACGGAGTTGAGCAGGCCGGTGCCGGTCGCCTCGGAGAACGTCCGGAACCAGGGGCCGCCGCTGGCACCGCCGGTCGTGTTGCACGTCATGCCGATGCCGTTGCTGAGGAAGGCGTTGAACGTCCGGCCGCTGCAGTAGATGAGCTTGGTCCCGTCGTACGGTGCGGCGGCGGGGTAGCCGAAGCTGTACATGTTGTCCGCACGGGCCTGGTTGAACGCGATGCCCTGGGCGCCGACGACATCGGTGAGCAACTGGCCGCCCACCTGTCCGACGATGATGGCGCCGATGTCGTAGTTGATGTCCTCGGACGCGTTCCACTGCGGCGTGGTCATGGTGGCCCTGGCGTTCCACGTGCCGTACGGGGTGTTCCCGTTGTCGTAGGCCGGAACGAACGCGACGTTGGTGTGGTAGGCGCCGTCGAGCTTCACGCAGTGCCCGGCCGTGACGACCGTGCTCTTGTTGGCACTGGTCACGGCGTTGCCACTGCACGAGGCGTTGCGGCCTTGGTAGGTGAAGAACACGCGGCCCGCGGTTTTCACGACGGCACCGCCGCCGGTCCACGCGCTGCCGCCGTTGGGGAAGGCGAGCGGTGCGACGGCGGCGGGTTCGCCTGCGGGGACGGGGGCGTGCAGCTTCGAGGGGCTGACGGTGAGAGCGTCGAGCGGAACGGCAGAACGCATCCGTTCCGGTGTCCAGTAGGTGCCGGGTGCGGACTGCGCCGCCGGGACGGTGACCAGGGTCAGGGCCACCGCACTCGCCAGGGTTACCAGTCGCTTCAGGCTGCGGTTCATGATCTTCCACCTCTCGTGGGCTGATCAACGGCAGGGACCGTGGGATGAAAGCTACCCAGTGCGAGGCGCGATCGTTTCCGGCGAACGGGTGAGGAAATTGCCAGTTCACGTCGTGTGATGTCGTCCGCTGAGGAACAACTCCAAGGCGGGCAAGGCTTTCACCGTGAGGATCGATGAACCACGCGGACGAACGAGCTCGGGCCCGAACGCCCTAGTCCTCGTCGAGGCACAGGCAGAACGGGTGGCCTGTCGGGTCGAGGAGAACGCGGACGTTCTCCTGCGGTTGGGCCGAGGCGAGCGTGGCGCCGAGGGCCACCGCATCGGCGACGGCGGACTCCAGGTCGCCCACCTGGAAGTCCAGGTGCATCATCGGGCGCTGTGCGCCGTCGACCGGAGGCCAGACGGGGGCGCGGTAGTCGTCGGCCTGCTGGAACACCAGGAAGACGCCTCCCTGCGGCGGGGCGATGATCGCCGTTCCCTGTTCCTCGTGCACGACGGGCCAGTCGAGCAGTTCGGCGTAGAACCGCGCCAGAGCGCCGGGATCCGGTGCCTCGATGGCGTTGCCCCACCACATTCCCGCGGTCCGAGAGCGCATCCTCGCATTCTGCCGCCAATCCGGTTCATCGGCACTCCACAGGGCCGCGACGGATACGAAGACAACATCCTGCCCAGCGGCCTACCCGCTGGCAGTCCCGAAGAAGCCCTCGACTGCGTCTCTGCGACCTCTACCTCAACGACCCCACCGCCCCCGACGAATTAGCGGCGCGGACCACTTGGGCATCCGCAAGAGCACGGCCCGCGGGCACCACAGAGGCGACGCTCTAATCCTGGCCTCAGGTTGATCGGGGACGATGAGCGGCAAAAGCATCGACTGGAGGGGGCGACCGGCGTGCTGATCATGATCGCGGATGACGAGGCGGCCATCCGTGAGTCGCTGGAGCGGGTGCTCCAGGTCGAGGGTTACGACACCAGCACCGTCGCCAACGGTCTCGCCGTGCTCGACGGGGTCGGTGGCGACGCGCCGGATCTGCTGATCCTCGACGTGATGATGCCCCGCCTCGGCGGGTTGGAGACTTGCCGGCGGTTGCGGGCGGCGGGTCGGGATCTGCCGGTGTTGATGCTGACCGCCCGTGATCAGGTCTTCGACCGGGTCGCGGGGCTGGACGCGGGCGCCGACGACTACCTGCCCAAGCCGTTCGCCATCGAGGAGTTGCTGGCACGGGTGCGGGCCCTGCTGCGCCGCCGCGCGCCGGGCGACGACGAGTCGCAGATCCTGTCGGTCGCCGACGTCCGGGTCGATCCCGACAGGTTCGAGGCGTGGCGGGGCGGGCGGCCGCTCCGCCTGACCCGGACCGAGTTCTCCCTGCTGGAGGTCCTCGTGAGCAACGCGACCCGTGTGTTGACCCGAGGCGCGCTGTTCGAGGCGATCTGGGGATTCGACATGAGCGTCACCTCCAACAACCTCCAGGTGTACGTGAGCTACCTGCGCCGCAAGATGGAGGCCGAGAGTGAGCCGCGATTGATCTACACGCTGCGCGGCTTGGGGTACACGTTGCGGGAGACTCCTCCGTGAGCAGGCCCGCCTGCCGGGGCTCGCGCCGGCTGACCCGTTGGTGGCGCCGGCGGTCCCTGCGGACCAGGCTGACGGTGATCGCGGCGACGGCCATCGCGGTCAGCGTGTTCGTGGCCTTCCAGGTGGCCAGCGAGCTACTGGACTGGGAGCTGCAGAACACCGCGGAGGATCAGCTGCGCGCCGACTCCCGCGTCCTGGCCACGAACGCGGAGCGCGCCGGTCTGGCGCAGGTCGAGCTACCGCCGTATCCCGGATCCGGTCGGCTGGTGCGGGTCATCCTGCCCGACGGCTCGATCCGGACGCCGGACGGCCAACCCGCGCTGCCCCCGGTCAGCGAGCACGCCGGGCGCGTGGCGCACGGCGCGTCGGCCGACCTGATGGAGTCGGGCGACAGCGACGACGACGGCTACCTCATCTACACGCTGCGGGCGGGCGACGGCGCGGTCCAGGTGGCCCGCGTCTTCGACGACAGCCCGATCAACGAGTTCGGGTTGGGCATGCTGCTGATCGGGCTGCTCTGCGTGGTCGGCGGCGCCCTTGTCGGGCGGGCCGTGGCGCGGACCGGGCTGGCACCGATCGACCGGCTGACCGCCGCCGCGGCACGTGTCGCGCACACCCGGGATCTCGACGCCGACATCCCGGATGAAGGCGGTGGGGAGATCCGGCGGCTGATCCAGTCGATCAACGACATGCTCGCCGCGCTCCGGGACTCCCGGCGGGCCCAGCGGCTGCTCGCCGAGGACGCCGCCCACGAGCTCAAGACCCCGCTCACC
>JBDSAJ010000682.1:0-5787 GCA_039922235.1 Umezawaea sp.
GGAGGACCGGTCGACCGAGTTCGGCCCGTCGCTGTTCGGCCGCTGGCTGCTCGAAGTGCTCTACGACCGGGTGCTCAAGGACGTCCCGGCCTCGTCCCGCGTCACGTCCTAGACCCGTCCGGCACCGACCGGATCAGGGCTCGCAGGCCGTCCGCGTCCAGCAGGTCCGTCGGCCGCAGCGTGTGGTCGTGCTGCACGTAGTGGAACGCCGCCCGCACGCTGTCCACCTCCGCACCCGCCAGCGCGGCCCACGCGAGCCGGTAGGCGGCGAGTTGCACCGACAGCGCGGGCAGCTTGTCCTCGTCCGGCACGGCGCCGGTCTTCCAGTCCACCACGGTCCAGCCGCCGTCCGGGTCCGCGAACACGGCGTCCATCCGGCCGCGCACCGACATCCCGTCGACCTCGGCCTCGAACGGCACCTCCACGTCGTGCGGCATCCGGTCGGCCCACTCGCTGGCCAGGAACGCCCGCTGGAGCCGTTCCAGCTCGGTGTCCGGGGCGGCCCCGTCGTCCGCCGCACCCGGCAGCTCGTCGATGTCCAGCAGCCTGCTCGCGCCGAACCGCTTCTCCAGCCACGTGTGGAACGCGGTGCCGCGGCGGGCCATCGGGTTAGGCGGGAACGGCAGCGGGCGGCGCAGCCTGCGGGCCAACTGGTCCGGGTCGGCGGCCAGTTCCACGAGCTGGCTCACCGACAGGTGCTCCGGCATGGTGACCCGCTCGCGCCGGTTCGCCGCCGCCGCCCGTTCGGCGAGCAGCACGTCGACGTCCCGCGACCAGCCCTCGGGGTCGAGGTCGTCCTCCTCGTCGAGCGGCTCGACCTCGTCGAACCCTGGTTCGGCGGCGACCTGGTCGGACCGGGGTTCGGTCGCCGCGGCGGGCGGGTCCTCGACCTCGTCGAACCGGGGTTCAGGATCCGGTTCCTCGTCGTGCTCGGGCGGGTCGTAGTCGTCGTAGTCCGCCTCGTCCGGCGGCGGCTCGTCCTCGGGTGGGGCTTCGGGCAGCGGCGCCTCGTCGTCGGCAGGCGGCACGTACCGGTCGCGGCGGGCGGCTTCGGCCCGCTGGTCCAGCGCGGCCAGCACCATCGCGGCGCCGTCCGCGACGGCCGTGCGCCGCCTGCCGAGCGGGTCGGCGGGCCACTGCGCCGACTTCACCTCGCCGGTCAGCGGGTTCGGCTCGTTCTCCGCGGGCGGCTCGGCCCACGCGACGACCTCGCCCGGCGGATGTTCGGCGGTCGTGAGGACCTCGTGGATCTCGACCAGGAACGGCGACGGGCCTTTCACCTTCTCGCCGGTCTCGCCCCACCAGTGGCCGGACACCAGGAGGCTGTGCTCGGACCGGGTCAGCGCGACGTAGAGCAGCCTGCGCTCCTCCACGAGCCGCCGCTCCTCGAACTCGTCCGCGTGCAGGGCGAGCGCTTCCTCGACCTCCTTGCGGTTGCTGCCACCGGGGATCCGCAGCTTCGGCAGGTCGGCGGCGTCACCGCGCAGGTCGGCGGGCAGTTCGGCGACGGCCTTGAGCCAGCACGACGTCTTGCGGCGGCCGGGGAACACGTCCTTCACGACGTGCGGCACGGCGACGATGTGCCACTCCAGGCCCTTGGCGGAGTGCATGGTCAGGATCTGCACCCGGTTCTCGGCTACCTCCACCTCACCGGGCTCCAAGCCGTCCTCGGCGTGTTCGGCGGTGTACAGGTAGTCCAGCAGCGACGGCAGCGTCGCCGACGGGCTGGCGGCGGCGAAGTCCGAGACCACGTCGGCGAACGCGTCCAGGTGCGCACGCCCGACGCCGCCGGGCCGGGCCATCGACTCGATGTCCAGCAGCAGCGTGCGCTCCACGTCCGCGACCAGCTCCGAAAGCGGCTGGTCGAGCCTGCGCCGCAACGCCGCCAGCTCGCCGCCCAGCCTGCGGACGCGCCGGTAGCCGTCGGGCGAGTACGCGGCCGGGTCGCCGGGGTCGTCCAGCGCGTCGGCCAGCCCCGCCTGTTCGGCGTGCTCGCCGGGCAGCGCGTCCGCGAGCACCGACAGCGGATCGTCCACAACGGACTGACGGCTCGGCGCACCGGCCAGCTCACGGGCCCGCTGCCACAGCGCCGCGAGGTCGAAAGCCGCTACCCGCCACCGGGATCCGGTCAGCAGCCGGGCCGCGGCCGTGCCAGCCAGCGGGTTCACCAGCACCCGCAGCGCACTGGTCAGGTCGCGCACCTCCGGCTCGTCCAGCAGCCCGCCGAGCCCGACCACCTCGACCGGCAGGCCGCGCTCCCGCAGTGCCGCCGCGATGGCGCCCATGTCCGCCCGCCGCCGCACCAGCACGGCGGCCGTGGGCGGTGTGTCGTTCTCGTCCAGGTGCTCCTGCCACTGCGCCGCAACGGAATCCGCCAGCCAGTCCAGCTCCTGCCGCACGTCCGGCAGCAGCGCCAGCCGCACATCGCCCGGCCCGGCCCCGTCCCGCGCGCGCAGCTCGTCGACCTCCAGGCCCGCCGCGCGCAGGGGTGCGGACGCGGCGTTGGCCAGCGCCAGCACCTCCGGCGGGTTGCGGAAGCTCGTCAGCAGCCCGTACCGCGTGGCCGGTTTCCCTTCCGCGGCAGGGAAGTCCGTGGTGAACCGGGGCAGGTTCGCCGCGCTTGCGCCGCGCCAGCCGTAGATCGCCTGCGCCGGGTCGCCGACCGACGTGACCGGCATCGGCTCACCCTGCCCGAACAGCGACCGCAGCAGCACCCGCTGCGCGTGCCCGGTGTCCTGGTACTCGTCCAGCAGCACGGCCCCGTACCGCTCGCGCTCCCCCTGCGCGACCTCCGGGTGCTCGCTCGCCAGCCGGGCCGCGAGGCTCATCTGGTCGGCGAAGTCCATCGCCGCCTCCCGGCGCTTGCGCGCCTGGTAGGCCTCCAGCAGCGGCAGCAGGTTCACCCGCAGCCGCTGCGCGGCGATGATGTCCCGCAGCTTCTCCGGCAGCCCGTCCTTCTGCCGCGCGGTCTTCGGCGCGTTCTCGATCACCCCGATCAGCCACTCGGCGTGCGTCCGCAGCGCGTCGGGCTGGACCAGGTGCTCCCCCAGCTCACCCGCGAGCGACAGCAGGTAACCCGTGACGGTCGCCGGGATCTTGTCCGTGTCCAGGTCCTCGGTCCACGTCGACACCACGCGGTGCGCGAGCTGCCACGACGACGTCTCGGTCAGCAGCCGCACACCCGGTTCCACCGGCAGCCGCAGCCCGTGCTCGGTCACCAGCCGCCCGGCGTACGCGTGGTAGGTCAGCACGACCGGCTCGGCGGTCATCACCGCGGCCCGCCGCTCCCCGCTCGGGTCCAGCTCGTCCAGCAGCTCCGACCCGCCGAGCCGCCGCAGCCGCAGCCTGATCCGCTCCGCGAGCTGCCGCGCCGCCTTGCGGGTGAACGTCAGCCCCAGCACCTGGTCCGGCGTCACGATCCCGTTCGCCACCAGCCACACCACGCGGGCGGCCATGGTCTCGGTCTTGCCCGCTCCCGCACCGGCGACGACCAGCGCGGGCTCCACCGGCGCCGCGACGACCGCCGCCTGCTCCGGGGTCGGCTTCGGCAGCCCCAGCGCGGCGGCGACCTCGAACGGACTGGCGAAGGTCATGCTCGGACCTGGTCGGATCGTCGGTGGTCGGACCAGTTGCCCAGGTCACAGTGCCGGAGCATGGAGCGCAACGCCTTGAGCGGATGAGTGCGGAGCCCTGGCAGGGACGGCTGGAGGGCACGGGTGGGCACCTGGGCACCGCGCACCGTGAGGTCGACCGCCGCGAAGGGGTTCCGGTCGTCGATGGCGGCGAACGCGTCGTCCACGCCCACCGTGTACCCCTCGATCGTGTCGGACCTCCGGACAGCCCGCGCCTGCGCGACGGGCCTCCGACGCGGCGCGCGGTGCCGCGCCTCGACGAGAGCCGCGACAGACCATCACTGTCCCACCTGCCTGCCGGACGAGTGCACCGGGCACGCCGTCCGGGCCGGGCAGCGGTCGCAGTCCGGGTTCTCCCTGGCGGTGTAGTCGGGGCCGGTGCTGGAGCCCGCGGCCTCCTGCACGGCTTCCAGCCAGACGCGGACGCCCTGCTCGTCCAGCGGGGCCTGTGAGCGTTCGACCGCGCCGGTCTTCTTGTCCTCCTTGGCCACGTACAGCAGCCGCGCGCCGCCGGGTTCGGTGCCGAGGCCGAGGTGGGTGAAGCCGCCGAGCGACGTGGCGAGCTGGTAGACGGCGAGCTGGGGGTGGGCCTCGGCATCGTCCTTGGAGACGGGCTGCTTGCCGGTCTTGAGGTCGACCACGATGGGGCGGCCCTCGGCGTCGGTCTCCAGGCGGTCGACCCGGCCGCGGACCTTGAGCCAGGGGCCGCCGGGCTGCTTGGGGACGTCGACCAGCATCTCCTCCTCGACCGCGACCTGGGTCAGCTGGGTGCGGCTGCCCGCCAGCCAGTCGAGGAAGGTGTCCAGCATCTTCTCGACGCGGATGCGCTCGCGGCGGGAGAACCAGGGCGCGCCCGCGTCGACGGCGGTCCACGCCTCGTCCAGCTTGACCCGCAGCTCCTTCTCGTCGGCACCGCTCGCGGCGGCCTGCGCGAGCGCGTGCACGAGGGTGCCGGTGATGGACGCCAGCTCGGCCGGGTCCTGGCCGCCGTGGCGTTCGACGACCCAGCGCAGCGGGCACTTGGCGAGCACCTCGATGGTCGACGGGGACACGCTGACCGTGTGCTCCTCCGTCCACAGTGGATCGCCGGTGGACACCTCGGGCAGGCCGTACCAGGAGTCGGGGTGCGCGCCGGGGACGTTCGCCTCGGCCAGCCGGGCCAGTTGCACGGCGGCGCGCCTGCGGCGTTCCGGCTCGGTCCCGTCGTCGCACAGCACGCGGCGCAGCTCGCCGACCAGCTCGGCCAGCACCAGCCCGCGCTCGGGCGTGAACGTCGGCCGCTCCACGGCGTCCGTGGTCAGGTCGTCCAGCTCGTCCAGGAACCGCGACGGCTGCTCGTCCTCGCCGCGCACGGCGCTCACCATCAGCGTCCGGCGGGCGCGGCTGGCGGCGACCAGCAGCAGCCTGCGCTCCTCGGCCAGCAGCGGGGCGACGGCGGACACCTTGTCCGCCGGGTCCAGGCCGCCGACGATGTCGACCATGCGCTCGACTCCGAGCAGCGAGCCGCGCAGCCGCAGGTCGGGCCAACTCCCTTCCTGCACACCGGGGATCGCCACCACCGTCCACTCGCGACCGGCGGCGGAGTGCGCGGTCAGCACCGCGACGGCCTCGCCGACCGGCGCCGACGCGGCCAGCGAGTCGCCCGCGATCCGCTGCGCGGCCAGGTAGTCGGCGAAACCCTCGACAGTGGAGCCGGGCAGCCGGTCGACGTACTTCGCGGCGGCCTCGAACAGGCCGACGACGGCGTCCAGGTCGCGGTCGGCCTGCATCCCGACCGTGCCGCGGCGCGACGACTGGGTGACCCAGCGGGACTCCAGGCCGCAGCCCTGCCACAGGTTCCACAGCACGACCTCGACGCTGCGGTGCGCCGCGATGTCCTTGCGGGCGCCGCTGATCAGGTTCGCGATCCGGCGCGCGGGCATGGCCTCGGCGTCCTCCAGCGCGGCCAGCCGGTCGTTCGACTCGATCACCTCGACCAGCAGCTCACCGCTCGCCCGGTCGCCGCCCGCGGCCATCTCCAGCCTGCGCAGACCTCGGCGCAACCGCCGCAGCGCCAACGGGTCCGCGCCGCCGAGCGCCGAGGACAGCAGCATCGCCGCGGTGTCCTCGTCCAGCGTGCCCGGTGCCGCGGCGCACCGCAGCACCGCGAGCAGCG
>JBDSAJ010000683.1:0-4108 GCA_039922235.1 Umezawaea sp.
CGTTGACGCTGGTGACGTCCGGCGCGGTCGCGATGCCCGCCGAACTGGTGGAGGAGGTGCTGCGCGTCGGCGGCAGCTCGCACATCCCGGACCAGCTCGGCCTGCGCGGCAGACCACTGCCGGAGTTGACCGCCCACGCGCTGGCCCGCGCGGGCTGGTGGAGGTCGTTCGCGTCGTTCGGCGCGACTCCGGCGCAGAGCCGGGTGGCGCACGTGGTGCACCGGGCGTACTTCCTGATCTGGCAGCAACTCCGCGGCGGGGGGCAGCGATGAGCGTGGACGGAACCGACGCGGTGTCGACGGCGTCCCAAGCCGATGTGGCGGCACCCGTGATGGAGACGATCGGCGGCGAACTGCTCGACCAGGCGCTGGCCGAGCGCCGCGCGCTGGTGCAGCTCTGCCTGTACGCGCTCGACCGGGCCCGCAGCGCCGGTGTCGGGGAGCGCATCGAAGAGGGGCTGGCGGGCATCGGGGTGCGCGCGGTGCGCCCCGACGGCGACCGGTTCGACCCGTCGCGGCACGAGGCGGGCGGCACCGTGCCCACCGACGACCCGACCCTGGACGGTGTGGTCGCCGAGACCGAGGTCGTCGGGTTCACCGACCGCGACCGCACGCTGCGCCCGCCGGTCGTCACGGTCTACACGACGAAGGCCTGACCGGTGACGCTGCCGCAGACCGTCAAGCAGACCAGGGAGAAGCTGACCGCGCTGGTCCGCGAGATCGACCCGAAGTCCGCGGACTGGGTCGAGCAGGTCCGCACGGCCCGCGACCGCACGCCGAGCGTGGTGGTCGTCGGCGAGACGAACCGCGGCAAGAGTTCGCTGGTCAACGCGCTGCTGGCGACTCCGGGGCTGTCGCCGGTCGACGCGGAGGTGGCGACCAGCACGTACCTGGTGTTCCGCCACGGTGCGGAGTGGGCGGCCCGCGCCTGCTACCCCGGTGTGCTGGAGCCGGTGCCGTTCGACCGCGCCGAGCTGGTCAACTGGGTGTCCGCCGCCCACGAGCTGCCCGCGGGCCAACTGCCTCCCCGGTACGTCGAGGTCGACGTCCCGGTGCCGCTGCTGGAGCGGATGTCCCTTGTGGACACCCCTGGCGTCGGCGGTCTCGACGCCGCGCACGGCGAGCTGGCGCTGGAAGCCGCCGCGTCCGCGACGGCACTGCTGTTCGTGGTCGACTCCTCGGCCCCGTTCACCAAGGGGGAGCTGGCTTTCCTGCACGACGTCGGTGAACGCGTCGAGACCGTCGTGTTCGCGCTGACCAAGACGGACCAGTTCCGCGGCTGGCGGGAACTGCTGGCCGCGGACAAGGCGCTGCTGTCCGAGCACGCGCCGCGGTTCGCCGACGCCGTGTTCCACCCCGTGTCCTCGCGGATGTTCGAGATGGCGGGCAAGGCCCCGAACCCGGACGCCGCGGCGATGCTGCGCGAGCGGTCCGGGATCGCCGCGCTCCAGGCGGCGCTGCAGGAGCTGGTCGTCGGCCGCGCTTCGATGCTCGCGGAGGCGAACACCCTGCGGGCGCTGGCCACCGTGCTCTCGGAGTTCGACGTCCGGCTGGCAGGCGAGCAGCGCGCGCTGAGCACCGGCGAGGAGGAGGCCGAGGTGCTGCGGGCCCGGCGGGAGGAGCTGAACGCGCAACGCCGGTCGTCCACCCGCGGCTGGCAGCTGACGCTGCGCGGCGAGGTCCAGCGGGCTCGGGTCGAGTGCGCCCACGAGGTGAGCCGCCAGATGCGGGACGTGCAGACCTGGTTCCGGCAGGCCATCGACGTGGCCGACCGCGAAGCGCTGGGGTCGTTGCCGCACCAGGTGGACACCGCGCTCCAGGTGGTGTCCAGCAGGCTCAGCGCGCTGCTGGCCGCGCGGTTGGCCCAGGTGGCGGACGCATCGCTGGCGGAGCTGTTCTCGCCGGACGAACTGGCGGTGATCCGGTCCCAGTTCGCCCGCAGCGGGCACCAGCCGGTGCTCCTGCGACCGCCGGACAAGCGTCCGCCGACCGCCGAGGACAAGCTGCTGGTGTTCATGGGCGTTTCCGGCGGCCTCGGTGCGGGCAGGCTGGCCGCGCTGCCGCTGGCGGGCTTCGGCGTGGCCGCGCTGAACCCGCTCGTGCTGCCGGTGACCATCGTGCTCGGGCTGGGCGCGGGCTGGTGGATGGCGAGGACCCGCAAGCACTCGGCCGACAAGCAGCACCTCAAGCAGTGGCTGTCCGACGCCATCGCCGACGCCCGCTCCACCGTCGACCAGATCGTGGCCGAACAGCTGATCGCCGCGGAGCAGCACCTCTCGCTGGCGCTGGACGAAGCGCTCGGCAAGCGCGTCGAGGCCATCGAGGCCGAACTCCGCGACGTCGACAAGGCACTCCGCCTGGAAGCGGGCGACCGAGGCCGCGAACTCCAGACCGTCACCCGTCGCCAAGCCGACGTCAAGTCCGGCCGCACCCAGGTCGACCACCTCCTGACCCGCATCCGCTCGGTCCGCGACCGCACCTGACCGCGAGGCGAATCGGGCGAGCGGGCTCACGTTGGGAACCGAATCGGCATAACGTGGGTCGTACCGGTACGCAACGCGCAGGAGGGTGACCCGGTGTACATCGATGAGAACGGCGGCGTCGACGGCGAGCTGAAGGTCACCGTCGAAGGCGAGGAGTACACCGCCGAGACGACCTACGACCTCGACCACGACGGTGTCGAGGACAGCGCGGTCGTGGAGACCGACGACGGCGGGCACCTGGCCTTCACCGACACCGACCGGGACGGCGACGCCGACCTGATGAGCACGTTCGACCGGGACGGGAAGCTGGTCGCGCAGGCCAGGTTCGACGGGCACTCCGGCGAGTGGATCTCGGTCGACCCGGCGGACGCGCACGAGCAGACGAACACGAACGCGAGCCACACGATGATCGTCGACACGGACGGCGGTGACCAGAACGTCGGTGCGCCCACCGAGGACACCGACGGCGACGGTCGGGCCGACACCGCCGTGGTGAAGGACGAGCAGGGCGACACCTGGCTGTTCACCGACGTCGACGGCGACGGCAAGGCCGATCTGGCGACCGAGATCACGACGGAGGGCGAGGTCGTGATGACCAAGCACACCGCCGAGGACACGTGGACCGAGGTCGAGCGCGGGCACATCGATTCCGACGGCAAGTACGTACCGGACAGCAAGAGCGGTGTGCTGTCGGAAGACGTTTGGTCGGACGAGGACCACGAGGAGCCGTTCGGATCGGTTTCCGGGGTCGTCCGAATCGATTCGACGACCGGGCAATGGATCAGTCCGAACTAGACGTACGCCACAACAGTGCTGGTGATGCAACAAAGTTCGAACTGAATCGCACTGGAACACTCAGTGGTCCAGTCCATTGATAGCGCTCACATAATCGGCTGGAAAAAGTGCCCCATGTGCTGTTCGACGCACCTGGGGCACTTGCTTTTCGCCGGATAAAGCCCAGGTCACAATTTTGGTCGAGGTGAACTCGCGCTGAACGGGTGCTGAATCGATTCCAGAATCGGTCTTGTGAGGGAGCCGACAGGTCAGCTATCGGTAACCGGGGATTAACCCCGCTAGCCTCGGTCTATCCCCTTCACAGAACGTCCGGGTTCCCCCGGACGTTGTGGAGCTATTTCCGAGGACGTTGTCGTCCCACGCCGGACGACGACGTCCATGTGGGCTGTGGCGCAGTCAGGAGACGAGACGAGATGACGGCAGTGACCATTCCCGGTCTCGACAAGGCACCTACCAACCATGCAGGCCTGTTGTCCTGGGTCCGCGAAGTGGCCGATCTGACCTGTCCCGACGAGGTCGTGTGGGCAGACGGAACCGAAGCGGAATGGACACGGCTCACCGGAAAGCTCGTTGACGCCGGAACGTTCGTGCCTCTGAAGAAGAAGCAGAACTCGTTCTGGGCCGCCTCCGACCCGACCGACGTCGCGCGGGTCGAGGAGCGCACCTACATCTGCTCCGTGGACGAGGCCGACTCGGGCCCCACGAACAACTGGATGAACCCTTCAGAGATGAAGGCCATCATGACCGAGCTCTACCGGGGCTGCATGCGCGGCCGGACGATGTATGTCATCCCGTTCTGCATGGGTCCGATCGAGGCTGCCGAACCGATGT
>JBDSAJ010000684.1:0-4519 GCA_039922235.1 Umezawaea sp.
ACCTGAATGACCGGTCCCGTCGGTCCGCCAAGTGCGCCGCGATCTGGGTGAGCAGCTCCTTGCCGGACTCCGGTCGGTACACCTCGACCCGACCGGTTCCCCTGCCCACGTCGGCAGGTGGCCGCAGATCGTCGCGCTCCGGCAGTTCGACCTCCGGCGTTTCCCGGCCTCGGCTGCTCGGCTCCTCGCCGACGTCCCGCACCGGCTCCTTGCCGGGGCGCCTGCCCGGTTCTGCGCTGCCCGGTTCTCCGCTGTCGGGGGTGGTGCTGTCGGGAGCGGTCTCGGCCGCGCTGTCGTTGGCGGCCTCGGAAGCGCTGTCGGAAGCCACCTGCCTGCGGTAACTGGCGGCATCGGCCGGGTCGAGCTTGGCGAGGTCGCCGTCGAGCAGGGCCCCGATGCGGTGGATCTCACTCGCGGGCACCCACACCGTCGCGGCGTCCGGCACGTGGACCCACTTCGTCTCCTCGCGGGTGGGCACCGGCCACTCGTGACCGAACCCGGCGATGTCGTGCCAGGTGTGCTGCGCCTTGGTGCGCACCTTGTGCGTGGCGTCGAAGCTGACCAGGTAGCCGCGTTCGGAGCGGGTCACGGTCTCGGTCGACAGGACCGTGTCGCCGTGCGAGGACTCCTTGCCCCACTGGTACCCGCCGCTGAGGTTGGCGATGACGGTGGGCGTGACCTTGTCCGTGCCCACCGGGAACGAGTTGCCGAAGTCGACGCGAGCCTTGACGCCGTGGCTGTCGGTCTTCGTCTGCGTGACCTCGGTGCCGCGGATCTCGCCCGTCGAGAACCTGTGGGCGGCGTCGACCGTCAAGATCTTCGGGTTCGCCAGCTCCGTCGCCAGCTCGACCCTCGCGGTCCGCTCGCGGTTCGCCACCGCGCCAGGACGGTTGTGGCTCTTGAGCACGACGAAGTCCGCACCGCGCGCCGCGCGCTCGAACCTCGCCACCCGCGACGGCGTGCTGGTGAAGCTCTCCAACGCGTCACGCGCCGCGTTGCGCTCGTTGAGCTCGCCTTCCTTGCGGCTCAACGGCCCCAGGCCCTTGTGCTCGTCGAAGCGAACCGGACGGCTGCCTGCCAGGGGGGACGTCACCAGGGTCAGCCAGCGCGCTTCACGCGGCGCGTCGACCATCTTCGCGACCGTGCCGAGCATCTCCGGGATCGGTTTGAGCGAGTCGAGTTCGACGCGCGGCGGGAGGTAGCCGTGCCGCTCCTGCTGGGACTCCGGGGGTTCGCCGTCGTGCCACTCGGGTGTGCTGTCCTCGCGACCGGTGTCCGGTTCGTCCAGCGGCACCGGACGTTCGCTCGCCACCACCTCGATCTCGCTGTGGAACCGGTGGGCGTTCTCCGCGTGCATCGGCTTGCCGGGATCGGCCCACCGGCCGCCGAAGCGGATCTCGAACTCCGCGGGGAAGCGGACGCGGTGCAGGGGGCGGTCGCTCTCGGTCTGCTGCTCGTGCCCGAGTTGGTGCTTGATCTCCTTGGTGTTCTTGAACGTGCCGTCGTAGGTGACCCCGACGGTGCCGCTGCGGGAGTACTCGTCCTTCTTCGACGTGAAGCCGGACCCGGTGACGCCCGCGGACACCTCGGTGGTCGTGCCGACCTCGACGCTGTCGGTCCGCTCGGCCCGGTGCTTGCCCCCGCCGGTCTCGCTCTCCACGACACCGACGTACTTCGGCTGTGAGAGGTCCGGCATGGCGCGCACGAACACGTCGGGCGCCCGCCCGTGCCACCCCTCCAACGGGAACCGGACGCCGTCGCCACCACGGACGAGGTCGTGGGCGTGGTCTTCCAGGAAACGGCGGAAGCGCCGTTCGACCTCGACCAGGTCGTCGGCCCGCACCAGGCCTTCGACCTCGAGCCGGTGCAGCACCGCGCCGGTCAGGTGGGAGATGGTCTCCTCGGGCAGGCGGTGGTCGGCGTCCACCCGGTCCAGCACCCGCGACGCGTCCAGGCCGGGCGGCATGGACGGCGACTCGTGCGCGGGACGCGTGGCCGGGTCTGGTTCGGCGAGCGTCGAGGGCGTGCCTGAGGTCGACGGTGTGGCGGCGTCGTGCGGCTTGCTCCACACCGTCGCCTTGCCCTCCACCTTGAGCACGACGTCGGGCTCGTAGTGGCGCACCTTCGCGGGATCGACCGGCTTGGCGGCCTGGGTCTTCGCCTGTTCTTCCGGCGTGGCGCCCTCGCCGTGGAAGTTCTCCGGCCGTGACATGTCGTGCTGGTCCGCGATGGCGGGCCTGCCACCGCTGCTTGGCGGCTCCACCTTGTGCTGGCCGTCGCCGACCCGCACGACGAACTCGAACTTGACGGCCTGCTTGGTGACCGGACCGGTGTACTTGGCGGAGAACTCGTCGTGCACCTTCTGCGTGACGCGCGACTCGGTCTTGGTGCTGCGGAAGACGCCGACGGTGGGACCAATACCCCCGCCAGGGACGACGCCCCTCTTGAACGTGCCGAACTGAACGCCGACACCGGCACCGCGGCGACGCGTCAGCGACTCACCGGAACTGGTCTCGGCGCTGGCCTCACGCGACCGCGTGATCGTGCCCTCGGTCTCTGCGCGCGGATGCGTGACCTTCGGCTCGGTGACCGAGACGATGACCTCCGTGCGCCCGCTGCGGCCGGGCAGCCTGAACGACGAGCGCTGCGGCTTGCCGCTGAGCAGGTCCGGTGCCGTCGCGGGCAGGGTGTGCAGCCAGTCGCGCAGCCTGCGGGCCCCTTCCGAGCTGGGCGGGAAGCCGCCGAGTTCCTTCTCCACCGCGTGGTAGACGTCGCCCAGACCGGCGAAGTCCGCGTGGACGACGTCCTGCGGGCGCTCCAGCTTGGTCGTGACGGTGTCCGCGGGGGTCGACGAGTGGGGCGACTCAGGCCACAGCAGCGTCACCGGCACCGACACGTTGTCGGTCTTCTTGACCGGGTTCAACGGCAGGAAGCTCGGCGTGCGCGGCTTGCGCGCGGTGATCGTGAACTGCACGTCGTGCAGTGCCTTCTCACCGGGCACGTCGGTCCGCTCGACCTTCGTCTCGCCCTTGGACACGGTCTTCAGCGTCAGGTCCGAGCCGCGAGCGTTGAAGAAATCACCGACCCTGAAGGTGAGGGCCACGACTTTGAACGGGATCCGGACGTTGCGCTCACCCGTGGTGCCCAGCGAACGGGTGTTGGCCAGACTGGTCTTCATCTGCTCGCGGCTGTGCGAGCTGGAGAAGTCGGTCGTGGTGCGCGTCGGACTGCTGGGCGGCGTGCCGAGCGAGGTCACGTCGATGCGGATCTGCGGAGCGCTGCGCCTGCGCGAGCCGAGGTCCACGATGAGACCGCCGTCGAGGGCGCGGTGGAAGTGCTCCTTCAGGTTGTCATCGGAGAACTGCTGCTCGATCAGCGTCTTCAGGACCCGGTCGCCGCGGCTGTCCTTGAGGTTGAGCATGCTGATGACGGCGTCGCGCACCGGTTTGCCGTCGATGTCGCCCTCCACCTTGGGACGCTCGACGCGAGCACGTTCGACCCTCTCGGTGGGCGTAGTCGGCTGCGGGCGTTCCTCGGTGTTCGGCTGCTCGGTGTTCGGCTGCGGAGTGCCGGGCTCCTGCTCCGGCGTGATCTCGTCGACCTGGGTCGGCTGTTCTTGTTGCCCTTGGTTCTCTTGGTTCTCTTGGGTGCGGCGGGTGTTCGGGTGCTGTGCCAGGGGATCCAGCGGTCCGGGCACCGGCGTGGTCTGCTCGGACCCGTGCCGGTCGTCGTGGCGCGACGAGGACGGGGTCACCGGCGGCTTGGACTCGGCGATCGGCGGGTTGGTCGTCCGGCCTCGATCGGCGGCCGGGATCTGCTCGACCGACGGGCTGGTTTCCGTCGTGGGCCGCGTAGTGGGCTTCCCGGCGCCGGGCGAGGACGTCGTGGACGTCGTGGCGTGCTGGTCGGTGCCGCTGGTCGTGGCCGGGCGGCCACCTGAGGTGGCTGGGCGGTCCTGCGCGTTCTGGCTCGTGGTGGCGCGGTCGGGGGTGGACGAGGTGGTGGGACGGTCTTCAGCGGCCGGCCGGTCGACGCGGGCCGGCATCGTGGGTCGATCCGGTGAGGTGGCTGGGCGGTCCATCGTTGTCGTCTGGCTGGCCGACGTGGTCGGGCCGGTGGCCATCGGTGTGGTGCTAGGCGTGGTCTGGTCGGTGGGTGCGGGCGCAGGCGTGAGCTGATCCGTCGGCGCGGGCGCAGGCGTGAGCTGATCCGTCGGCGTCGTCATGTGATCAGTGGTCGAGTTCTCACCCTGCACGTGCGTGGTCTGTTCATCCGGCTTGGGCGCCGAAACGGACGTTTGGTCGCCCACTTCGGTCGTGACCGTCGACTCGTCGTGAGGCTGGGCCGAGGTGGTGTCTTGCTCACCGGGGCGCGTGGCGGACGGAATCACGTCGGCCGGAGTGTTGGTGTTGGTGTTGGTCGAAGACTCCTGCGGGCGCGGCGAGTCCACCGTGTCATCAGGCGTCGTGCCGACCGTGCGAGCAGGCCCGTCACCGGCTGGCCTGCCGGTAGCCAGCGA
>JBDSAJ010000685.1:0-5046 GCA_039922235.1 Umezawaea sp.
TGCCCGATCGACAAGTGTAAGGGTCAAATCCCCAAGTCAAATCGGCCACAGCGTCGGGCGCATGACACCAGGCGGTCAATCGGCGCAAAGCCTGCCTTCCTGCTTGCCTGCTTGCCTACCCACCTGCTTGCCCACCTTCCTGTCCGCTTTCCTGCATACTCGCCTACCGCAGTTCTTTTCCAGACCCACCACCCGACTTCAGCCGCTGCCCTTTCCATGAGCACGCAACTGTGGTCGATTTTACTTGGGGGATTTGACCCTTAAAATCGGTCGGGCTGAGGGCTTCACCACCTGCCCTTTTTAGCCGGACAAAGGGTCAAATCAAGGGGTCCCCAAGTCAAATCGCAATGCCAGTAAGTTAAGGCCGCTCAAGATCAACACGTAGCCAGGCGACCTGCACGTGCCCGGCATCGGAAGATCAACTTGGATGCTTAACTTACTGGCATTGAGTCAAATCGACCACCCACAACGGACCCTACGGACCTCAACGCAACAACCGGACAGTGTTTAAACCACCCAAAAACGGGAACCTAAGCGGCGAACGGCCTCCAGAACCCACAACAGTGACAGGACCCCGACGAGTGAGCGAGACTGCTGCCGTGACTGACACCCCGCGCCCCACCTCCAACAGGATCCTGCTGAGGGTGTTCCTGCGCGTGGTGCTGTCCGCCGTAGTAGGTGCCGCACTCCTCCTCGCCTGGCTGGCCGCCTTCCAGTCCGACAAGCTGAAGTCGATCCTGGACAGCACCAACCTCGGCGAGTTCATCCTCCTGCTGGTGATCGGCCTACCAGTGGCGCTGCTGGTCAGCGTGCTACTGGCAGGACCAGTGCTGTGGCTGCTCAAGGTCCGCCCGGTGTGGCCGATCGTGCTGCTGGGACCGGTGATCATGGGAGTCGCGCAGTACTTCAAGGTGCCCGACGAGCTGGCGTGGATGGGTGGCAAGTGGACCGTCCAGGTCCTCCTGGCAGCCGCCAGCTACGGCCTGGCGGCGCTGGTCTCCGCGCCCGCCATGCTCCGCAACAAGTCCAAGAAGTCCTAGTACGGGACCTCGTCCAGCAACTCCAGGCCCCACCCCTCGCTCTCGCACCAGCCCTCCGCCTCCACCCGGCTGATCGACCGCGCCCCCGCCGCCGTGCGGGCGATGCGGTCCCACCCGTCCGGCGCCAACACGTGCAGAGCGCCCCCGCGCAGGGCGAGGAGCCTGCCGTGCGGAAAAGCCATGATGGGCTCGGTTCTGAGGTAGCGGACCTCGTCTACGCTCGTCATGGGCTCTTGACCTCCAGTGTGGTCGAGCTTGCAGAGTTCGGCTGAGCGGAAAACCGGATGCCGAGTGTCGGTCCTCCTTCGTACTGTCAAGGTGGATCAGAGGGGGACCAACCTCGTGAACGACCAAAGTACTTCCACGGCTGCCACCTTGCGCAGGCTGTGGCCGTACATCAAACCCGTGCGGAAACCGCTGCTGCTCGCCATGTGCGCCACCTTCGTGGCGATGCTGTGCGGACTCGGCATTCCGCTGATCACCCAACGGATCGTGGACGGGCCGATCGCCCACCGCGACCTGTCGACCTTGCCATGGCTCGTGCTGCTCGTCCTCGTGCTGGGATGTGTCGAAGCAGCGCTCTTCTACGCGCGGCGCAGGCTGATCGCCCGACCCGCCGCAGGCGTCGAGGCGCACCTGCGAGCCGACATCTACCGGAAGCTGCAGCGGCTCCCGGTGTCCTTCCACGACCGCTACCAGTCCGGCCAGCTGCTGTCGCGCGCGTCGACCGACGTGGCGACGGTGCGGCGGTGGGTGGCGTTCGCGGTGATCTTCCTAGTGGTGAACACGTTGATCCTCTTCATCGGCCTCGGCGTGCTGTTCTCGCTGTCGCCGATGCTCGGGGTGGTCGCGCTGTGCAGCACGCTGCCGATGGTGCTGATGTCGTACCTGTTCGAGACGCGGTTCAAGATCGTGGCGCGGCGGGCGCAGGACCAGGCCGGCGACCTGACCACGACCGTCGAGGAGTCGGTGCTCGGCATCCGGGTGCTCAAGGCGTTCGGGCGTGGACCGGACCTGAGCAAGAGGTTCGCGGTGCGGGCGCGGGAGTTGCGGAACACCGAACTCGCGAAGGTGAAGGTCTTCGCGGCGCTGTGGGCGGTGCTGATCGTGCTGCCCGAGCTGGGCATCGCGGCGCAGCTGGCCGTGGGCACGATCGGCATCACCAGCGGCACGACGACGATCGGCACGCTGGTCGCGGCGATCGCGGTCAGCGCGTACCTGCGGTGGCCGATCGACTCGATCGGCTGGCTGCTGGCCGAGACGAACCAGACCGCGTCGGCGACCGAGCGCATCCACGAGGTGCTGGACGCGCCGATCACGATCACCAGCCCGGCCGAGCCCCGTGCGCTGGCCGTGCCGGTGCGCGGGCACGTGCGGTTCGAGGACGTGACGTTCGCCTACCCCGGCGCGGACCGCGAGGTGCTGCGCGGCATCGACCTCGACCTGGTGCCCGGCGAGACGGTGGCGCTGGTCGGGGCGACGGGCTCCGGCAAGACGACGCTGACGGCGCTCGTGCCGCGGCTGTACGACGTGACGTCGGGGCGCGTGACGATCGATGGCGTCGACGTGCGAGACCTGCACCTGGACGACCTGCGGGGCACGATCGGCGCGGCGTTCGAGGAGCCGGTGCTGTTCTCCGCGAGCGTGCGCGAGAACGTGGCGCTGGGCAGCGCGGACGTGGACGACGCCAAGGTGCGCGAGGCGCTGCGGGTGGCGAAGGCGGAGGAGTTCGTCGAAGCGCTGCCGTGGGGTCTGGAGACGCGGATCGGCGAGCAGGGCATGTCGCTGTCCGGCGGGCAGCGGCAGCGGCTGGCGCTGGCGCGGGCGGTGGTCGGCCACCCGGCGGTGCTGGTGCTGGACGACCCGCTGTCCGCACTGGACGTGCACACCGAGGCCGAGGTGGAGGCCGCGCTGCGGCGCGTGCTGCACGGCGTGACGGCACTGGTCGTGGCGCACCGGCCGAGCACGGTGCAGCTGGCGGACCGCGTGGCGATGCTGGTCGACGGTCGGATCGCGGCGATCGGCGCGCACCGGGACCTGTTGGCGGACAACGCGGAGTACCGCAGGCTGCTGTCCACGATGGAGGAAGAAGAGGAGGTGGCGGCGCTGTGAGCACGGGAACGACGACTGCTCCGGTCGACGAGGAGTCGTGGCGCGGCGTCGCGGCCGAGGAGATCGACGAACTGGACTACCGCACCGGCCTGAAGCTCCAGGCGCGGTCACGGGTGCTGCTGGGCTCGCTGCTGCGCCCGCACGCCGCGCCCGCGGTGCTGGCGCTGGTGATCGTGGTGCTGGAGAACCTGGCGAACCTGGCCGGACCGCTGATCATCGCGGCGGCCATCGACCGCGGCGTGCCCGCTGCGCTGGCGGGCGACCCGGCGGTGCTCATCTGGTGCGTTGGCGGGTACGCGGGCACCGGTCTGCTGGCGACGGTGCTGCGGTACTCGTTCGTGCGGCTGACCGGCCGCGTCGGCCAGGACCTGCTGCTGGACCTGCGCGGTCGCGTGTTCCGGCACGTGCAGACCCTGTCCATCGGCTTCCACGAGAAGTACACCTCCGGCAAGGTCATCTCCCGGCTGACCAGCGACGTGGACGCGTTGCAGGACCTGCTGGAAGAGGGCCTGGACGGGCTGCTGACGTCGCTGCTGTCGGTGGTCGGCATCTCCGTCGTGCTGCTGTACCTGGACGTGCCGCTGGCGCTGGTGGTGCTGTTCGGCTTCGTGCCGCTGATCCTGCTGGTGCGCTGGTTCCGAGCCCGCTCCACCACCGCGTACCGCGGGACGAGGGGCGCGATCGCGAAGATCATCGTGCAGTTCGTGGAAACCATGAACGGCATCCGCGCGGTGCAGGCGTTCCGCCGCGAGGACCGCAACGAGAAGATCATCGGCGACCTCAACGGGACCTTCCGCGACGCGAACGCGGACGCGTTCCGCGTCATGGCGACCTTCACCGCGCTCGTGCGGCTGATCGGCAACGCGTCGCTGGCGATCGTCCTCGCGCTCGGTGCGTGGCGAGTGGCGAACGGGCACCTGGAAGTGGGCGCCCTGGCCGCGTTCACCCTGTACCTGCGCCGCTTCTACGACCCGTTCGACGAGATCGCGATGTTCACCAACGCGTACTCGGCGGCGCAGGCGGCGCTGGAGAAGATCTCCGGCGTCCTGGAGGAGAAGCCGTCGGTGCCGGAACCGGAACACCCGACGCCGCTGCCGCACGCCCACGGCGACATCCGCTTCGCCGACGTGGAGTTCCGCTACTCGGCAGGCACCCCGCTGGTCCTGCCGCGGTTCGACCTCCACGTGCCGGCAGGCCAAACCGTGGCGCTGGTCGGCGCCACCGGCGCGGGCAAGACCACGCTGGCCAAGCTCGTGGCCCGCTTCTACGACCCGACGAACGGTGCCGTCCGCCTGGACGGCACCGACCTGCGGGATCTCGCGGACGCCGACCTGCGCCGCGCGGTGGTCATGGTGACGCAGGAGAACTTCCTGTTCGCCGGCTCGGTGGCCGACAACATCGCCCTGGCGAAACCGAACGCCACCAGGGCCGAGGTCGAAGCCGCGGCGGCGGGCGTCGGCGCGCACGAGTTCATCGCCGCCCTGCCCGACGGCTACGACACCGACGTCCGCAAGCGCGGCGGCAGGCTCTCGGCAGGCCAGCGCCAGATGGTCGCCTTCGCCAGGGCCTTCCTGGCCGACCCGGCGGTGCTGGTGCTGGACGAGGCCACGTCCAGCCTGGACGTGCCGACGGAACGAGCGGTGCAGGCAGCACTGGAAACCGTGCTGGCGGACCGAACGGCCTTCATCATCGCCCACCGGCTCAGCACCGTGATGATCGCCGACCGGGTGCTGGTCGTGGACGCAGGCCAGGTGGTCGAGGACGGCTCCCCGTCGACCTTGATCGGCGACGACAGCCACTTCGCCGCACTGCACACCGCCTGGACCGACTCACTGGCCTAGTGCTGTGGCCGCGATCCTCACCGTGTTTCGCGCGGCACGGGTAGCTCCCTCGC
>JBDSAJ010000686.1:0-4917 GCA_039922235.1 Umezawaea sp.
CCTCGGGGATGGCGCGGACCGCTTGGCCGAGGAGGGTGCCGAGGCAGGCGGCCAGGTCGTGCCTGCCGCGTTCCTTGAAGGCGATGACCAGCTCGCGCGGCGCGCCCTGGTAGTCGGCCAGCGCGTACGTGGGGCGGCCGGGGAGGTGGACGCGAGTGGGTCTGCCGAACTCCGCGAGGCAGGTGGGACAGCACGCCTCAGGCCCGCCGCAGCCCGCGCAGCGCGGTGGGAGGACCAGGTCCAGCAGTTCGGTGAACACCTGGACAGGGTGGCGGTGGGGTCTGACATTTTTTGGCCGTCGGAGCCAGCGGCCCTGGTGGGCAGGAGTCCCCGAGGAGGACGCTGCCGGGATGTACCGACGAAGACAGGCCAAGAGCTGCACCGACGAGAACAGGACAAAACAAAGATTTGGGTGACCTTCGGTCACCCAGGGTAGAACACCGAGTCGCCTGGATTGGGCTTGGCCTGGTTGCCACGCCACACGTCGCCGATCTCGCTGGCGCTCCAGAGGCCCGTGCGGTCCAGTGCGAGCACGGGGCGGCCAGGGGCTGCGGCAACGGAGGTCACCGGGACGGTGAGGTTCGAGGTGTTGTAGCGCTCGATCTTCAATCCGTCGATGTTGAGGCGCACGACCGGGCTGTTGGGGAGGGTGGTGCCCGCGACCAGCACGTCCTGCGCGAGCCAGTCGACGCTGGTCACGACGCCGTCCAGCGAGGTCGGCTGGGGGCGGGCCGCGCGGAGGGCGATCGAGGAGTCGTCGCTGCGGACGACCGCGGCGACGTAGAGCTTGCCGTTGATGACGCAGGCGGCCCTGGTGCCGTCCCTGGAGAGGCGGAGTTCCTCGATGTGGCCGAAACCCGCGAGTTCGGTGGCGTTGACGGAGTTGGCGCTCAGCGCCCCGTCGGCGCCGCGGACCACGCGGACCACGTTGGTGCCGTCCGCGACGGTCCACACCTCGGCTCCCGGCTGGCCGACGGTGCTGCCCGGCACCCAGGTGGGTCTGGTGAGGCTGGCGGCGGGGAGCTCCACCTCGCGCAGCGCGTCCTCGGTCGGGCCCACGCGCAGGCGGACGGCGTTCGGGCCGATGCGGCTCACGACCGCCAACTGGGAGCCGTCCAACGACTGGGCGCCGGTGACGATGTTGTACTCGCCGGTGCCCGCGGGCCCCTTGACCTGGGTGTCGTCTGCCAGCGAGACCAGCTTGCCGCCGGTGGCGACCATGCCGCGCTCCTCGGCGGCGGGCGTGATCAGGGCTTCGCCGGACTGCACGTCGATCGGTCGCCAGTCCGTCTTCTCCGTGGAGATGACGGCACCGTCCAGCAGCACGCGCACGCGGCTGCTGGTGACCCCGGTCAGCGAGCGGACGACCTGGGCGACGATCTTCTTGCGGCTCGCAGGGCTCGGGTCGCCCAGCCTGGTCAGGTCGACCTCGAGTGCGCCGTCGTTGGCTTCGCCGGTGGACCTGACGCCCGCGTCGGAGCCGAGTTCGCTGAACAGGGCGCCGCGCATCGCGCTCGACGGACCCTTCACCAGCAGTTCGGTGACCCGCAGCGGAATGCCGCTCAGCGGCGGGATGACCAGGAACCGGGGGTCGGGTACCAGGACGTTGCGGTCCTTGTCGTAGAAGAACAGGACCACGCGCTGGTAGAAGCGCTGGAAGTCGGCGACGGTGACGTACACGCCGACCGGGGGCGACGAGATGCGCCACTGCCCGTCGACCTGCTCGATCCGCACCGGCTCGGTGAGGTCGCCGCCCTGCTGCACGAACGAGCTGTCCGGCTCCAGCCGTCCGACGTTGCGGCCCAGCAACTGGACCGTGCGCTGCTTGGCGTCCGACGGCAGGTCCGCGTCGCCTGCGCTCGGCACGGTGTTGAAGGCGGTGTCGATGATCGTCGGCGTGCCCTTGGTGTTCCACGACTTCCGCGCGTCCACCGTGAGGAACGCCTTCGCGGCGGCGTAGTCGCCCTCCGGGCTGGCCGACGCGAGGATGAACTCGCGGACGGTGCTCAGCGGGTCGAGGCCCTTCTCGGGTTCCGGCGCCTCGGCGGCCGCCTGCCGCGACGCCGACGGGCCCAGCGGCTTCGGGTTGGTGTGCGTCGGGATCGCCGCGCAGCCCGCCAGCGCGAGCAGCAGCACCACCAACAGGGACACTCGCCGCTTCACCTGGCCTCCTCCCGTGCCGACGACTGCTCCGGCTCGCCGATCCCGTCGACCGCGGGCCGGGTGCCGTTGACCGGCTTCTCCGAGTCCCAGGTGATCTTGGCGGGCTGCTTCTCCGAGTCCCAGACCAGCTTGGCGGGCTCCGGCCCGGTCCCGGCGTCCTCGGCGGGCGGGTGGTTCTCGTCCGATTCGATGTCGGCGACCGGCTGGGCGGGCTGCCAGGTGATCTCGGCCTGGGTCAGCTCGACCTGCTCCGGCGAGTCGTCCTCCGGCGCGACCTCGTGGGCGGGCAGGTCGGTCGGCTGGAGCGGCAGGGGGCTGCTGGTGAGTTCGTGGCCGTGCGTGCACGGCAGGGTGAGGCGGAAGACGGCGCCGTAGCCGCGTTCGCCCCACGCCTCCAGCCAGCCGCCGTGCAGGCGGGCGTCCTCGAGGCTGATGGAGAGGCCGAGCCCGGTGCCGCCGGTGCGGCGGTTGCGGGACGGGTCGGCGCGCCAGAAGCGGTTGAACACCAGTTCCGCCTCACCCGCGCGCAGGCCGACGCCGCGGTCCCGCACGGTGACCGCGATGGCGTTGCCGTCGCTGCGGACGGTCAGCTCGACCGGCAGGCCCTCGCCGTGGTCGACGGCGTTCGCGAGCAGGTTGCGCAGGATCCGCTCCACGCGCCGGGAGTCGAGTTCGGCGGTCACCTCGTGGTCGGGCATGTCCAGGACGATCGTGGTGCCGTTGCCCTTGGCGATGGCCCGCACGGCGTCGTGCGCCCGGCGGGCGAGCACCCGGACGTCGACCGGGTCGGCGGCCAGTTCCTCGACGCCCGCGTCGAGCTTGCTGATCTCCAGCAGGTCGCCGAGCAGCCCTTCGAACCGGTCCAGCTCGTCCACCAGCAGCTCGGTCGACCGGGCGAGGCCGCCGGGGAACTGCTCGCGCGAGGCGTGCAGCACGTCGGCCGCCATCCGGACGGTGGTCAGCGGGGTGCGCAGCTCGTGCGACACGTCGGAGGTGAAGCGGCGCTGGAGCTGGCCGAAGTCCTCCAGCTGCTGGATCTGCTCCTGGATGCTCTCGGCCATCTCGTTGTACGACTGGGCGAGCCGGGCGACGTCGTCCTCGCCGACCACGAGCATCCGCTCTTCCAGGTTGCCGTCGGCGAACCGCTCGGCGACCTCCGCCGCCTGCCGGACCGGGCGGACGACCTGCCGGGTGACGAGGTTCGCGATCACCGCGAGCAGCAGCAGGAGGACCAGGCCACCGATGAGGAGGGTGTTCTGCACCACCTCGGCGGTGGCCTGCTCGCTGGTCAGCGGGAACAGCAGGTAGAGCTGCATGGCGCGGGCGGACGTGCTGACCGGCACGCCGACCACGAGCAGCGTGGTCGAGCCGTTCTCCCGCTCGACCGTGGTGATCTGGCTGCCCGAGTAGCCCGCCTGCACCATCTTGGCCAGGCCTTCGGGGACGTCCAGGTACGGCCCGACCGAGTTCAGCTGGCCGTCGGCGCCGATGTTGCCCGCGTCGTCGAACACCGGCTCGAACGCGCCAGCACCCGAACTCGCGACGTCCTGGCCGGTCCCGGCAGAGTTGATCTTGTTCAGCGCGCCGAGGAAGCGCGTGCGCACGCTGTCCGGGCCGGGGTTGAGCCCCAGCAGGTCCGGCTGCACCGCGGCGGCACTGGCCTTGGTCTGCCGGATCGCGGCGTTGGTCTTGGTCTCCAGCAGCTGGTTGGTGATCTGCATCTGGAGCACCATGCCCAGCACGAAGACGACGGCCGAGGACAGCGCGAGGGTGCTGACCACCACCCGCAGCTGCAACGACCGCCGCCACAGCTCGCCGAACGCGAGCCACCGCTGGCGCGCCTGCTCCACCGCACGTCGTCCCTTGCGGACGACGGGGAGGAGCAGCCGCGTGCGCCACGTCATCCCCGGCGCTCCCCCGTTATCACGGAGGACCGGCCTTGTACCCGACGCCGCGGACGGTCAGCACGACCTCCGGGTGCTCGGGGTCGCGCTCGACCTTGGACCGCAGGCGCTGGACGTGCACGTTCACCAGCCGGGTGTCGGCGGCGTGCCGGTAGCCCCACACCTGCTCCAGCAGCACCTCCCTGGTGAACACCTGGCGCGGCTTGCGCGCCAGCGCCACCAGCAGGTCGAACTCCAGCGGCGTGAGCTGGATCGGCCTGCCTTCGCGCAACACCTCGTGACCGGGGACGTCGATGCTCAGGTCACCGATCGCCAGCGTCTCCGCGGGCTCGTTCTCGGTCCGCCGCAGCCGCGCCCTGATCCGCGCGACCAGCTCCTTCGGCTTGAACGGCTTGACCACGTAGTCGTCCGCGCCGGACTCGAGGCCCAGCACCACGTCCACGGTGTCGCTCTTCGCCGTCAGCATGACGATCGGTACGCCCGATTCCGAGCGGATCGCCTTGCACACGTCGATGCCGTTCATGCCGGGCAGCATCAGGTCCAGCAGGACCAGGTCGGGCTTGAGTTCGCGCAGCGCGGGCAGGGCCCTCGCCCCGTCGGCCACCACCGCCGTGTCGAAGCCCTCACCCCTCAGCACGATGGTCAGCATCTCCGCCAACGCGGGGTCGTCGTCCACCACCAGCACACGTGCCTTCATGCCGAACATCGTCGCACTGACGCCCGGCCGTTCGCGCACCGCCCAGCGATCATCGCTGCTGGTCGTCGCGCGGGTTCGATCCGTAACCAGCTGGTGCTGTCGTTCCACCAGGCCACCTCGCCCTGTTAGCGCCGCTGAGCGGTTGTCTCGGAC
>JBDSAJ010000687.1:0-10037 GCA_039922235.1 Umezawaea sp.
CACAAGCCCGGTTCGCCGCGATCGCGGCGATGGCCCAGGACGGGCTCCCGATCCAGACTGCCTGCCGAATCCTGGGAGTATCTGAATCCGGGCTGCACGCTTGGCGCGGCCGGGCTCCGTCGGCCCGCTCGGTGCGACACGCCTGGCTCACCGACCTCATCAGGCAGGTCCACACCGCCTCCAACGGGGTCTACGGTTCCCGACGGGTCCGCGCCGAGCTGATGCTGGGTCGTGGCATCACGGTGAGCCATGGCGCGGTCGAGATGCTGATGAAACGTGCGGGCATCACAGGACTTCCGGGTCGCAAACATCGACGGCCCCGACCGGACACGGCCACCGCGACCGACCTGGTCGACCGCGATGTCGTCCGCACCGCACCGAACCAGCTCTGGATCACCGATATCACCGAGCACCGCACCCGTGAGGGCAAGGTCTACTGCGCCGTGGTGTTGGATGCCTTCTCCCGCAAGGTGGTCGGGTGGTCGATCGACAGCCGCCAGGACGCCGCGCTGGTGACCAACGCACTCGGCATGGCCCTGCACAACCGCGAGACCGCGGCGGACACGGTGATCCACTCCGACCACGGTGCCCAGTACACATCCTGGGCGTTTACCTTACGTGCCAAGGAATCCGGGCTTCTGAGGTTCACCCCAGGCAGTGGACACCGAGTTAGCAGGACCACGGGTTCTGCTGAAAGGATGTCCCTATGCCTCCTCGTCGGCGCCGTTCAAACACGAGCTCTACTACCGGCACGTCTACGCCACGAAGACGGAACTCGTTGCCGCGATTGACAAGTGGGTCATGTTCTACAACAGTGTGCGGCGGCACTCCGCGCTCGGAATGCTCTGTCCCGACGACTACGAGAAGTCACTCCGAGCAGCTGCCTGAATCTCGTAAGCCCCTGTCCACCGTTCGGGGTGAACCTCAGAGGCCGTGACGGCACGGGTTCCGGTTTGCGTCGCAACTGCGCCAAGTACACCCGCAAGTAGTGCGAGGCGTCAGTGTACGAAGGGCCCCACACCTCGTGCAGCAGCATTTTCTGGGACACCAACCGGCCGCTGTTGCGGACCAAGATCTCCACCAGGCACCACTCGGTCGGGGTCAGGTGCACCTCGGCGCCGTCGCGGCGCACCTTCTTGGCGGCGAGGTCCACGGTGAACTGGAACAACGCCCAAGCAGGGCACGAGCCCTGGAAGCGTACAACTCAGCACTGCGCGATGTGGCCGAGGGCCGCCCCTCGGCCGCCGGCATCCAGTTCGCCGCCACGCTGGAACAACTCAGTGGCGTCCTCGGCGGTGGCGTCGGGGCGGCGACGCAGAGACGCGAGGGCGCGCTTCGCCTCATCGCCGCCTTCTTCGCCGACGGCCGCACGGTCACCAAGGACGATGAGGCACTGGCCGAAGACGTCCTGATGTACGGGCTGCGATCCGCCACCGAGACTGTGGATGTGAATGTCAGGAAGTTGTTGCCGTGGCGGCGTCGACCCTGAAACCGACGCTGCAACCCGACATTCGCCAAGCTGCCAAGCGCGGTCCGTATGGCTGGCGACGACTCGACCGCTTTCGAACCACCATGTCGTTCCCCACCATCGACGCTGCAGCGGACCACGTCGGTGTCAACCAACTCGCGATCGTCCGGCAACTCCAGCCGAGGTCGGGATCGGGTCGTTGTCCCAGTGAGCCCTGCCTTACTTGCGGACCCAGGTCTGAGCTATCTATTCACTCGATTGGTGGTGTACGCCAACCATATACACCACCATCCTGAGAAAAGCTCACATAACCTGGGGGGTCGTGGGCTGCCGATCCTTCGGCGTCAATGGACTATCAGCTCGCGGCCTCCCGCATACGAAGGGGGAGCTCGTATGTCCAGTCATGCAAAGAGACACTTGGCCCGTATCGTTTTCGCCGTCGCGTTGTTCGCGCCGGTCGGGGTGCTGATCCCCTCGGCAGCTGCGGCTCAACCCGTGGCACCACAGCAAGTGTCCTATGAGGACGCCATTCCCGGGCTCGCACCGTCCGACGCGCCAATGACCGGCACCCTGTCCGGCGGGTCCGAAAACGAGGTTCACACGCAGCAAGCGCTGGGCTGCACACCGGACACCTACGCCGACAACCCGCATCCGTCCTCGACCCCAGGCGTCATTTCCGGCCATGGCTGGTGGGGACAGGGCAACTGCAGCAACAACAGGGCGACCGTGCAGAACTGCCTGTACGAGTACTACACGGATGGAACGTGGCGCCGGAAGGCCTGCAACACAGCAAGCGGCATCTATCCCGGTGGCGGTAGCGCCAACCGCTCCGCGGCCAACCGCCCGTGCGACTCCACCGGCGCGTCGATTTCGTGGCGCAACCGGGTCGACGTTGACGTGAACGGCGAATTGGATACCTCAGAGGTATTCGAGCGGCAGGCCAATGTATATTGCGTGATTACTGGACCCGATCAGTAGCAAGAGGACCCGTTGGCAAGTAACGAAGCTCGCCCAGGCTTGGCGCAGGGTTCCCGCGGCATCGCGGGAACCCTGTTCGCCGCGCTCTACGGTGAGCTGACGCCACGCCCCGACCGGGCTCCGGACACCGATCGCGACCCCTACATCCAGTTTCACGATCGGGCGCAGGCGATGGGCTGGCTCGACAGCCTGTGGGGCATGAACGACGCCGGACGGGAGCATCCCCTTGCTGCGCCGGGGTCTTCGCTGGTCACGTGGTTTCAGGTGGGGGTCGATTCGGTGCCCAGCGGCAGGCCGTTGCCGGTGCAACCGTTCCTCCGCTGCGCCGGTGACGTTACGGCGCGGCTTGGCACGCTGAGACTCCAGGCGGCACAAGTACTGTTGCCGGCGCACAGCCTGGACGTCTCGGCGCGCCCTGAGCACACGCGGATGCCGTCGCTATCCACTGCGGCCTGGTTCGACGACGTGCGGTCCGCGACGCCGGTGCAGGTCACTGTGGACAGTGGCCAGGATTCGGTCATTCCCGTTGCAGCGCAACGAATCCACCATTGGCTGGGCAAGCTGTCCCAGAACGTCTTCCGATGCGAGTCCATGACCGAGCGGGATCCCATGCCGCCGCCCCTGCCCGACACGGTCTGGCACGGTCCGCCGCGTCACCGCGTGACTTTCCAAGGCACGCTGTCCGAGTGGTCACTGGACGCGATCGGCTGGCTCGGTGGCTTCCTCGCCGACCTGGCCGCCCGCGAAGGCGCAGGTGTTCCGCTGCTGCTCACCGTGAGCCGTTCGACGACTTCGCGGTGAAGATCAGTTGGGTGACGTCGTTGCGGTGTCCGCAGGTGAGCGTGATCGCCAAAGGAACGCCGACGACATCGGTCTGGTCAGCGCCCCAGAACCCGATTCTTTCTCGCATTAATAGCGTAGGAGGAACGGCCGGGTTCCCGGTTGGGAATCCGGCCGTTCGTCGGCGAAATTAGCCGAGTCGCCACTTCTGAGCGACACTGCCGTTGCAGGTGAACAGTTCCAGGGTCAGGCCAAGGTCCGACGACGCGTTGGGGACATCCAGGCACATGCCGAGTGCCTGGAAAGCCTGGCTGCCTGGGTCATAGGTCCAGATCTGGGCTCTGGTGCCGTTGCAGGAGTACATCTGGATGACGGTGTCGTTGGCCGCCACGCTGCCTCGGACGTCCAAGCACCTTCCGAGCGCCGAGAGCGTCCGCTTGTCCGGGTCGTAGGTGAAGCGCTGATCGTCACCACCGTTGCAATTCCAGGTGATGACCCCGCGCGGGTCGGTCGTATCGCCCGCGGGGATGGCGGCGCAGGTGCTCGAGCCGACCCAATTCACCGGGCCGGTGCGCGAGCCGTCGACGGTCAGCACCTTCGCGGGTACGACCACACCGGCGAACACCTTGATCTCGTCGATGTCACCGGCCCACTTGTCGACCACGTTGCCCTGGTACTTCGCCCGCCCGACCGCGAACTTGTCCCCCGCGTTCCAGATCGCGCACGGCGAGGTCTGCTGCAACACGTCGTTGACGTAGAGCTTCAACTGGGCCGACGCGGCGTCGTACACGCCAACGAGGTGTACCCAGGTGTTCAGGTCAGCGGTGGTGAGCGGGCCGGTGCTGAGCGCGTCGGAGAACGCAGGCGAGTCGGTGTCGTCCCTGGTACAGGTGAACGCCCAGTTCGCCTGGTTGTTGTAGTACCGGTACCGGAGGTGGAAGGCGCTGTTGCGGGCGCCCTCCTGGCTGAGCAAGGTCATGTTGCGGGTCGGCAGCGTGGTGCCGGACGGACGCGCCCAGGCCGACACCGTGAACGACTGGTTCGTGTTGAGCACCGGCCCCTCGACGGTGTTGGCGTAGCCGTTGCCGTCCAGGTGCAGACCGCCGTTGCTGTCGTGGCCCGCGCCCCAGGTCGCGCCCTGGGTGGTGGTCAGCTTCAGGTGGTGGGAGTAGTTCGTGGAGTCGTAGGCGTCCTCGCCGCTCTTCTCCTCGAACCGCCACTCGGCCACCCGGCCGACGAGTTGCGGGTCGGCGGTGGTGGCCGCCTCGTTCGCGCTGATCACCCGGTCCCAGATCCGCACGTCGGCGAGGCCGCCCTGGATGTTGTTGCCACCGAAGGACCTGCCGATGTTCGTCGCCCCGGTCGCGTTCCACCCGGCGGGCGCCGCCTGCTCGCTGTCCAGCGCTCCGTTCACGTACAGCCGGACCGTCTTGTTCGCCGCGTCGAACACGCCGGCGAGATGGGTCCAGACTCCCAGTCGCGGCGCGTTTCTCGACAACGTGGCGTAGTACGCCGACGGGCTGGTCTTGTCCTCCGACGGCAGGTTCATCGCGAACCGGTCGGCGTTGGCGTCGTAGTTCAGTTCGTACGCGCACGCGACGGTCCCGCATTGGGACACGAAGGTGCGGAAGCCACCCGTCGCGTCGACCTTCACCCATGCCGCCACCGAGAAGCTGCGGCTGGTGTCGACCACGGGCGGGGCCGAGGCGTAGTTCGTCGCCGACCCGTTGAGGGCCAACGCCGTGTCACCGCCGACGATGCGGCCTGCCGTGCCCAGCGCGCCGCCCTGAAGCGTGGCGTCCTTGACGCCGGGGGCCTGCTGGTTGACCAGCGTGGTGCCGCCCACCTCGTCCAGCTTCCACTGGACCTTCGCGGCCTGGGGCACGCGCAGGGTGAACGGGTAGGTCTTCGTGCTGATCCGGCCCGCGTGGTCGACGGCCTGCACGGACAGGTTCTGCTGGAGCGCCGTGCCCTCCGGCGGCGTCCACGACACCGTCACCGGTGCGCCCATGCTGGGCGCCGCGGTCTCGTTCGTCAGCGCGCCGAAGCCCCACCTGTACCGGACGACGTCCGGCGAGCTCGCGAAGGTGAACCTGCCCGTGTACCCGATCGAGCCGCAGCCCTCCGGCGCGCAGCCGACCGAGTTCTCCGGGTACTCCGCCGACGTCACGGTCGGCACGGTCGGGTCGGTGACGTCGACCTGGAATTCGCAGTCACCGGTCGGAGTCGTCGGGCTGACCCCGCCGAGGCCGCGGTCGTTGGTCTGGGCACGGAAGGCGTAGATCCCCTCGGACTCCAGTTTCGGGGTGGTCCAATAACCCCTGGCCCCGTTGGGGATCAGGTCCTGGTGCCCGGCGACGCCAGGCTCCTGCCACCCCGACCCGTTCCACTTCACGACGCCGAGCCAGACATCCATCGTGTCGCCGTCCGGATCCCATGGCCGGGCCGACAAGGTCGGGGTGTCCGTCGGCACCACGGGCCGGTTGGCGCCCTTCCCGCAGTTGTTGCCGTCCACCTGGAGCCAGTCCGGCATGGTCGGCGGATTGTTGTAGTCGACCGCCAGCCGCGCCGAACTCGCGTCGAACCGCTTCCACTGGCCGACGTTCCCCTCGTCTGCGGCTCGCAGGCCGACCGAGAGGGACCAGGCTCCGCTCGCCGCGGCGTTCTGGGCCATCCCGGTCACGTCGAACTCGACGGTGCCGGTGCCGTCGCAGCCGAAGGACGCGTCGGCCCGGTGGTTGCCGGGCGCGGTCACCGACTCGTTCCAGGAGAACTTGTTCGAGTCGTTGGTGAGGTTCCAGGTGGTGTTGGAGAAGTCCTCACCGTTGGCCTTGTTCTGCACCCGCCACAGCTTGGCGTCGGACTTCGGGCCGCACGTCCAGGCGTGCTTCTGGGTGATCAGGAAGGACGCCTTCTTCACGTTCTGGCCCCGGATGCCGCTGATGTCCATCTGGAACAGTGAGCGGACCACATAGGGAGTGCTGGTGCACACCCCGCCGGAGGTGTAGTAGTCGCAGACCTTGCCGGATCCCGCACTACCCCACGTGGCGGAGTCGCTCAGCGCGCTGGTGCTCTGGTTGAACGTGCTCTCGGGGAACTTGCTCAGGACGTTCGTCCAGTTGTTGTTGCGCAGCCCGCCGCTCCACGAGGGGTCGATGTAGATCGGGTAGACGGTGGCGGGGTCCTCGACCATCGTCCTGTCGGGGGTGACCGACAGGGTGCCCGCCTCCACCTTCACCGCCATGGTGGCCTTGCGGGCCTCCCGGCGCGGCTTGTCCGTGGACCCGGCGGATCTGGCGGCCAAGCCCTTGCCCGCGGCGGCGATGGTGTCCGCGGAGTCCCACATGAGCGGGGCCGGTGAGGTGAACACCGCCGCGCCCTTGACATCGCGCGCCACCAAGCCGCCGGTGGTCGTCGGCTCGGTGCGCAGCCCCTTGGTCACCAGTCCCAGTTCCACCTCGGCCAACGCCGGGTTCTTCGCGGCCTGGCGGTCCTTGACGACCAGCACCTCGGTGAAACCCAGCGCGGTGGCGGTGACCTTGAGGTCCACGCCGGGCAGCACCCCCGGATAGGTCGCGCTGTCGCCCGACAAGACCGGTGTCGGCAACGCGCCGCCCGGCCAGGACACCGACAGCTCCTGACCGGCGGAGTCAGTGGACCGCAAGGTCGCCAGTGGACCGGTTCCGCCGCCGGAGAAGACCACCGGCACCACCGTGGCCTTCGGCGCGACGGTGCCGTCCGCCGCGATGGCGAGGCCCGTGTCGATCTCGGCCCAGGACCCGTCGGGCCGATGAGACCAGCGCGGCTCCATCGACTCCTCGGTGACGAAACCACCCGTCGGCTTCGCGAATGTCTGGGCGGCCTCCGAACGCAGCGACGCCACCTCGACCCGTTGGCCGCAGTCCTTGGCCATCGCGGCGGCGGCCAAGGCGGTGGGCCGGCTCTCGGCGCAGGCCGCCGGGGCGGCGGTGGCCACCCCGGCGGGGACCACCGCGAGCGGGCTGAGCCCACCGGCCACCACGGCGAGGATCGCCGCACCAATACCCCAGCGTCTCGGCGGGGCGGAACTCACAGTCGTCATAGCCATTTCCTGGGGAGGAGGGGAAGTGGGTCGAGTCCGGATTCCGGCCGCGTTCACCGTTGGTCCTCGCGCATACGGCTGAGGTTCGTCAACGTCCGGTTGGCACTGGCCAGCGCTAGGGCCGCCGCTCTGGCCAAGACCACCGCCGCCAACACCCCCTGGGTGACCGGATCTCCTGCGGAAACCGCCTGGTTGATCGGGTGAAGGTTGCCGACGGCCCCGACAGCGCTACCGAAGGTCTTCCCGTTGTCGGCGGTCCGTGCGACAGCGAGTTCGTGCTCCCCATCGCGAGCGATACCGCCCGAACCGGGCTTGGGCCATTTCATGTGGTCCTTGCCGATGTAGATAACCCCTTCGTAGAGTTTCACTGCCTGGGCAGGAGTGGCAGCGGGTTCGGCGGCCTGGGCAAGCGGGCACTCGTCGGGGTTGTTGTGCACCAAGACCGGGCTGCCCGCCGCGAGCACGTAGTAGGTGTGCAGGTCGGCGACTGTGAGGTCCCGCATCACCCGCCCGCCGATGTGGTTGCGCACCGCCGTGACCTCGACGTCCTCGGCGTCCACCGACCGCAGCACGTGACCGGGTGTCAGCTCGGCGGCGTTGACCCAACGGCCGTCGGTGGCGTCCCAGAAGGGGTGCGTCCAGGTCGTGTGCAGCGTCTCGACGCCGCCATCGGCCGCCGCGACCTCCAGGTCGGTCAGGTCACGATCGTTGTTGCGGTGCAACGTGGTGACGGGCTCGGCCCGCACCTCGCCGGTCTCCGGGTCCGTCGCCAGCACGGTGTCGCCCAACGCGATCTCACCGATCGGCTTGGTCGTGCCGTCCGCCATCAGCACCAACGTCGTCGGCGCGAAGCTGTGGCAGCTTGCCGGCGTCCGGCGAGTGGCCGCCGCCGAGTCCTCGACGGCCTCCTCGGCCAGGTTGTCGGTCCTGCCGAGCGCGCCCTTGACCTTGCTGAGGATCTTGCCGCCGACCACGCCCGCGCCGGCGGTCAAGCCGCCGATCGCGCCGCCGATGGCCATCTCCTTGCCGAGTTCGCCGACGCTGAACTCCTTCTCGCCCTGTGCGACGTCGACGCCGTACTCGGATCCGGCGGCCGCCGCGCCCGCCGCGGCCGCCGCGAGGATGACGCAGCCGACACCGGTCGCGCACACCGCGCCGACAGCCAGGGCTACCGCCGCCCCGACCACGAGGCCGGTGGCGAACTTCAGCGGGTCCTTCCTGATCTCCTTGACCGTGCTGACCGCGGCGTTGCCCACGGCCTTGCCCACGGTGACGGTGGCGCTGGCGATCGCGCCGCCCGCTTTCTTCAGCGCGCCGCCGATCGACCAGCGGCCGTCGGCGTCGACGTAGCTCAACGGGTTGTTGTTGCCGTAGGTGTAGCCGTGCATCTGCTGCGGATCGGTGTTGTCGATCACCGGGTCGACGGAGGTGAACCGACCCGTCGCCGGGTCGTACTCCCGTGCGCCGAGATGGGTCAGACCGGTGTTGTCGTCGGTGCCGCCGACGAAGCCCTTGTCCATGGCCGTCGACCAGGCGCCCACGGCGGCGCGGACCCCGCCGAACGGCGTGGTCCGACGGGTGGCCACGGCTTGGCCGACCGCGGTGACCGTGGTCTCCGCGGTGCCGTGCTGGTCACCGACCAGCCAGGTCAGACCGGTGGCCGCTCGGAACGCGACGGACTGCCCCGCGTGGGAGTAGTACCGGACGCAGGTCGTCACCCCGTTGACCGACCGGACCTCTTGGCCGGGCAGGTAGAGCGTCTTGCCCACCGGGTCCCGGCGGATCAACCGGTTGCCGTCGGCGTCGTACACGTAGGTCGTGGTGCCCGAGCTGTCGACGCTGCTGTCCAGGTGCCCTTCCGCGTCCCAGGTCATGGTCTGGGTGCCGTTGGCGGGCGTCGGCCGGGTGAGCTGGTTGCCCGCCGCGTCATAGGTGTACGAGCCGGTCTTCGTGCCCGCGGCGGCGGTGACCGAGGTGCCCGCCAGCGCGTGGCGCCCGGCCACCTGGGTGTAGGTCGTCGTCTGGTCTCCTGCGGTGGCGTGCTCGACCGACGTGGTCCGGTTGCCCGCCACGTCGTAGAAGAAGGACTGCCAGTACTTCGCGGGCCCGCCGAGCGCCGGGGTCGCCGGGTTCGGCGCGCAGTCCCCGTCGCCGGGGGTCCACGCCTCGGTGAGCCTGCGCAGGTGGTCGGCCCGGAAGCACTGCGTGTCGCCGGAGGTCTGGTCGGCGACACGGGTCACGCCGCCGAAGTCGTCGTAGCTGTACCCGACGTCCGACAACGTCGTCGGCGCGGTCTGCTTCGACGACCAGATCCGCGAGAGCCGCCGGGTGACGGAGTCGTACGTCCTCGTCGACTCGACGACACCGCCGTTGTTGTTGCGCAACGTGTAGTGGCCGAGTTCGCCGAGGGCGGTGTAGTCGGTCGCGGCGACCAGATCGGTCTCCGCGTTGGTCCCGTAGCCAGTGCGCACGGTCGTCGGCTGGCCGAGCGCGTCGTACCCCAGCCGGAGGGTCTCCTTCTTCAGCTCCCCGGCCGCGGGCAGCTGGTTCGTGTACGGCGAGCCGTCCTGGTTGTAGGTGTTGACGTAGGTGTAGACGCCCGCCACCCCAGCCTCGGGGATCGTGTGCCGGACGCTGGTCGGCTGGTAGTCGGCCGTGAAGCCCAGGTTCTCCTTGACGTAGGCGTCGGTGCCGACGTACCGGGTCGACTTCGTGAGCTGCCCCTTCGCC
>JBDSAJ010000688.1:0-21542 GCA_039922235.1 Umezawaea sp.
CACCCCCCACAACGGATGCCGGCCTCCCAAGCGCCGCCGCGTCTGACCCGAGACTGAGAAAGAGAGACTGACATGGCCCGTTACACCGGACCCATGACCCGCAAGTCCCGCCGGCTCAAGGTCGACCTCGTCGGCGGCGACCAGGCGTTCGAGCGGCGCCCTTACCCGCCCGGCCAGCACGGCCGCGGTCGGATCAAGGAGTCCGAGTACCTCCTGCAGCTGCAGGAGAAGCAGAAGGCTCGTTACACGTACGGCGTGCTGGAGAAGCAGTTCCGCCGCTACTACGAGGAAGCGGTTCGTCGCCCCGGCAAGACCGGCGAGAACCTGCTGCAGATCCTCGAAACCCGTCTGGACAACGTGGTGTACCGGGCCGGTCTGGCCCGCACCCGCCGGATGGCCCGCCAGCTGGTCGCTCACGGTCACTTCATCGTGAACGGCCAGAAGGTCAACATCCCCAGCTTCCGGGTGTCGAAGTTCGACATCATCGACGTGAAGCCGAAGTCGCTGCCGACGCTGCCCTTCGAGGTTGCCAAGGCCACCTTCGGTGACCGCCCGATCCCGGGTTGGCTGCAGGTCGTCCCCTCGACCCTGCGGATCCTGGTCCACCAGGTTCCGGAGCGGGCGCAGATCGACACGCCGGTGACCGAACAGCTCATCGTCGAGCTCTACTCGAAGTGATCCTCCTCCGGCCGGTCACCACCAGGTGGCCGGCCGGAGTCGGGTCCCACGGCGGCGCGAATGGTGTGCCGCACGTGTTTGCCGGTCTCCGCGACCGGCGTTTCTTTCGGCGTCAAATAGCGGGCGTCGTATAGAGAAGGAAGAACCCAGTGCTTATTTCCCAGCGCCCCTCGCTCGGCGAGGAGTCCGTCAACGAGACCCGCTCTCGGTTCGTGATCGAGCCGCTTGAGCCGGGCTTCGGCTACACCCTCGGCAACTCCATCCGCCGCACCCTGCTCTCCTCGATCCCCGGCGCAGCCGTGACCAGCATCCGCATCGACGGCGTGCTGCACGAGTTCACCACCGTGCCCGGTGTCAAGGAAGACGTCACCGACATCATCCTGAACCTCAAGGAGCTCGTCGTCTCCTCCGAGGAGGACGAGCCGGTGACGATGTACCTGCGCAAGCAGGGCCCCGGTGCGGTCACCGCAGGCGACATCGTGCCCCCGGCCGGTGTCACCGTGCACAACCCCGACCTGCACATCGCCACCCTGAACGGCAAGGGCAAGCTGGAGATCGAGCTCGTCGTCGAGCGCGGTCGCGGCTACGTCCCCGCCGTCCAGAACAAGCAGGCCGGTGCCGAGATCGGCCGGATCCCGGTTGACTCGATCTACTCGCCCGTCATGAAGGTGACCTACAAGGTCGAGGCCACCCGTGTCGAGCAGCGCACCGACTTCGACAAGCTGATCCTCGACGTGGAGACCAAGCCCTCCATCACGCCGAGGGACGCGGTTGCTTCCGCCGGTAAGACCCTGGTCGAGCTGTTCGGTCTCGCTCGCGAGCTGAACATCGACGCCGAGGGCATCGAGATCGGCCCCTCGCCCGCCGAGGCGGACACCATCGCGGCGTTCGCGATGCCGATCGAGGACCTCGACCTCACCGTGCGGTCGTACAACTGCCTCAAGCGCGAAGGCATCCACACGGTGGGCGAGCTGGTCTCGCGCAGCGAGGCGGACTTGCTGGACATTCGCAACTTCGGTGCCAAGTCGATCGACGAGGTCAAGATGAAGCTCGTCGGTCTCGGCCTGGCGCTGAAGGACAGCCCCCCTGGGTTCGACCCGTCGGCCGCTGCGGCCGACTACCCGGCCGAAGGCTGGGCGGACGGCGGCGTGGACACCCACGACGACGGTCAGGACTACGCGGAGACCGAGCAGCTCTGAAGGCCGTGAAAACGGCTGGGCCGGAGCAGAGGATCAGAAAGTAATCCGAGGAGCAAGCGATGCCCACCCCCACTAAGGGACCCCGTCTCGGCGGGTCGCCGGCCCACGAGCGGCTCATGCTGGCCAACCTGGCCACCGCGCTGTTCACCCACGGCCGGATCACGACCACCGAGGCGAAGGCGAAGCGGCTGCGGCCGTACGCCGAGAAGCTGATCAGCAAGGCCAAGGTCGGTGACCTGCACAACCGTCGCGAGATCTTGAAGGTCATTCGCGACAAGGACATCGTCCACAAGCTGTTCGCGGAGATCGGCCCGTTCTTCGTCGACCGCAACGGCGGCTACACCCGCATCACGAAGACGCTGGCGCGCAAGGGCGACAACGCCCCCATGGCCGTCATCGAACTGGTGCAGCAGAAGCTGGTCTCCACCGAGGCCGAGGCGGCCCGGAAGACCAAGTTCGCCAAGGACGAGAAGGCTGCCGCTCCGGCCGTCGTCGAGTCCGATGAGGCCGAGGTCGTGGACCAGGACGCCGACGCGCCCGAGTCCGCCACCAAGGACGCCGCTGACGCCCCCGCCGAGGGTGCTGACGAGGCTCCGAAGGCCGAGGACAAGAAGGACGAGTCCTGACGGACCCGCTCATCGCAGACGAGCCCGTTGTCCCCGCTGGGGACGACGGGCTCGTTCGCGTCCGCCTCGACCTGGCTTACGACGGCACGGATTTTTCGGGCTGGGCAAGGCAACCGGGCCGCCGCACCGTGTGCGGCGTGCTAGAGGACACCCTGTCGATGGTGCTCCGCGAGGACGTCCGCCTCACCGTCGCGGGCCGCACCGATGCCGGCGTCCACGCCACCGGCCAGGTCGCCCACGTGGACCTCCCGTCCACTGTGGACGTTGCCGGTCTCCCGAAGCGCTTGTCCCGCGCCCTTCCCGCCGACGTCCGCGTCTTCCAGACCAGGATCGTCCCCCCGGAGTTCGACGCCAGGTTCTCCGCCATGCGCAGGCACTACGAGTACCGCGTCACCGACGCAGTCGCGGGCGCGCATCCGTTGCGCCGCCTGGACACCCTCTCCTGGCCCCGCCCGCTGGACCTGGACGCCCTCACCGAGGCCTCTGCGCTCCTCCTCGGCGAGCGCGACTTCTGCGCGTTCTGCCGCAGGCGCGAAGGAGCCACCACCATCCGCGAGTTGCAGCGCTTGGACTGGGCGCGCGCCGAGGACGGCGTGCTGACCGCGTACGTGTCCGCCGACGCGTTCTGCCACTCCATGGTCCGCAGCCTCGTAGGCGCCCTCCTGGCCGTCGGCGAAGGCCGGAAACCCCCGGCCTGGCCCGCGTCCCTGCTGACGTCCACCGAACGCTCCAGCCAGGTCACCGTCGCACCCCCGCACGGCTTGGCCCTGGTCCGCGTGGATTACCCGCCGGACGATGAATTGGCCGCACGTTCCGCGATTACCCGAAACGTGCGCGTGCTGGGGCAACGAATGACACCGTGAGCGCATCAGGCGTTCACATAAGTCCGACCCGTCGGGGTAGTCCATTCAAAACGACCCGGCGAAGTCTGCTCGACATTCCACCGCCGATCCTGTTTCACCCGGTGATGCGCGCGACACATCACCCCGAGATTTGCCGCCGACGTCTCCCCCTCAGGGAAGGCGATCGTATGGTCGATATCGCACCGAGACGCCGCCACCGAACACCCTGGAAAAACGCAGTGCTTGTCTCGCGCTCGCACGAAGTCCCGCAACGCGGCAGGCGGTCGATACGTCGACCTCCCCACCTCCAACAAGCGGCCTTGCGGATCGGTCAACAACCGCCGCCACGTCGCATCACCCGCCAACTCCCGCGCCAACTCGGCCGTGATCGGCCCGTAACCGGCCAACTCGCCGGGCTGATCGTCCAAACCCATCAGCATGGTGACCGGGACCGTCACCTGAAGCTCGACTCGAACGTTGCTCGGCGTTCCCAGTAGCAGGTCGCACACCACATCCGCGCGTCGCTGGTCCAACGTCCGACCATCCTTGATCCGGCGGGCGATCGTGTCCGCCCGCCGCGAGATCGCCACCGCCTTGTCCGCCGGGACCAGCGCGAACACCCGCGCCATATCGTCCTCCTCGACGTCAAGGCCGAAACAGCGCGCAGCCTTCGCCGCCGTCGCCCGCTCCCGAGCCCCGGTCGGGTCGACTCGCAGCACGATTCGCCGCGCCCGCTGCCGCATCTGCGCCCCGGTCTGCGACCCGGCCCGCTCCAACACCCGACCCTCGACCTCCCGCGCGTGTTCGCGGGACAGGTTCATCGTCAACTCATAGATCGTCTGCACCTTGTACAGGTCGATCTCCCCGGCCTCCAACGCCCGAAGCGACGCCGGCAGCCGTTCACTCACCTTCTCCGCCAGATCCAACCGATCAGCGGCCCACCGAGGCGTCCACGCCAACAACAAGCCGATCCGCTCGGCCCGATACTCACCCCGCTCCCGAGCCCCCAACGCCGCGATCAACCGCAATTGCCGCGCCATCAACGCATTGATCTCCCGCTGGCATTCCACCAACGCATCCTCAAGCTCATTTTCCCCCATGGCCACAACAATACCGAAAACCAAAGATCAACTCAGTCACCCGAACTGATGAAACCGATTTTCCCTACGAAAAAAGACGGGAGAAGGGACACCGCGCCCGCAGCGTGCCTGTAATCATGCAAACAAACCACTCAAGCCGGAACAGTACGCAACAAGACCACCCTGATCATTCAGCTTTGCCCGTGACCAACCGCGAACAGACCTCCAGGCCCAACCCACGGCAAAGATCAGAACGAGAGGCAAACCAAGGCTTCGACGCTGACCGTCGGTCAGCGGGAGCCAACCGGGTTCCCTCCCCGATCAAGTTCGACGACTCGTTAACGGTTATCCCCACACTAAAGGGATAGTTCCGGGTGGACGGTTGATCCCTAGGCTCGATGCCATGACGGAAGCCTTCCGGCCGACGGCTGCCGAGCGTGCGATCGGGCGCGAGCTTGAGCGGTGGCGCCGCTCCCGCGACCTGAGCCTGGTCGAACTCGGCCGCCTGGTCGGCTGCTCGAACGCCAAGCTGAGCAAGCTGGAGAACGCCCTGTGGGCTGCTGCTCCGGGAGACGTGGTCGCCATCGGCATGGCTTGCAAGATCGAGGATGACGAGCGCAACGCCCTCTTCGACAAGGCGACTTGGGCCAGGCGCAATCGCTTGCTGGGCGACGACACGGTCATCTTCGACGCGGCCAGGAACTACATCGAGCTGGAGTTCGAGGCCAACCTGGTCCGAACGTTCAGGATCGACCTGATCCCAGGACTGTTCCAGACACCCGACTACATCCTCGCGTCGGCGAGAGCCGATGACCCGGTTCGAGCCGAGGTTACCGCCCTTCAGCAGATATCCATGCGAGCGGCCAGACAGGAAAGACTGACGGCCAAGGACCCGCTTGGAATCGAAGCGGTGCTGACCGAAGCGGTCATCCGCACCCCATTCGGCGGCCCGAGTGTCATGAAAGCCCAGTTGCTCCATCTTCTGACATTGGGCGAGCTGCACAATGTCGCCATTCAGGTGGTGCCGTTCGCGGCAGGCGCTTATCCCGCGCCGGGATCGCCCTTCAACGTGCTTTCCTTCGCCCATGTCTCGCACGACGACGTGGTCTACACCGAGAGCGTCGCCGAGGGGCGCTACACCGAGGGCTCAGAGGTGGAGGGGTATACCCTGAGGTTCGCTCGTCTGCAGCAGGTCGCGCTCAGCCCGACAGCTTCGATGGAGTTGATCGCGGAGGTGGCGAGCGGTCTGTGATGTCGACCAGGGGGAGTAAGTCGCGATGGGCGAATGGCAGAAGTCCAGTTACAGCAATCCCAACGGTGAGTGCGTCGAGCTGGCCTACCTCGGCGCGATCCGGGACTCCAAGAACCCCGCCGGGCCGGTGCTGTCGGTTGGTCGAGCGGGCCTCGACGCGTTCGTCGCCGCCGTCAAGGCTGGTCACGCGTCCAACGCACCCAGGTAGGCCTCGACGACCTCGATGAACTCCTCGCGGCTCAAGACGGTTTCCTCGTCGGTGTACTCGTTCACCACCAGCACGTCGTCCCGCCGCACCACGGCGGTCGTGTAGTCGCCGCCCCAGCGCTGGTCGTCACCGTCGTCCGGCGCTTCACGGGCGGCGTCGGCGGCTTCCGCGAGGTACCGGCGGGGCACGTCCTTGAGGAAGTCGTAGAGGGCCGCGGCGTCGTCGTCGGGGTAGATGGCGATGGTGCCGTCGTCCTTGCGGGCGAACCGGACCTTCACGGGACCTCCTGGGGTGCGTACACCGGCCAGGCGGTGCTCACGTCGTCGAACTCGGCCGTCCGCGAGTCGACTCCCGCGGTGACGAAACCGCGGATCAGGACTCCCCGGTAGTGCCCTTCCCACTGGGACAGGGTGGGGCGGCCATCGTCCCTCACGACTGGGGTCCGGTGCTGGAAGGCGCAGCGGATCGCGTGTGCCACCTCGTGCCTTGACCAGTGGTCCGGGAAGAACGAGCTGTTGACCTTGGCGGCGGTGCGGCCGTCGGGCAGCACGTGCTCAAGGCGGGCCTCGTAGACCTGGTGGCGGTCGGGGGTGGTGCGGCCCAGCAGGTCGATCCGGCCGCTGGAGTGGTGGTGGTAGCCGAGCAGCCTGAGCCTGCGGCGGTGGCCCTCGAAGATGTGCGTGTGCAGCGGGTCGGGCATCGACCACCGGGGCAGCGTGAACGGCTCGGGAGCGACCGGCACCGGGTAGACGGGCGCGCCGGACGGGGTGAGACCCACGTGGTCGCGCACGGCGGTCGCGACGGTGCGCTCCAGTACCGGCGCGAGGTCCGCCAGGTCGTCCAGCGCACGCAGGCGCGCGCCTAGGTCGGCGGTCATCCCGATGACCTCCTGGCACGCCTTGGCGATCTCGTCGAACGTCGACAACTCCGACCCCCTGGGTGGGAGGTTAGCGAAAGGGCCCCGTCCGCGGACGGGGCCCTTTCGTCAACCTCCCACCGACGCTCTAGATGTCCAGCGTCCAGCTGTCGATCAGGCCGGTGTCCTGCGCGTACACGTCCTTCGCCTGGAGCTTCCACTCGCCGTTGGCGTTGTCGGTGGAGACGTCCAGCGTGTAGGTCGCGTTGACGTCGTCGGCGCTGTCGCTGCCGTTCGCCACCTTCAGCGTGCGCACCGCGCCGCTCGGGGTGATCAGCGCCAGTTCCACGTCACCGCGGTAGGTGTGCTTGACGTGCACCTCGACCTTGCTGGTGGTGGAGGCCTTGCCGACGCAGCCCGAGATGGTGATGGAGCTGGTCACGCCCGCGCCCTTGTCCGGGATGGCGACGTCGGTGTCGTTGGTCTGCGCGGTGCAGCCGGTGGGCGGCGGGCCGGTGGTGCCACCGACCAGGAACAGCAGCTTGTTCGGCGAGCCGGTGCCCGCGTCGGGGATGGCGTTCGACGTGGCGCCGTTCACCAGGGCGTCGCGCACCTCGGCGGGCGTGGCGGTCGGGTGGCTCGCCAGGTAGACGGCTGCCGCGCCGACCACGTGCGGGGTCGCCATCGACGTGCCGCTGATGGTGTTGGTGGCGTTGTCGTCGGTCAGCCAGGACGACGTGATGTCCGTGCCGGGGCCGAAGATGTCCAGGCAGGTGCCGATGTTCGAGTACGCCGCGCGGACGTCGGTCCGCTCGGTGGCGCCGACCGTGATGCCGTTCGGCGTGCGCGCGGGCGACGTGTTGCACGCGTCCGCGCCGTAGCTGTTGCCCGCCGCGAGGCCGTAGACCACGCCCGAGGCGATGGAGTTCGTGACGGCGAGGTCGACGGTGTCGTTCGCGCCGCCGCCGAGGCTCATGTTGGCGACCGCCGGGCCGGGGTTGGCGAGGTGGTTCTGCGTGACCCAGTCGATGCCCGCGATGACGCCCTCGTACGTGCCGGAGCCCGCGCAGTTGAGGACGCGGACGCCGACCAGCTTGACGGCCTTGGCGACGCCGTACTTCGTGCCGCCGACGGTGCCGGAGACGTGCGTGCCGTGGCCCGCGCAGTCGGTGGCGTCGTTGTCGTTGTCGACGGTGTCGATGCCGGACACGGCCCGACCACCGGCGAACTCGCTGTGGCTGAAGCGGATGCCGGTGTCGATGATGTACGCGGTCACCCCTTCGCCCTTGTTCGGGAACGTGTAGGAGTTGTCCAGCGGCAGTGCGTGCTGGTCGATGCGGTCGAGTCCCCACGACGGTGTGGGCGTCTGCGTTTCCGAGAGGCTGACCTCGGCGTCCTGCTCCACGTAGGCGACCGACGGGTCCGCGGCGAGCTTGCGGGCCTGCGTCTCGGTCATCGTCGCGGAGAAGCCGCGGACCGCGCTCTGGTAGGTGTGCTTGACCTTCGCGTCGTACTTCGCGCTCAGGCTCGTGGTCGTCGCGCTGACATCGGCGGAACCGGTGTCCTTCAGGACCACGATGTAGCTGTCCTTCAACGCTTTCGCGGCGTTCGCACCGCGAATGGCGCCCTCCGGGGCCGCGCCGGCCGGTGCTCCGGTCAACGCCGCGGTGATCGCCACCGCGGTACCGGTGGCCAGTCCGACGACGGCCACCCTTCTGGCCCAAGATCCCCGAACATCTCCCATATCTGGGTTCTCCCTCATCGCGGGTGTGCACGGAGCGTGTCCTGCTCGATCCGCTCCGTGCCCTACGAATTTGATAGTTCTTTCGCGATGTGCAGCGCAAGAATTTTGAAGGACAAACCGGACGACTGATTGTCCACAGATTTACTTCGGGTGTGAATGAATTGCTTCGGCGGGCCGATCGACACGCGCACAGAAATGTGCCCCGGTCCGATGCGGACCGGGGCACAAGTGTTTCCGAACAATTGGGAACGTCAGTCGCCCCGGCGAACAGCTCCCAGGATCTGCGTCTCACCTGGAGTCGTGACGAGGCGCAGGGGCTGCCACAGGTTCTGCCCCAGCGCGATCACCTGGTCGTCCTTCAGCGTCGTCAACTGGTGCGCCATCTGCGGCGGCAGCCGCCAGATCTGGCCCGCCAGTTGCGCCTGCCCGACCGGCAGCCGCTGGACCAGCACGAGGTCCGCCGAGGACGCGGTGCTCGACGCCTGCGGGTGCAGGTAGGGGAGCACGTACATGGTCGTCTGCCACGGCGACCGCGGCGGGAACAGCTCCTGCGGCACGTGGCCGCCGTCGTGCACGACCAGCAGCGGGGCGTCCTCCGACGGCCTCGGCAGTTCCACGGGGCTGAGCCTGCGCATCTGCGCCAGCGGCGACGGGCGGCCGTCGGCACCCATCCCCGCGGCCCGCATGACCGGCTGCCACGCGGCGGGCCTGCCGGTCGCGATGGTGATCCACGCGCCGACCGCCATCGCCCGCAGGGCGACCTGGCGGGCCAGGTACAGGCCGCCGACGACGACCATGCGGGTCGGCGCCGACCGCAGCACGGAAATCGTGAGCGGCTCGCCGTTCAGACCCGAGCCGAGCACCATGCCGCCGCGGTCGCCGCTGGGGCTCACCACGTCCAGCATGCCCGGCGACACCAGGAACTCCGGCGCGATGCCCTTGCCGCGGCTCTGCGCGTCCAACAGCCGTGAGCTGCTCATGCCACGCCTCCCAGCGGGAGTGTCGCCGCGAGACCCGCGACCTGCAGGCCTCGCAACGGGGTGAGGGTGATGTCGAGCTTGTCGCTCAACGTCTTGAGCCGGTCGTCCGCCTTGTCCAACTCGGCCTGGGTCCGGGCGCTCACGCGCACCAGGCCGCGCAGCCCGACCTGGCCGTCCTCGCTGCTCGGCGAGATCGACATGGACAGCGTCGACGACAGCGCGCGCACGCCGGTCAGCGAGTTCAGGTTCTCCCGCATGCCCTTCGACGGCCAGCCGGTGATCGCGTAGCTGGCGTGACCAACGCCACCCGCGGTCACGCCGGACCACTTCTCCCGCAGCGACACGGGGTTCGTGCCCGCCGCGGCGGCCGTCAGCTCGGCGGCCGAGATGCCCGCGCGGATCAGCTCGTCCGGGTCCAGCGGGCGGATCGTGACGCCCGCGGACTCCAACGCGTTGCGCACGCGGGACAGCGCGCCGATCAGGGCGCGGTGCGCGCCGACCACGCCGCCGCCGCGCTCCCGGATCGCCGCGGCGCAGCGGCGGGGGTCGAGGCGGACCGCGATCCACGTGGTGCGCCGGGCCGCAGCGGGCAGCGGCCCGAGGACTTCGAGGTAGGACGCCAGCGCGGGCGAACCGGGCGGCAGGGCGGCGCTGCCGGGGTAGCAGTGCCAGATCACCGAGATGGCGTCCAGCACCACGCCGCGGTCTTCGAGGCACGGGGCGAGCGCGCCCAGCGGCAGGCTGGGGGCGCTGCCGACCGGCGAGATCAGCCCCGGCGCCGGGTCGACCAGCAGCACGGCCGTCCACGCGCCCTGGTGCCACGCGAGGCCGAGCGGCCTGCGCTCGTGGTCCTGGCCGTGCGCGATGACGAGGTCCGGCACGGCGAGCCGCAGCAGTGCCACACGGGGGTCCTCCGGTCCGATGACCGAGGTCTCCTCCTCCGAGGGCGGCTTCATCTCGGTCTGGCCGTCTCGTTTGGCCGTGCGGCCGTGCGAGCGGAAGTTGTAGCGGACCGTCAGGCCGATCCACTGGGTCAGCCAGCGGCCGCGCCTGCGCGAGAAGGCGAAGACCAGCGCGAGGAACGCGATGCCGCCCGCCACGTACATCAGGCCGAGGTCGATCGCCAGCAGCACGAGCCCGATCGCGACGCCGACCTCGAGCACCACCAGGTTGGCGACCGGCAGCGCACCCAGGCTCGCGCCCGCCGCACGGCGCCGGGCCCGGCCGACGGGACGGGCAGCGGGGGGCGGAGGTCCAGGGGGTTTGCCCTGCGGAGGCGGCCCCGGCCGGCGAGCCGTTCCGGGGTTGGGCGGGCCCGGATGTGGAGTGGTCACGGACATCCGTTCTGGTCTCTTTCGCCTCGGTGTTCGGTGCGCCTCGGACTGCGAGGAAGATGTCCTGGGAGGGTGATCGGGTCAGGTCTGGTCAACCCGCCCACGGAGCAACCCCCATCGGGATATCCTGCCGAACCGTACCGCGACTGGGAGAGCAGCGAGCCGAGAATGGCATCAACACCCACCACCAAGTCACAGGTCCAGGCATATCGCTTCGTGCTGCGCCGGATGCAATCGGCCCTGGTGCGCAGAGACGCGGTGATGCTCCACGACCCCATGCGAAACCACTCCCGCGCGACCATGGTGGGCGTGGTGCTCGGCGTGGTGGGCATGGTCGGGTTCCTGGTCTGGGGCCTGTTCTCGCCGGACCCGCAGCTCGACGGCGAGACGCAGATCGTCATGAGCAAGGAGAGCGGCCAGATCTACGTGGTGCGCAACTCGCCGCAGCGCCAGCTGATCCCGGTGTTCAACCTCGCGTCCGCGCGGCTGCTGCTGCTCAGCGAGTCCAACCCGGACAAGGGTGAGACGGGGCAGGGCGGCGGCGACGCGGCGGCGGGCTCGGCCAGCGCCCCGGCGGCCGCGGCGGGCGGTGAGCTGAAGATCGTCAGCGAGAAGGCGCTCGCGAAGATCCCCAAGGGCAGGCTCACCGGCATCGTCGATGCGCCGGACATGATGCCCGGCAGCACGGACCAGCGGATCGGCGCCGAGTGGTCGGTGTGCGACCAGACGTCGCTGGACCGCTCGCAGAACGACCCCGAGGCGAACACCACCTTCAAGACCACCGTCCTGGCTGGGGTCTCCGGCAACGGCCAGAAGCTGGACGGCAACCGCGCGCTGCTCGTGACGGCGGACAAGACCAGCAAGAAGGCGTTCCTGGTCTACAAGCGACCCGACAACAGCAGCATCACGTCGACCAGCACCGTGCGCGCCGAGGTCGACCTCACGGACACGAAGGTCGTCAACGCGCTCCGCTTGGAGGGCAAGACCCCGAGGCCGATCAGCGCAGGCCTGCTCAATTCGATCCGGCAGGTCGGCGACCTCAAGGCCCCCGAGATCTCCGGTGTCGGCGAGCCGGTCAACTTCATCGCGGGCGCCGTGGTCGGCGACATCCTCCGCGCGCAGCGCACGGGTGGGAAGATCGTCCACTACGTCGTGCTGGCGGACGGTCTGCAAGAGGTCCCGATCGCGGTGGCCGACATGATCCGATTCGCCATCAAGGGTTTCGGTTCCGCGCCGAAGGACATCGTCCTGTCCGACGTGAACAAGGTCGTCTCCTCGCTGAACCTGGAGAACTACCCGACCGAGATCCCCGAGGTCGTGAACCTGAACGAGGACAACGTCGTGATGTGCCTCGGCTGGCGCGCGGACAACGTGAACGCCAACAACAGGTCCGAGCACACCGAGGTGACCACCGCGTCCGCGCTGCCCGGCGGCAAGGACCTGGTGCCGGTGCAGATCAACCAGGTCGGCGCCACCGGCGAGGTCGTCAGCCAGTTCATCATGGCGCCGGGCAAGGTCGGCGTCGTGCGCGGCTCGACGTCCATCGAGAACTTCGGCAGCGGCCCGATCCAGCTGATCACCGGTCGCGGCGTGAAGTACGGCATCCCGGACACCGTGACCAGCGGCGGGCTCGGCCTCGGCAAGGACGGGTTCATGCCCGCCCCCGCCAGCATCCTCGGCCTGCTCCCGGACGGCCCGCAGCTCAACCGCAACTCGGCCACGCGCAGCTACGACTCCGTGCCCGCGCCCACCGGTCTGCTGCCGGAGGACGCGGCCAAGCCCACCACGGGCGGTTGACCCCTTCGGGGGAACCGCGCAGAGTCCGGCGGCGTCCGAGCGGGTGGTGCACGCTAGTCACCGGGGGAGGCACGCGATGAGTGACGTGGCACGACGTCTGGGCAGCACGGGAGCCGCTCCGGCGCGGTCGGGCGGCATCAGCGTCGACGCCCGCTGGCTGGAGCTGTACGCCGAGCGGGTCGACGACGCCGCGGAGGAGCTGGGGCGGGCCCGCGGCGAGTTGCGGGATGCCCCGCTGCGCCCGCAGAGCTTCGGCGAGATCGGCAGGACGCTCCGCAGCGCGGAGGCGTACGGCCGCGCCGCGAACCTGCTCCAGCAGCAGCTGGACCGCGCCTGCGAGGTCCTCCAGGCCGCGGGCAAGGGCCTGCACGACGTGGCAGGCCACTACGGCGGTACCGAGGACGAAGCCGTGCACCAGATCAAGAAGGCCGACCGCCGGTAGGGGACGACATGCGTGGCAAGGACGGACGGCAGATCGAGTCGGAGGTCGGGGCCGAACTCGACTACCTGTCGCAGATCAGCCGCCGCCTCGGCATCGCGGACCTGGTCGAGGACTACTTCGCCCCCGTCGTCGGCGACTGGAACGACCTCCACGACGAGGCGGAACGGTGGCGCGCGGCCGGGAAGGCCGCGGAAGCCGTGACCAAGGACCTGCTGAAGCCGTTGGGGCGGCTGGATTCCGCGTGGCAGGGCGCGTCGGCCGACTCCTTTGTGGACCACATGCAGAAGGTCGGGCTGGCCGGTCACGACCTGACCGACACGATGACCGCGATGGGCGACGCGCTCGACGAGACCGCCGAGGGGATCCGCGGGATCGTGCAGGACATGTCCCAGGTGTTCCGCGACACCGCCGACGTGGTGTCCGGCGCGGCCGGGCTGCCGCTGGACGGCGACGCGCGGATCGTGGGGCACCTGGACGACCTGAAGGGACCGGCGAAGGAGATGTACGAGTCGGTGCGGGACGTCCTGGAGGCGTTCCACCGGCTGTGCGAGGGCTTGAGCGGTGTCGACGCCGAGTTCGCCGGGCCGAAGATGGACCACCGGTACCCGGAGCAGAACTGGGCGTTCGCCGAGCCCGCGAAGGCGGGCGCACCGCAGGGGCTGACCGGCGTGGGTGCGGGCATGAGCGGGGCCATCCGTGAGTCCGGCGGCGCGACGAAGCCGGAAACCGCGGCGGCCGTCGGCGCGGGCAGCGGCTCGATGAGCGGCACGCTGCCCGGCGGTGGTTCGGTCGGCGGTGGCTCTGTGGGGGGCGGTTCGGTGGGTGGCGCGTCCGTCGGTGGCGGTTCCGTGGGAGGCGGCGCGGGCGAGGCTCCTGCGGCCGCCCAACAGGGCCCTACGCAGTCCGGCGGGTACATGGCCGTGCAGGAACCCCACCCGGTCGACTCCGGGGCCACACGGCCCGCTGCGGCGGCTGCGGGTGGAGGCGGCGCTGCTCCGGGCGGCCAGCCCGCGGGCGGCGGCATGATGGGCGGCGCCCCGATGGGCGGCGGCGGGCAGCAGGGCGGGGACAAGGAGCACAAGTCCAAGGTCCGCATCGCCGGTTCCGCCGAGGAACTCCTCGGCAAGCCCAAGAAGACCGCCCCGCCCGTGCTGGGCGAGGACTAGCGCACCAGCCGGCAGGTCGCGAGTCCCTCACTCGGACACCGCGTGTCCCTCACTCCGACACCCCGAACTCCGCGTTCGGACACCTATCTGCGCTCACCGAGGTGCCCGAAAGTTCCACAAAGGGTGCCCGAACGTTCGACTCGCGAAATTGCTTCGGCGAGTTTTCCTGCTCGAAACAATCGTGGCGGAATTCACGCCGAACGCCATTCCCCGTCAGGTGCGGCGAACGATCCGGCGTTCTCGGCCCCGGTTCATCGTGTGCACCACGAACAACGTGAGCAGCAGCAGTCCGATGCCGATGCCGGTGCCGGACAGCGCCACGACGAGCGGGGTGTTGTCCTTCGGCGTGGTGTCGCCGAGGTCCGTCAGCAGCGGCGCGACCTGCGGAGCCACTGCCCCTTCGCGCTCGGAGGGCAGGACGGCCGTCAGCGCCGCGATCGGGTTGATCATCCCGGCCCCGACCTTGTGGTCGCGCCCGGACGGGTTGCCCGGGTGCTGGGCGGTGGCGGTCAACCGCTCCATCACCTGCCGCGCGGTCAGGTTCGGGTACTTCTCGCGGACCAGCGCCGCGACCCCGGCGACGTAGGGCGACGCGAACGAGGTGCCCTGGATCGTCGTGGGCGTGCCCTGGTCGTCGACTTTGGCGTTGGTCAGCCCGGTGCCCTTGGGGTCGAGGGTGGTGATGTTCTCGCCAGGGGCGGCGATGCTCACCCACGGCCCCCACACGCTGAACGCCGAGGGCTCCCCCTGGTCGTTGATCGACGCCACCGACAGCACGTCCTTGCTGTACCAGGGCGGTGAGGCGACCACCTTCACGGTGTCCACGTTCTGGTTGTCGTTCTGCTCCTTGCAGCCCGTCCCGTCCGCCCCGATGTTCCCGGCGGCTGTGACGATCACCACGTTCTTCTTGTTCACCGCCCAGTCGATGGCGGCCTGCAGCTTCCGCTCACCCGTGCTCGGCGCCTTGGGGGAGTCGCAGGAGGTGAGCGAGATGTTGATGACGTTGGCGCCGCGGTCGACGGCCCGCACGATCGCCTGGGCGAGCGTCGTGACCTTGCCCGCGGACTTCCGGACGTCGGCGCCGGACTTGTCCTTGAACTCGTACCGGTCGCTGGTCTGCCGGATCGCGAGGATCTGCGCGTCGGGGGCGGCGCCGACGAACCCGGTGCTGGGGTCCTGGCTGGCCGCCGCCACACCCGCGACCTCGGTCCCGTGCCCGTCGCAGTCGGTGGTGCCCTTCTCGTTGGTCACGACGTAGTCGCCGCCCGCCTCGACCCGGCCCTGCAACCGCGGGTGCTCTTCCACCCCGGTGTCGATGATCGCGATCTTCACGCCCTTGCCGGTGGCGAACTGGTGCGCGTCCTCGAGGCGCAGCACCATCTGCGCCTTCGGCTTGGGCACGATCGGGCGGCCGCCGGTGTTCGAGGCGATGCAGGCCTTGTTGGTGGGGGTGTACGGGACATCGGCCGCCGGCTCGGCCGGCTTGTCGAGCAAGCTCGGGTCGACCGGTGGTGGCACGGAGTTCGGCGGGGTCGGCGCGGCCACCGCGGTAGCGGGCGCCAGCGGTCCGGTCGCGAGCAGCAGTACGACGGCCGTCGCGGCGGCGGCCTTCTTGACGGTCCGGGAAACACGCATGGTGGTAGGCGTCCTCGCGGGTCAGGGCGCGATGAGTTGGCGCATCACGATGTAGAGGTCCATCACGGCGAGCGCGAGCGGCAGCACGGAGGCGATCAGGATGCCCTCCAGCACGTCCACCATGCGGCGCAGCACCGGCGAGAACTTCTGGTTGGGGAAGATCACGCCCAGCACCAGCGCGCCCGCGCCGACGATGACCAGCGCGCCGAACACGAACAGCAGTCGGGTCGTGGGGGTGGCGTCCATCATCCAGCCGACCAGCACGCCCGCGCCCGCGACCATGCCGCTGGCGAGCAGCGCCACGGCCTGGGCGCCGTTGGCGTAGGCCCGGCCGCGCAGCAGCAGCACGAGGGTCACCGCGCCTGCCAGCAGCGGGCCCCAGATCGTGCCGTCCGACGCGGCGATGACGGCGGCGAGCGCCGCGACCGCGCCGCTGCCGATGATCATGCCGGTCATGTACTCGTGCGCGATCGCCGTGCGCCGCTCGATGACCGCGTACTCCGGGAACCCGGTGTCCTCCTTGAGGTCCTCGGCGCTGCCCGGAACGGTCGGCAGTGGCAGCTTGGCGAGCTGGATCGTGATCCGGGGCAGCACCGACAGGCCTGCCAGCGACACCGCCGCGGTGGCCGCGGCCACGCCTGCCGACGGGTGCGCGATCAGCGTCGCGAGCAGGAAGGCGACCGCCCCCATGCCCGCCGCGGTCGCCGCGGCCACGAACACCGTGATGCCCTGGCCGATCAGCATGATCGCGGCCGACGCGAAGATCAGCACCAGCACGCTGGCGAGCAGCAGGTTGGGCCTGCCGACCGAGCCGGGCACGATGTAGAGGCCGGACACGAACGCCATGGGCAGCGCGCCCGCGGCGGCGATCAGCACACCAGTGTCGATGGCGCTGTAGAAGCGGGCGACGACCGTGCCCGAGGCGAGTGCCACGACGGCCATGACGCCCGCCGTGATGGCCACCGGCAGGCTGCTGCCACCCGCCATGCTGCCCGCCATGAGCAGCGACACGGCGGCGGCGATCAGCGCGAGCGCGCCCGCGATGTGCCCGTAGCGCCGCGCCGTGTCCTTGGTCCACGGGCGGAAGCTGTCCGGGTTGGACTCCGCGATGGCGTCCACCACGTCGTCGAACAGCGGGGGCGGCGGGTTCTCGTTGCGCCGCCGGAGCTGGAGCAGGTCGCCGTCGACGACGCCGAGCGACGCGAGCGTGCGGCCGGGGTCGAGCGGGCTGTCGCCCAGTTTCGCCAGGCACCAGCCGCCGTGCCGCACACCGCCGTCCGGAGTTGCCTCCTTGGCCATGTCCAACAGCATCGGCAGCAGGTCGGCCACCGCCACGTCGGCAGGCAGCGCGACGTCGATGCGCGTTCGCGGCGCAACCACCGTCACCCGGCTGAACACCGTCGTACCGGTCGCCACCAGTACCCCCTAAGTCTGTTTCGCGCTTTCCGCCGAACGGACACACCGGCCCGGCGAGCGACCTTAGTATGGCCGCACCGGTCACGTGCGCACCGGCGGTTCGGGGGAACACGTTCGATCAGGTTTTCCACCGACCCGTGTCCGACCGGTGGACGGGTGCGCCATAGTGTCGGTGAAGTGCAGGTGGTGCGCCCGCGGTGCGGAGCGGGAATGCGCCGAGGGGTTGTTTCGAAACGACTTGAAGAGGTGCCTGTTAGGTGAGCACGCTGCAGTTCAAGCGAACGCCACGCCTTGCTGCTCCACGGCCTCCCGGCGGTGAAGTGCACCTCGAACCGCCGCCCGAGGTGCCGAGGGTCATCCCCGGCAACATCATGATGAAGGCGCTGCCCGCCGTCATGATCGTGTCCTCGCTCGGGATGATGGCGCTGATGTTCAGCACCGGGTCCAAGGCGCCCGCGGCCATGATCATGCCCGGCATGATGATGATCTCGACCGTCGGCATGATGGCCGGCGGCATGGGTGGAGGCAAGGGCCAGAAGAAGGCCGAGATGAACGAGGACCGCAAGGACTACCTGCGGTACCTCGGCCAGATGCGCGACCGCGCCCGTGAAGCCGCCGACGAGCAGCGCGCGGAACGCGAGTGGGTCCACCCCGACCCGCAGATGCTGTGGTCGCTCGCCACCACCCGCCGCATGTGGGAGCGCAGGCAGAACGACCCGGACTTCTGCCACCTGCGCGCGGGCCGCGGCTCGCAGCGGCTCGCCACCCGGCTCGTGCCGCCGCAGACCGGCCCGGTCGAGGAGCTGGAGCCGATCGCCACGCTGGCGCTGCGCCGCTTCGTGCGCGCCCACTCGCTCGTGCCCGAACTGCCGATCTCCATCGCGCTGCGCGGGTTCGCCGCGGTCGGCCTGATCGGCGACATCGAGATCAAGCGCGGTCTCGCCAGGGCGCTGCTGGCCCAGCTCGCCACGTTCCACTGCCCGGACGACCTGCTGATCGCCGTCGTCACGGCGGGCCGCACCAAGGCCCAGTGGGAGTGGACGAAGTGGCTGCCGCACGTGCAGCACCCGACGATCGTCGACGGCATCGGCCAGATGCGGATGATGGCGGGCTCGCTCGCCGAGGTCGAGCAGATGCTGGACGACGAGCTGCGCGACCGGCAGCGGTTCACCCGCAACGCCCCACCGCCCGCCGACCAGCCGCACATCGTGATCGTGATCGACGACGGCGACGTGACCCGCGAGGAGCAGATCCTGCTCGAAGAGGGCCTGGTCGGCGTGACGCTGCTGGACCTGTCCGAGTCGCTGGGCAACCTGACCGCCCGTCGCGGCCTGCGGCTGGTGATCGAGGACGACAAGCTCGGCGCCCGCAGCGCCAGCGGCGTCGAGTGGTTCGGCCGCCCGGACTGGCTGAGCGTGGTCGAGGCCGAGGCGCTGGCCCGCCGCCTCTCGCCGTACCGGGTCGGCGGCGTCGACACCGGTGGCAGCGACGAGGACCCGCTGTCGATGAGCAACAACCCGCCGCTGCTGGAGTTCCTCGGCATCCCCGGCGACCCGATGACGTTCGACGTGCAGCAGGCGTGGCGGCCCAGGCCGGTGCGCGACCGCTACCGGGTGCCGTTCGGCATCGGCGAGTTCGGTCAGCAGGTCGAGCTGGACATCAAGGAATCCGCGATGGAGGGCATGGGGCCGCACGGCCTGTGCAGCGGCGCGACCGGTTCCGGCAAGTCGGAGTTCCTCCGCACCCTGGTGCTGGGCATGCTGGCCACGCACTCGTCGACCTCGCTCAACATGATCCTGGTCGACTTCAAGGGTGGTGCCACGTTCCTCGGTCTGGACAAGGCGCCGCACGTCGCCGCGACGATCACCAACCTCGCTGGCGACCTGACGCTGGTCGACCGCATGAAGGACGCCATCGCGGGCGAGGTGTCGCGACGCCAGGAGGTGCTGGCGAAGGGCAACTACAAGAACGTCTGGGACTACGAGAAGGCCCGTGAGAACGGCGCCGACCTCGATCCGCTGCCCGCGCTGTTCATCTGCATCGACGAGTTCTCCGAGATGCTGACGGCGAAGCCGGACTTCATCGACATCTTCCTGCAGATCGGTCGAGTCGGCCGCTCGCTGCAGATCCACATGCTGCTCGCCTCGCAGCGCCTCGAAGAGGGCAAGCTGCGCGGCCTGGACACGTTCCTGTCCTACCGGATCGGTCTGAAGACGTTCTCCGCGGCCGAGTCCCGTGCCGCGATCGGTGTTCCCGACGCGTACGAGCTGCCGCCCATCCCCGGTTCCGGCTACCTCGGCATCCAGGGCTCGCCGCTGGTCCGGTTCAAGGCGCTCTACGTCTCCGGCCCGTACCGGCCCGCCGGTCTGCAGGCCGCAGGCCCGTCGGCCGCGGTCTCCGGCGACAAGCGCCCGCGCTACTTCGTGCCGGACTACATCGAGATCCCCAAGGAGCCGATCCGGCCCGTCGAGCCGGTCGTGGAGGAGAAGAAAGAGGACAGCAACGAGCCCAGCCAGCTCGAGGTCGTCGTCAACAAGCTCGTCGGCCAGGGCCCGCCCGCGCACGAGGTGTGGCTGCCCCCGCTCAACGAGCCGCCGTCGCTGGACACGCTGCTGCCCCCGTTGCAGCCCACCGAGGACCGCGGCCTGACCTCGCCCGGCTTCTTCACCAACGGCAAGCTCCAGGTCGCCATCGGCGTCGTGGACAAGCCGTTCGAACAGCGCCGCGACCTGCTGTGGGCGGACTTCTCCGGTGCCGCGGGCCACGGCGCGATCGTCGGCGGCCCGCAGTCGGGCAAGTCGATGATGCTGCGCACGCTCATCACGTCGATGTCGCTCACGCACACCCCGCAGGAAGTGCAGTTCTACTGCCTCGACCTCGGTGGTGGCACGCTCGCCGCCCTGGAGCGGATGCCGCACGTCGGTGGCTTCGCCAGCAGGCTGGACGTCGACAAGGCGCGCCGCATGGTCGCCGAGCTGACGGGGCTCATCGGCGAGCGGGAGCAGCGGTTCCGCGCGCAGGGCATCGACTCCATGGTCGAGTTCCGCAACCGCAAGCGCCGCGGCGAGATCAAGGACGACGCCTTCGGTGACGCGTTCCTGGTCGTGGACGGCTGGATGAACTTCCGCCAGGAGTTCGAGACCCTGGAACCGCTGGTGCAGCAGCTCGCGGCACAGGGCCTGTCGTACGGCGTCCACGTCGTCCTCGCAGCCAACCGCTGGGCCGAGATCCGACCGGCCATGAAGGACCTGCTGGGCACCAGGTTCGAACTCCGCCTCGGTGACCCGAGCGAGTCCGATGTGGACCGCAAGGTGGCGGTGAACATCCCGCCCGGCAGGCCGGGCCGCGGCCTTTCGCCGCAGAAGCTCCACTTCCTCACCGCGCTGCCCAGGATCGACGCCTCGTCCGACCCGACGAACGTCGCCGCGGGCATCGCCGACCTGATCACCAAGGTCACCCAGGCCTGGCGCGGCCCGCACGCCCCGGCCGTCCGCCTGCTCCCGGACCTGCTGCCGTACTCGCAGCTCATCGCGCAGGCCGATCAGGTCAGGCCGAACCGCGGCCACCTCGTCCCCATCGGCGTGGACGAGGACGAACTGGCCCCGGTCTACCTGGACTTCGACAGCGACCCGCACTTCATGTCGCTGGCCGACGGCGAGTCCGGCAAGACCGGCATGCTCCGCGCGATCGTGCGCGGCATCATGACCCAGTACACGTCGTCCGAGGCGTTGATCCTGCTGGTCGACTACCGCCGCACCATGCTGGGCTTCATCGACACCGACCACCTGCTCAGCTACGCGGTCTCGTCCACGCAGCTGGTCGACCTGGTCAAGGACGTCCGCGGCTCCATGGTGGGCAGGCTCCCCGGCCCCGACGTCACCCAGGACCAGCTCCGCAACCGGTCCTGGTGGAAGGGCCCGGAGCTGTTCGTCATCGTCGACGACTACGACCTCGTCGCCCCGCAGGGCGGCCAGAACCCCTTGCAGCCCTTGGCGGAGTTCATCCCCCAGGCGAAGGACGTCGGCCTCCACGTCATCGTGGTCCGCCGCATGGGTGGCGCCTCCCGCGCCATGTTCGACCCGATCCTCGGCAAGCTCAAGGAGATCGCCGCCCCGTTCATGATCGGCAGCGGCAGCAAGGAAGAGGGCAACCTCGTCGGCAACCTCAAGCCGTCCCCGCAGCCGCCCGGCCGCGGCACGCTGGTCACCCGCAAGTTCGGCCAGCAGCGCATCCAGTTCGCCTGGGTCGACCCGGAGTAGACCACGAAGGGCCCGCGGCGCTTGTGCGC
>JBDSAJ010000689.1:0-14056 GCA_039922235.1 Umezawaea sp.
CGCATCGCGCTGCCGAGACCGTGCTCCGCCTCGCCGATGGGCACGTGCTCCACCCCCGACGCGGACGGCAGGTCGAAGACGGTCCAGCGCAGGACGCCGTCGCCGACGATCTTGGGGACCAGGCCGACACCGGTGTCCGGCAGCACCGCCGCCTCACCCGCGCGCAGCGCGCACGTGCTCAGCGGGCCCTTGCCGCCCAGTCCGCGGACATCACCCGGTACGGGGAGCGCGAGCCTGCCGGTCCTGGTGCCCGCGCGCCGCAGCGACGCCAGCAGCAGGGCGGGGCCGACGGGGGCCTCATCGGGGCCGGGGAGGTCCAGCGCGGTGGCGGTGCCGTCGTCGTCGGCCACCACTTCGTGCAGGTCCGCCCAGGCTTGCAGGGCGTCAAGGACGTCGTCGGCCGCGGCTGCACCATGCAGCCACGCGGAGGTCCAGACGACCAGCGTCGCACTCGCACAAGACACGCTGTCCAAGGTTAGTGCCTCGGTAACGGTGCTCAGCGCTCAGGCGGCCGGTCCGACGTGTCGGACGAGGAGGTCGCGAAAACGGTTGCGGGCGTGGTTGTCCTCGAACGCGCGGTAGGGCACGGCGTACATCGGGCCGCGCGCGCCCTCCTGGGTGCGCAGGATGAACCCCCGGCGGGTCTCCGTCCAGGTGGGGAGGTGCGCCCACGGGAGTTCGCTGCGCGCGGCGTCGCCGACGGTCATCCGCAGCGAGTGGTCGTCCGCGGTGGCCGTGACGGTGTTCGCGGCCAGCGGGTGGCCGCTGAAGTCGATCCGCACCTGGATGGGGATCAGCACCGCGATCAGGCCGGACACCACGATCCCGAACAGCCCCGCCGCGGTCGAGCCGCTCAGCAGCACCACCACCGAGCCCGCCAGCACCAGGCCCGCGAACCAGGGAGCCCAGCGGAACATCGGCACGGCCGAGCGCAGGGCGTCACCCCAGTCCGCTGGTTCCGGTGACCACCTGAAGTCGACGCTGCCGCTCACTGATGCTCCGATGTCCGGTGGCCGTTCTGGATCATTCTCCGGTGCGCAGGGTGAGCAGTTGGGAGACCGTGACGAAGGTGTAACCGTTGCACTGAGATTCAGTGAATCCCGGTGATTCGCCCATCACTGGACGAAGGTCCTCGTCGGATCCGAACCTCGGGAGGTTCGGTGCGAGGTAGACGTTTCACAGCCACCTGCCGGGCCGGGCCCGGTCTTCTGGTCGGCTCCACGTCCGTTTCGGGTCTCCGGACCACTCCCGGCGACCTGCCGCGTCACCAACGCGGCCAGGTTGAGCGCGGCGTTCTCGTCCCGATCCAGGACCAGACCGCACTCGTCACACACGTACGTCCGTATCCGCAGGGGCAGCTTGGTTTTCACTGCCCCACAGCCGGAACACGTCTTCGAGCTGGGAAACCAGCGGTCCGCGATCACGACCCGACCACCGTTCCAGGCGGTCTTGTAGGTCAACTGGCGGCGAATCTCGCCGAACCCCGCATCGGACACGACACGGGCGAGCTTCCGGTTGCGGAGCATCCCGGACACGTTGAGGTCTTCGACCACTATGGTGCCGTACTCGTGAGCCAGGGAGGTGGTGAGCTGGTGGATACCGTCCAGCCGCAGGTTCGCGACGCGGTGGTGGACCTTGTTGCGCTGCTCGTTGGCCCGCTGCCAGCGGCGCGACGGTCGTTGGCCGGTGCGCCGGTCAGGGCCGACCCGGCGGGACACCGTGCGCGAGAGTCGGGCCAGTTTCCGGCGGGCGGTGTCGTAGTGCCGAGGATTGTCGGCGGGTGGTCGGCCGTCGGAGAACACTGCCAGCGTCCTGATGCCCAGGTCGACGCCGATGACCGCGTCCGGCCGCGTCGGCTGCCGGTCTTGCTTCTGCACTTGGACGCAGAAGGACACGTACCACCGGCCGGCTTCCCGTTTCACCGTCGCCGAGGTGACCTTCGCGGTGCCGTTGGCGATCCGCCGGTGGAGTTTGCGGGTGTTCTCGTGGGTCTTGAGCGTGCCCAGGACCGGCAGGGTGACGTGCTTGCGGTCGTCTTCCAGCCGGATGGTCCCGGTGGTGAAACTGCACGACGGGGTGGATCTACGCTTGGTTTTGAAGCGGGGGAACCCCATCCGGGGGCCTTTCCGCTGGCCTTTCGTCGAGTCCGACCAGTTCTTCAGTCCTCGGGCCAGGTTGTCGATACCGGTGGCGTAGGCCTCCTTCGAGTTGCCCGCCCACCACGGCGCCACCTCACCCTTGACCCGGTTCCAGGCTTTGCGCATCGCATACATCGACCAACAGAACACGGGAGTGAGGTCGTCCTCGGCGACACCGTAGGAGCGTTCCGCTTCCCGCTGACCGAGGTTGGCCTTGACCTGCCCGAGGCACCAGTTGTGGGCTACCCGCGCCGCCCCGGTATGCGCGAGCAGGGCACCGATCTGACGCGGGGTGGGGTCCAGGGCGAATCGGTAGGCGTGGGTGACGAGCATCAGACCCGACCACCCGACACGGTAGCCAGGACACGGGCGGCACGACTGCCCGCCGCGCGCGGCCCGCACAGCCAGGTGCGAACCGCAGTGCGGGTGTGGACCAGGCTATCGGTGGATTCGTCGGAATCGAGACCCACCAGCCGACGCCCTGACACCGCCCGGACACCCTCCGGCCGGTAGTTCGGCAGGGCGAACAGCTTCTTGCCGTTGGGCGGTCTGAAGTGGATCGGTCCGGTGTGGCCCGCGGCGCGGATCTCGGCGTCGGTGCGCTCGACCTCCTGCGCGACGAACTCCGCCGAGACCATCAGCATCCGCTGGTGGGAATAGGTGTGGTTGCCGAGTTCGTGGCCCGCCTCGACGAGCCGGCGGCCGAAACCGGGGTTGTCGTGCAGCGCCGAGCCGACGACGAAGAACGTGGCGGGCACGTCCAGCTCGTGGAGCGTGCGCACGACCTCCGGGGTCCGGTCGCCGGGGCCGTCGTCGAACGTCAGCGCGACCACCTTCCGGTCGGTCTCCACCCGGTCGACCAGCTCGCCCGCGAACTGGAACGTGCGCGACTTCGACACCTGGAACAGGCCGAACGCCGTGCTCACCAGCACCAGCAGCACCACCGCGGCGATCACGGCCCACCGCCGCTGGAGTTGCTCCACGTCGACCAGTCTGGCAAACGTGCGTAGCGTCGAACGGGTGACCGCCTCCTCCGCACTTCCCCGTACCGCGGGTGAGCTCCGCGCCGCGGGCCACCTGCCGCGCAGCGTGAAGACCGAAATCCGCGAGAACCTGCTCATCGCACTGCGAGCGGGCAAGAACCCCTGGCCGGGCATCGTCGGCTTCGACCGCACGGTGGTCCCGCAGCTCGAACGCGCCCTGCTGGCCGGGCACGACTTCGTCCTGCTCGGCGAGCGCGGCCAGGGCAAGACCCGCCTGCTGCGCACCCTGGTCGGCCTGCTCGACGAGTGGACCCCCGTCATCGAGGGCTCCGAACTGGGCGAACACCCGCTCGACCCGATCACGCCCGAGTCCAAGCGCCGCGCCGAGGAACTGGGTGACGACCTGCCCGTCACGTGGCGGCACCGCGACCAGCGCTACGCCGAGAAGCTCGCCACGCCCGACACGTCGGTCGGCGACCTCGTCGGCGACATCGACCCGGTCAAGGTCGCGCAGGGCCGCAGCCTCGGCGACCCCGAGACCATCCACTACGGCCTGCTGCCGCGCTCGCACCGCGGCATCATCGCGATCAACGAGCTGCCGGACCTCGCCGAGCGCATCCAGGTGTCGCTGCTCAACGTGATGGAGGAGCGCGACATCCAGGTCCGCGGCTACACGCTGCGGCTGCCGCTGGACGTGCTGCTCGTCGCGACCGCGAACCCCGAGGACTACACCAACCGCGGCCGGATCATCACGCCGCTCAAGGACCGGTTCGGCGCCGAGGTCCGCACGCACTACCCGTTGGAGATCGCCAACGAGATCGACCTGGTCCGCCAGGAGGCCGACCTGGTCGCCGAGGTCGGCGACCACCTGATCGAGGTCGTCGCCCGGTTCGTGCGGCACCTGCGCGAGTCCTCCGCGATCGACCAGCGCTCTGGCGTGTCCGCCCGGTTCGCCGTCGCGGCGGCCGAGACCGTCGCCGCGTCCGCGCTGCGCCGGTCCGCGCTGGTCGGCGAGACCCCCGCGGTCGCCCGCCCGGTCGACCTGGAGTCGGTGCCCGAGGTGCTGCGCGGCAAGCTGGAGTTCGAAGCGGGGGAGGAGGGGCGCGAGATCGAGATCCTCACGCACCTGCTGCGCCGCTCGATCGCCGACACCGCCCGCTCCACGCTCGCCGGGCTCAACCTCAAGTCGTTGGCGGACGCCGTGACCGACGGCCACCCGGTCGCCACCGGCGAGCGCGTGCACGCGGGCGACATGCTCGCGGCACTGCCGGAACTCCCGATCCTGCACGAGGTCGCGGCCCGCATGGGCGTCGGCCCGAAGGACCCGGTCGGCCGGATCGCCTCCGCCGTCGAGCTGGCGCTGGAGTCGCTCTACCTGACCCGCCAGATCGGCAAGGACAGCAGCGACGACGATCGATCGGTGTACGGATGAGCGGATACCGCTACGGGCGCTACGTCGACGGCCCGGACCCCCTCGCGCCGCCGACGGACCTGCGCGCCGCGATGGACGAACTCGGCCGCGAGGTCATGGAGGGCTCCTCGCCCGCCGCCGCGCTGCGCGAGCTGCTGCGGCGCGGCGTGCAGGGCACGCGCGGCTTGGACGATCTCATGTCCAAGCTGTGGAAGAAGCGGTCGGAGATCCAGCGCCGCCACCGCTTGGACGGCACGTTGCAGGAGGTCCAGCGCCTGCTGTCCGAGGCGCTGAGCGCCGAGCGCAAGGCGCTGTTCCCCGAGCCGACCGACGACGAGAGGTTCCGGGAGGCGCAGCTCGACGCGCTGCCTCCGGGCACCGCCGCGGCCGTGCGCGACCTGGCCGACTACGACTGGCGTTCCCCCGAGGCGCGCGAGTCGTACGAGAAGATCCAGAACCTGCTCGGCCGCGAGCTGATGGACCAGCGCTTCCAGGGCATGAAGCAGGCCATGAGCAGCGTCGACCAAGGCGACGTCCAGCGCATCCAGGAGATGCTGGCTGACCTCAACGAGCTGCTGGCCGGTCATGCCGTCGGCGACTCCGAGACGCCTCAGCGCTTCGACGAGTTCATGCGCAAGCACGGCGAGTTCTTCCCGGAGAACCCGCGCAACGTCGACGAGCTGATCGACGCGCTGGCGGAACGCTCGGCCGCCGCCCAGCGCATGATGAACTCGATGACCGACGAGCAGCGCGCCGAACTGGCCGCGCTGTCGCAGCAGGCGTTCGGCAACTCCGGCGTCGGCCAGCAGCTGTCCACACTGGACTCCCTGCTGCAAGGCCTGCGCCCAGGCGAGGACTGGAACGGCTCAGCCCGCTTCCGCGGCCAGAACCCCCTCGGCCTCGGCGAAGGCGCCCAGGCCATGCAGGACTTGGCCGACTTGGACGCACTGGCCGAGCAGCTGGGCCAGTCCTACCCCGGCGCCCGGCTGGAGGACATCGACATCGAGTCGCTGGTCCAGCAGTTGGGTGCCGAGGCGGGGGTGGACGCCCAGCGGCTAGCGGAGCTGGAACGTGAGCTGCGGCAGCAGAACCTGCTCGAACGCGGTCCGGACGGCGACCTGCGGCTGACCCCGAAAGCCTTGCGGCGCTTGGGTGAAACCGCACTGCGCGGTGTCGTGGACAGCGTTCGGACACCGCGCGGCGACCGCGACAACAACCGCGCGGGTGCTGCGGGCGAACCCATCGGCAGCACCAGGCCGTGGCAGTTCGGCGACGCCGAGCCGTGGAACGTGCCGCGGACGGTGACGAACGCCGTGCTGCGCAGTGGTGGCGGGCCGGTCAAGCTGGACGTGGTCGACGTCGAGATCACCGAGACCGAACTGCGGTCCCGCGCTGCGATCGCGCTGTGCGTGGACACGTCGTGGTCAATGGTCCAGGACGGTCGCTGGGTGCCGATGAAACGCACCGCGCTGGCACTGCACCACCTGGTGCGAACGCGGTTCCGGACGGACGCGCTGGAGCTGATCACGTTCGGCAGGCACGCGGAGACCGTCGACATCGGCGGGCTCACGTCGTTGGAAGGCGTTTGGGAGCAGGGCACGAACCTGCACCACGCCCTGCTGCTGGCCGGCCGCCACCTCCGCCGCCACCCGGACGCCCAGCCGGTCGTCCTGGTCGTGACCGACGGCGAGCCGACCGCCCACCTGGAGCCGAGCGGCGAGGCGGAGTTCAACTACCCGCCGCTGCCGCGCACGATCGGCAAGACCCTGGTGGAGGTCGACAACATCGCCAAGCTCGGCGCGTCGATCACCGTGTTCAAGCTCGGTGATGATCCGCGGTTGGCGGCTTTTGTGGACATGGTGGCGCGGCGTAGTGGGGGGCGTGTGGTGGCGCCGGATGAGGACGGGTTGGGGGCAGCGGTGGTCAGCGACTACCTGCGGTCCCGCAAGCGTCGACGCTGACCCGCGAGTCGAACGCCCAGCGCACCCCGAGCCGAACACTCGGGGTGCGCTGGGCGTTATCGTCGAGGGCCACAAGATCACTGGCTCTGAGACGAGGACGATGAACGACAACGGTCCCTTGCCGGACGGTGACGAGCAGTGGATCCGGCTCACCGAGCGGGACGCGCTCGCCGACCTGCGTACCGTGCTCGAACTGTGCGCGGCCGGTGACGTGAAGTGCAGCGACAAGACCAGCCGACCTTCCTCGGCGACCATCCGCGTCGTCGGCTCCCACCTCGCGCACGGCGACTTCTACGCCGAGGAGCCCATCGCCGCGTTCGCCTGGCCGCTGCTGGTCCAGGCCGGTGGCCTCGCCAAGCTGGAAGGCACCCGACTTCAGTTGACCCCGAAGGGGCGTGCCGCCTTGGGGAAACCGCCCGCGGAGATCATCCGCCTGCTGTGGCAGCGCTGGCTCACGCACGCGGTGATCGACGAGTTCAGCCGGATCGAGGAGATCAAGGGCCAGCGCATCCGCAACGTGCTGACCGCCGCCAAGACCCGGCGTCCGATGGTCGCCAAGGCGCTGGCCACCTGCCCGGTGGGTGAGTGGGTCGACGTGGACACCCTGTTCACGACCATGCGTCGGGGCAACATGAGTCCCACGATCGTTCGCAACGACATGGCGCTGTGGAAGCTCTACCTGGGGGACCCGCAGTACGGAAGCCTCGGCTACGACGGTTTCCACGGCTGGGAACTCCTGGAAGGCCGCTACACCCTGGCGGTCCTGTTCGAGTACGCGGGCACGCTGGGGCTGGTCGATCTCGACTACGTCCACCCCGAGGACGCGCGGGACGACTTCGCGGACAACTGGGGCGCCGACGACTTGCCCGCGCTGAGCCGCTACGACGGCCTCCGGGCGGTCAGGCTCACCGCGCTGGGGGCCTACGCACTGGGCTTGACGGGCACCTACGAGCCGCCCGCCGCGAGCGCTGACGGGATCCACTCGCTGAAGATCCTGCCGAATCTCGACATCGTCGCCACCGGGGACATCTCCGCCTCGGACCGACTCCTGCTCTCCGCCTACGCGAAGCAGACCGCCGACCGGGTCTGGGCCGTGTCCGCCACCAGCCTGCTCACCGCGCTGGACACCGGCCGCCCGTTGGAGGAGTTCACCGCGTTCCTCACCCACCGCGCGGAACACGACCTGCCCAGCACCCTGGACACCCTGATCGACGATGTCACCCGTCGAGCCTCGCGACTGGTGGACCTCGGCCCCGCCCGCGTCATCGAGTGCGCCGACCCCGCCACCGCCGCGCTCATCACCCGCGACCGCCGACTCCGCACGCTGTGTCGCCCGATCGGCGACCGCCACATCGCCATCCCCCATGACCAGGAACTCAAGTTCCGCAAGGCGCTGGTCGCACTCGGCTACGTCATGCCAGGACGATCCACCACCTGAGGTCTGCTCGGTGTCGAGGCGGCTGAGCACCGCCTCGACACCGACATGTCGATCTCACCCGTGCCGGTCGAAAACCCCGTCCGCGATGGCCGAGGTGAACGACGCCCATCGCGCAGGGCCGAAGGCCAGGACCGGGCTTCCCTCACCGAGCTTGCTGTCTCGCAGCAGCGTGTGACCGGGGATGAATGCCGCCTCGACGCACTCAGCGTCGGCGGAGCTGTAGCTGCTGGTGAACCAGATGAATGCCGCCTCCACACACTGAGCGTTGGCGGAGCTGTAGCTGCTGGTGAACCAGCGGATCGCGGTGTTTCCCATCTGCGACCGTCCTTCCTGGATGTCAGGCGAGTTGCTCCGCCGCATCCAAGATGAAGTCGCGGGACTCCTTCGGACCCAGCGCGGCGGCTTGCAGCTTGCCCCACAAGCTTAGATAGGCGGTCACAGCCCCTTTGTGGTCCAAGTAGCGGGCGTCGTCGTAGCACTCGACGTAGGCGAACTCCAGAGGGGACGCGATCCCTGGCGCTGGGATGTTCAGCAACGTGAAGCGGTAGGCGATCCGGCCGGTGAAGGTCTTCGCGTCGAACGGCAGCACCTGGATCTGCACGTTGGGCAGACGTGCCATTTCCGTGAGGGAGAGCAGTTGCTCGCGCATCACCTCACGGTCGCCGACCTGCCTGCGCAAGCAGGACTCGGACAGGATGAACGACAGCTCGGGCGGGTCTTCCCTGGTGAAGATCCCCTGACGCTCTATGCGGGCCAGGACGCTGTTCTCAACGTCGTCGTCATTCGGTCCGATCGGCTGTGCGTCCGCGTGCACCGCGCGGATGTAGTTCGAGGTTTGCAGAATGCCGGGAATCACTTCGATTTCGACCGACCGGATCGTGTCCGCGTCCTGTTCCAGGTCGACGAACATCCGGAACCACTCGGGGTAGACCGACTGGTGGCCGGTCCAGCGGCCACGCTGACGCTGTCCCCGTGCCAGGTCGACCATGATCTCCGCGTGTTGCGGCGTGTCGCCGTAGAGGGTCGAGAGCAGCCTGACGTCGCCCACGGTGAGCGCGTTCTGCGCCAGTTCGATCCGGCTGATCTTGCTGATTCGGCAGCCGAGGTAGTCGGCGGCCTGCTCCGGGGTCACGCCTGCCGCCTCACGCAGTCGTCGCAGCTCGTTCGCGAGCACCAAACGACGAACGGTCGGGGTTGTTGCCATCTGTGCGGCCTCCGAAGGTAATCCGAGTCTGCGATCTGTATCGGCCGTCAAGACGACGGACTGAACACCCGACTGAGTGATACCAAATCTAGGAATCCTACCGCTATGTTTCTGGCCACATGCTTCCCATGGAGTGTCGGCGACGCTCTCGCCAGCAGTGGGACCGCTGGTGCGTGGCGAGCGTCAGGCAGGTCGAGACGCGTGTGCGGCGCCTGCCTGCCACGCATCGCCGGCTCGTGCGGCGACGGTGAAACCCAGCCACCAAGCCGTGCGGGCCGGCCCTGATCGGGAATGGAGACGACCATGTCGAGGCATCAGCGGGGGACACCCTTGTCGCGACTGCTGCGGCGACTGCGATGGCAGCGTGATCCGGACCTGTGGACGGTTCCGTGTCGAGACGACCATGGTCGCCGAGCGCGTCTGGCCGTCCACCTGACCTCACACGGCCTCACCGTCACCGCCTCCACCGCCGGTCCGGTGGAACTCGCGCCGTTGGAGGTCGGCAGGCTCCGCGCAGCGCTGAAACACGCGCTCCTCGATTTCGATCGTCTGTCGAGCGAGGACTGTGGTCGTGCTGCCCCGGTGCGCGAGTCGATCCCACGACCAAGGGTTCGGCGGCGGTTGCCCCCTCGACCTTCGGTCGCCGATATCGCCGCACGGGTGTCCGCACCGCAGAACGGTCGGGAGGTTGATCATGACCCGACCTCACAGGGCTCCCGCGTGGCTGCATGAGTTGTGCGGTGGCACCTCTGACGATCTCCGGCTGGCAGGTCGTGGTGGTGGCGGTCCTGATCGTGGTGATCACGATGTGCTACGCGGAACTGCGTGTCCGTCAAGGGAGACGTCGGTCGACGGCGAGGCGGCAGGGCTCTCATCGGAGTCGAGTCGTCGTGATCCAGGCGGTTGAGCGTGGCTCGCGAGCCGACACCACCCCCGAAAGGCAGCGGCCATGAGTCCGTTCACCCTCGACCAGTTCACGCGGATGCTCAGCCTCCGACAACTCCACCTCGACGGCTGGCGCTTTCACCGCAAGCACTCCCCGGACCCGCCACACGAACTGGACGAACTCGTCTACTCGTTCCTGCACGGGGAATGGCTCGACATCCTGCGCATCCGGTCGGACGTCGAAGCCAACGCCGGCCGTTTCCTGACCGAATCGGTGATCGCGGCACGCCCGCGAGCCTGCTGGACCTGTGCGGGCACGCTGGCCGAGGTGTTGGACGAACTGCGTGAACTACCGACCCCGAGTTCCCGGCTCGCCCCGCGTCTGCTGTTGTCGAGCGCTCAGCCTTGGAGCGAAACCAGACGCCGAATTTGATTGATCAACGGCAGACCCGCGTCCACACTGGCAGAGTGAGGCTCGGCTTGTTGGCTGCACTCCATCGCAGTCGGCATGTGCTGGCGGTTGTTGGGTGCAGTTCGTTGATGTGGTGCGGTTCGTGCGTCTCGGGTGTGACTGCTGCGTGCGGATCCTCTGGTGGGACTAGGCCTGGTGGGTGTTTTGAACCGCGCACCCTGATTTGCGGGCGGTGATCAGGTCGTGGCCTCGGATCCAGGCGGTTCGGTGGACGTCGTGCCGGTATTCCCGCTCTTCTCGGCTGCCTCAATGGAGGCGTAGCGCCGCCGTTGAAGCTCATGGCGTTCAGCGTCCGGGATCGTCATGGACTCGGCAAGTACGGCGGCGAGCGCGTCTACTTGAGTGTTGTCGATGTCGGTGTGGAAGAGCCACCGAATGTTCTCGTCGCGCGTGATGAGGTCGATCGCCGAGCGTGAGCTTTTGTCCTGTGTGGTTGTTGCTCGGACGTATCGCACCTGGTCGATCGGGATGTCGTGACGGATCTCGGCTTGCTCGAGGAATGCGTTTGGCTTGGCCGTGATGATACGGCGATCCGTGACGGCGACCAGTGTTTTTGCCGTGGACTTGTCCGCCGCCGTGAACATGTCCATCGCACCGCCGACGATCGCGGAAATGGGACTGACGGTAACGAGCTGGTCGGGGAAGCCGAGGACGCGTAGGAACTCACCGTCTTCGAAGAACCATCGCAGAATGCGAAGGTACGGCTCAGAGTCCAGCGATTCGGGTGCGCAGACGACGCCCGGAGCGTCGAGTGGAGGGGTCGGCGGATGGAGAGCGTCAGCGAGAGGCTTGATCGCCTCCAGAAGTCGGGCGGAGAGTTCGCGGGCTGCCTTCACGTCGTTCCGCTTCCCCAATAGCGGCCACGAGTCGGGGACGGCGAGCACGGCGGTGATCCGCAGCTCCCGCGTCAGCGCGTCGACGAGGCTCGTCGTCTCGGCGAGAGCGGAGTCGAACTCCGCGCGGGTGTCGCGCGCGATGATCTCGGCGTAGTGCGCCTCGGTGGCGTCCTCGCGTCCAGCGGCTCTCGCCCTCGCCGCGCGAAGGGCGTGATACCCGGTCCATGCCTGGAGTGAGGACAGGAGAGCGTGGACGTCGAAGGCGATCACCTTGTCGTTGGTCTGCAGGTATTCGCGGTGGCTGCGTGCGTCGGCCCGACTGATCTGGCTGACGTGGTCGCGGACGTTCCCCCGGTAGAGCTCAAGCTGCTTCTGCAGCAGCGCTCCACTGCCCGCGACGTCCTCCCACAAGGACGTCGGGACCGACTCGATCTCTCGCGCCTGGTCGACCGCGCGATCGATAGCGGCGACGAGCCCGGTCAGTTCGGCCCACTGATCCTTGCGGATGGCGGTGAGCACCTGACTTGTCACCGCGAGATTGGTCCTGACGAGGCCCGTGACCTCACTCAGCATCATCTGAAGGGCGATCATGGCCAGCGCCGGCCCGACCGAGGCCGCGATCGACGCCTTGCTCACCGCATTCACGGAGTAGAAGCGGGCCTGATGCAGGACGCGGCCGTGCCCCAGCACCGCTCCGAGGTTCCCGCCCTCCTTGACGGCGAGCGTCGCGCCGTTGTTCAGCAGGGCCTGCGCCGTGCCGCCGATCCGGTAGAGCCCCTGCACGCCGGCGAACGCGTTTCCGACATTGCCGACCACGGTCGCCGCGTTCCCGACCGAGGCGAGGATCGCTGAGATCTGCCGGCGGTCGGCAGCCGGCACGATCCCGAAGTCGATCAGATCGGGCTTCAGCTCCGGCGGGACCTCACCGGCGATGACAGCCACTCCTGGGAGCACCTCCACCAGGACCGTCGCCGTCGAGTCGATGTCCGAGTCGGACGTCGGATCGTCCACACCAGGTGAGTCGGTGCTATCGCTCCGGCTGTGCTCCTCAGGTTCGGTGATCTCCATCGAGTCCGAAGGATCCTGCATGCGATCTACTCCCCACCGGCGCGCAACGGCCGGACCTCGTTGGCGTTGACTGCCGAAGTCTATGGCTGAATGCCTTGCGGCCAGCCCGAATCCACCGGATTGATTTCGGACTTGCTGGTCCCAGGCATGGCGCATCCGGCGGCGCAGAACCGTTCCCCCGCGGTGCTCGTCGGCCACTCCAAGCAGGGGTACCAGAAGCCAGAACAGTGCTGGGCATGACGAGCGGCGTCGTTCGCGAATCGTGCGGTGAACACTGAAGGGCGGGGTGCGGTGCCTGGGTCGGGAGGGCATGTCCTGAGGGGTTTTCCGGGCGGACAGGCGGGTCGGCCTGGCAGTGGTTCAGCAGTTGCAGGGTGCTATGGCTGCCCATGGTGCGGTCGGCTTGCTCGCCGCCTGGGGTGGTATCACCAGGCAAGCCCGCCAGTACCTGTCCACATAGCGATTCGCCATCAAGGTTGGAACTCCGAAGATCTCCTGGAGCGAGTTTTCAGCACTACGCGGCCTTGTCCGCGGATGTGCGAGCGGACCTCCCTCTCAAGCAGGTGTGGGCTCTGGAGGGGGAGACAGGCTGAGAGGTCTGCCCGCCTCGGCCCCGCCGTCGTGGGATGACGCGGTAGGCGGTTGATTTGACCGTTGGCCATCCGAAAGGGTGGTGGGCTCCTGCTTGGTGGCACACCGTGTGCAGGACTTTGGTTGTTGCACACTGCTGTGGGTGGAGCAGTTGTGGTGGCTGAAGATGCTTGAACTGGCTTCAACGGCGGTCAACGTAACAATGTGACCCGCGGATTCTTTGTTTGCGCTGGTAGGGGTTTCATGAAAACCACACTGGACGGATGGACTCCGAGTACGCGCGGCTGGCGCGGGACTGGCTGGCCGGGTGGAACGTGACCCGTGTCGGTGACGGCTGGTTGCACCTGACGCCGGAAGGCGACGAGGAGTCGTGCACGCCGAACGACGTGGCGCACGAGTGGACCGAGAAGGCGTTCGAAGACCCGGCCCTGGACGAAGTGGGGCGGGTGCGGGTGGTGTTGGGGCTGCTCGACCTGCTCGACCAGTACGCGGTGACGATGTACCTCAAGACCACCCCGCTGGTGCCGGAAGCCGAGGTCCTGCTCTGGGACGCCTACCGGCGGCGCCTGGAGGCGCTGGAGTCGGCCGAGCCGGTCACCTACTCGCTGTGGGTCGACTGGTTCGAGGACCCGGCCACGGTCGACGCCGCGTTCGCGGAGGTGGTCGTGGGGCTCGACGAGCTGACCGACGGGCCGCTGCGCCGGGCCCGCCGGGTGCTCGCGGTGTCCGGTCCGGTGCCCTGGCGGCTCAAGCACGGCCTCTACCGCAGGGCCGCGAGCACGCCCGTCCTCCACGAAGCGCTGTTCCACGGTCTGCGGGGCAGCCTGCACGACGTCTACGGCGACCTCGACCGCGAGGCGGCGCTCGACCTCCTGGACGGACTCGACCTGCCGGAGGAGCAGGTGGCCGGGCTGCGCGCCGACCTCCAGGCGCCCTAGGTCTCTAAGCAGGTTGACAGAAGTTGTGTCTGTAACTCGTGTGAGTTGACCTTGCCGCGAACGTGAAGAGCCTCGTCGGGTTGGATTCGGTTACCACACAGAATCGACCCGACGAGGCCTTCACCAGTATG
>JBDSAJ010000690.1:0-11536 GCA_039922235.1 Umezawaea sp.
CCGACCTCCGGGCGTGCGGGGCCTAGGGAACCATCAAGCAGGCACGGGCTCGCGGGGCGCCGGCTCGGACAGCAGCGGCGGGGCGCTCGGGGCGTTGAGCACCTCGTCGTCCAGCAGGCCCTCGCTGCGCGCGACCAGCACCGGCACGGTGATCTGGCCCGCCACGTTCGTCGCGGTGCGCATCATGTCCAGGATCGGGTCGATCGCGTAGACCACGGCGACGCCGGTCGCGATGACCTCCGGCGGCAGGTTCACCGCGCCGAGGGTCAGGGTGAGCATGGTGAACCAGCCGGTCGTGCCCGCGGTGGCGATGGCGCCGAACACGGCGACGGCGATGATCAGCAGGTACTGGCCGACGCCGAGCTGGATGCCGAACAGGTTCGCGATGAACACCGTCGCGATGGCCGGGTAGACCGCCGCGCAGCCGTCCATCTTGGTCGTCGTGCCCAGCGGCACGGCGAAGCTCGCGTAGTCGGCGTCGACGCCGAGGTTCGCGGCGGTCTGCCTGCTCAGCGGCAGCGTCGCACCGGACGAGCGGGACACGAACGCGAACTGGATGGCCGTCCACGCCTTGGCGAAGAACGTCACCGGGCTGACCTTGCCGACGAACTTCAGCAGCAGCGGGTACACCACGAACAGCACCAGCAGCGCGCCCGCGTAGACAGCGGCGATCAGCGAGAACAGCGGCTTCACGAAGCTGTTGCCGTAGGTCGCGAACGCCGAGCCGATGAGGCCGAACACGCCGAGCGGGGCGAGCAGGATGATCCAGCTCACGACCTTCTGGATCAGGTCGAACGCCGAGCGGGTCAGGGCGACGAACGGGGCGGCGCGGTCGCCGATGGCGTACGCGGCGAAGCCGATCAGCAGCGAGATGAACACCACCTGGAGCACCTGGCCCTCGGTGAACGCGCTGAACAGGTTCGACGGCACCAGGCTGTCGAAGAACGCGCTCCACGAGCCGGTGTCGCGGGTGGCGAGCTTCTTGAGCGCCGACTCCGACGGCGTGACCTGCACACCGCTGCCGGGCTTGAAGATGATCGCGATGGCGAGCCCGATGAGCACGGCGATCAGCGAGGTGATCGCGAACCACATCAGGGTCTTGCCGCCGAGCCGGGCCGCGGTGCGGGAGCCGCCCAGCCTGCGCAGGCTGGTGATGCCCACGACGATCGCGGTGAAGACGAGCGGGATGACGGTGAGCTGCAGCAGGTCGGTGAAGACGCCACCGATCTTGGTCAACGTCGTCACGAGCCAGGTCTGGTCGGTCTGCTTGGCGAGGAACCCGGTGAGGGCGCCGAGCACGAGCCCGGCGAGGACCGCTGAGCCGAAGACCTTCGGCTTGGTGTACGTGCGGATGAACGACACAACTGCTCCGAGGTGTGCGCAGGGATGGCGGACGGGGGCGGTGGCCCGGTCAGCCGGTGGTCTTCCTGCGGCCAAGGTCGATGTGGCGGCGGCGCGTCAGAAACTCGTTCATCTCGCTTCCCCCAACGTCGTGGACGTGGGTCGAGCTTCCCGAAAATGCCTGGCTGTGACCAGGGCTACCACATGTCGGACACCCGAACGCCGATCTCGCCGAGCAGGCGGCGGGTCAGCGGCAGGCTGATGCCGATCACGCTCGACGGGTCGCCGTCGATGCCGTCGATGAACCAGCCGCCCAGCCCGTCGAGCGTGAACGCGCCCGCGACCTGCAACGGCTCACCGGTCGCCAGGTACGCCTCCAGCTCCGGCTCGCTCGGACGACCGAACCGCACCGTCGTCGGCTCGCTGCCCGCGCCGCGCGCGACGACTTCGCCATCCCGCAGCCGCAGCACGGCGTGACCGGTGAGCAGCGTGCCGGACGTGCCCGCCATCCGGTGCCACCGGTCGCGGGCCTGGTCGACGGTCCCCGGCTTGCCCTCCAGCACACCGTCGGCGGTCAGCAGCATCGAGTCGCAGCCGATCACCACGGCGTCCGGGAACTCCTCCACGACCAGCGGCAGCACGGCTTCCGCCTTCGCCACGGCCAGCGCCGTCACCACCTCGGCGGGCTTGGGGTCGACCAGCGCGGCGGCGACCGCGTCCTCGTCCACACCGGACACCCGCACGACGGGCTCGACGCCCGCTCCGCGCAGCACGGACAAGCGGGCGGGGGAGGCCGAAGCCAGCACTAGGCGCACATCGGTGAGCCTAGTGCCGGCTCTCAGCTCTCCTGCTTCACCGGAACCGGATCGGCCACCGGCGCGGCGGCGGGGCTGCGCATCGCCAGCGTGCAGACGGTGCCGACGAGCAGCACGGCCACCAGCAGCAGCATCGTGTCGCCCGCGGCGTCGGTGAACGCGGCCGGGAAGTTCCCGCGGGTCTCCGCGAGGTGGTCGTCCAGGCGCGCCTGGAGCAGCACGCCGACCGCGGCGCTGCCCAGCACCGAGCCGACCTGGCGGGAGGTGTTGAAGATGCCCGAGCCCGCGCCCATCAGCTTGCGGTCGACGCCGCGGGTGGAGATGTTCGCCAGCGGGGCGAACACCATGCCGAGCCCGGCGCCGCACACGAGCAGTTCCGGGATCAGCTCCCAGCTCGCGAGGCCAGGCTCCAGTCGCCACGACAGCAGCGCGATGCCCATGGCCAGCAGGGTGAACCCGGCGGCGGGCAGGAAGCGGGCCCACGGGCGGTCCGACAGCTTGCCGGCCACCGCGCTGATCACGCCGGAGAGCAGCGACATCGGCGCGGTCAGCAGACCAGACTCCACGGCGGACAGGCCGAGCACCGACTGGATGTAGACGATCAGCGGCAGGAACAGGCCCGTGACGCCGAAGCCGATGACGAGGTTGGCCGCGTTGCCCAGCGAGAAGTTCCGGTTCGCGAAGATCCGCAGCGGCAGCAGCGGCTCCTTCTTGTTCACCGCCTGCCACACCACGAACCCGGCCAGCAGCGCGACACCCACCGCGATGATCTCGGGGATCGTGATCGGCCCCCACACGTCGCCCCACGCGTACTGCTGGCCCTCCTGCACGCCGAACACCACCAGCGACAGCCCGAGGCAGCACAGCAGGATGCCGAGCGGGTCGAAGCTGTGGCTGGTGCCCGGCTGCCAGTCGGGCACCAGCACGACCGTCATCACCAGCGCGACCACGCCGACCGGCACGTTCACGAAGAAGATCCACTCCCAGCCGAGGTTGTCGACCAGCACGCCGCCCAGCAGCGGCCCGGTGACCGTCGCGACCCCCGCGACCGCGCCCCACAGGCCCATCGCGCCACCGCGCCTGGCAGGCGGGAACAGGTGGGTGATGAACGCCATCGTCTGCGGCGTCATCATCGCCGCGCCCAGACCCTGCACGCCGCGCGCGACGATCAGCACCTCGACGCTCCCGGACAGCCCGCACCACAGCGACGACCCGATGAACACCACCAGGCCTGTCAGGAAGAGGCGCTTGGGGCCGAAGCGGTCGCCGAGCCTGCCGGTCAGCAGCAGCGGCACCGCGTAGGCCAGCAGGTAGACGCTGTTGACCCAGATGATCTCGTTCAGTCCCGCGTCCAGGTCCTTGATCATGGAAGGGATCGCGACGTTCACGATCGTCGTGTCCAGCAGGATCATGAAGAAGCCGATGCACAGCGCCGACAGCGCTGCCCACGGGTTCACTTGCCGGCTCATCGCCGGTCCTCCTCAAGCTCTTCGATGCGGCGGGCAGCCGCATCGGGCCAGGTCAGCTCGTCGTTCGAGAGCTGATCGATCAGTCGTTCCACCCAGTCCAACTCGGCCTGCCGCATCGCGCGGCTGTACCGGTGGTCGATCCAGAACAGCGGTTCCAGGTTGCGGCTCGTCAGTTCGGCGATCGTCACGTCCTCGCCCGCCAGCCCCTTCCTCAGCGCGTGCACCCGCCTGGTGAGTTCCGCGATCGCCTCGTCCCGGCGCAGGTTGTGCAGCTGCTGCACGGCCATCGCGAACCGCGGGAACTCCGTGCCGACCTCGGAGATGCTCGCCCGCACCTCTTCCCGGTAGGCGTCCAACCCGGTGGTCGTCAGCCGGTACGTCGTGCGCTCGGGCCGCTTCCCCTCGCGGCTCGTCTCCACGACCTCGATCAGGCCGTCCTTCTCCAGCTTCTCCACGGCGTGGTAGAGCGAGCCGACGGTGACTTTCGTCAGCCTGCCCAGGCGTCGCTCGCGGATCTTCTGCTGGATTTCGTAGGGGTGCATCGGGGCCTCGTGGAGGAGTTCCAGCACCACCATCGCCAGTGGGCGGACGGTCATGTGTTTGCTCCGCTCTGATTATTCTAGTTGGAGTATAGGCATGGTCGCGTAGAACTACCGATGCGGGGCTCACGTCGTCTTGGGCACGCTGGGTGTGGTGAAGCGTTGGGCATTGGTCAGTGCGCGTCCCCGGCCCAGCGGGTCCCGGATGGTGGTCGTGGCGTTGGTGCTGGGCGCCGTGGCGGGAGTGCTGGTCGTCGGCCGCGTGCTGGCCGCCGACCCGGTGGGGTACGGGGTTCCCGTGTGGCCGTTCGCCAATGCCGCCGACCTGGCCGAAGAGCGGGTGATGTCGTCCGTCGTGGCCTCGGCCCGGTCGGACACCGCCGCGGTCGGAGGACTGGCGGGGGTGGCCGGGGCCGTGCGGGCCGGGAACGTGGAAGTGGTCGAGACCCAGGTGCAGCACGGGGGCCTGGCCGTCTGGATGCTGCTGCGCCTGACCGTGCCCTCAGTGGGCGTGCGGTGCCGCGAAGTGGTCGTGCTGGGAGCCGCACCGGTGGAAGTCAACAGCCGCCGCGTGGAGTGCTGATCCCACCCCCGCGAGTCGACCGCTCAGACACCCCGTGTCCCTCGTTCGGACACCTCGACCACGCCGGCCGGGTGTCTGACTGAGGGACACGGGGTGTCCGAGTGAGGGACTCGCGGTGTTCAGTGGGGTCTGGCTGAAGATCTCCAGGCGCCTGGGCCGGGGGTCAGCGGGGTGCGCACCCGGTGGGCCGGGTTGCCCCAGTCCGAGCGTTCTTCCGGTGCCGTAGGTCCTGGTGCGGGTGTGGACGCCAGGGCGGACACCACCGCTGTGAGGCCTGCCAGCTCCTGGTCGTCCGGGTTGCCCCGGACGATCCTGAGCAGCGGTCGGTCGGCGGCGGTCACAGCGGGATGTTCCCGTGCTTCTTGGGCGGCATGGTTTCCCGCTTGTCGCGCAGCACGTTCAAGGCCCGTGCGACGTACGCCCTGGTGTACGACGGGGGGATCACCGAGTCCACGTAGCCGCGTTCCGCTGCCACGTAGGGGTTGCAGAGGGTGTCCTCGTACTCCGCCTGGAGCTTGGCGCGGAGGGCGTCCACGTCCTCGCCGTTGTTCACGGCGTTGGCGAGGGTCTTGCGGTGCACGATGTTGGCCGCGCCCGATGCGCCCATGACGGCGATCTGGGCGGTGGGCCACGCGAGGTTGATGTCGGCGCCCAGGTGCTTGGAGCCCATGACGTCGTAGGCGCCGCCGTACGCCTTGCGGGTGATGACCGTGACGAGGGGGACCGTCGCCTCGGCGTAGGCGTAGATGAGCTTCGCGCCTCGGCGGATGATGCCGTTCCACTCCTGGTCCGTGCCAGGCAGGAAGCCCGGCACGTCCACGAACGTGAGCACCGGGACGTTGAACGCGTCGCAGGTGCGGACGAACCTGGCCGCCTTCTCGCTGGCGTCGATGTCCAGGCAGCCCGCGTACTGGGTGGGCTGGTTCGCGACGATGCCCACCGCGTGGCCGTCCACCCGGCCGAAGCCGACGAGGATGTTGGGGGCGAACAGCGGCTGCACCTCGAGGAACTCGCCGTCGTCCAGCACGCGGGTGAGGACCTCGTGCATGTCGTACGGCTGGTTCGCCGAGTCCGGGATCAGCGTGTCGAGTTCCCGGTCCTCGTCGGTGACCGAGTCCTCCAGGCTGCCGTGCAGGAGGTCCTGCGGGGCGTCGAAGGCCGGGGGCAGGGCGAGGTTGTTCGACGGCAGGTAGGAGAGCAGTTCCTTGACGTACGCGATGGCGTCGTCCTCGTCGGCACCCAGGTAGTGGGCGTTGCCGGACTTCGTGTTGTGGGTCCGGCCGCCGCCCAGCTCCTCGAAGCCGACGTCCTCGCCGGTGACGGTCTTGATCACGTCCGGGCCGGTGATGAACATGTGGCTGGTCTGGTCGACCATGACGACGAAGTCGGTGAGGGCGGGCGAGTAGACGTGGCCGCCCGCGTTGGCGCCCATGATCAGCGAGATCTGCGGGATCACGCCGGAGGCCTGGACGTTGCGGCGGAAGATCTCGCCGTACAGGCCCAGCGAGACGACACCCTCCTGGATGCGGGCACCGCCGCCCTCGTTGATGCCGACGAGCGGCCTGCCGGTCTTCAGCGCCAGGTCCATGATCTTGACGATCTTCTCGCCGTACACCTCGCCGAGCGAGCCGCCGAAGATCGTGACGTCCTGGCTGAACACGCACACCGGACGGCCGTCGACGGTGCCGTAGCCGGTCACCACGCCGTCGCCGTACGGCCGGTTCTTCTCCAGGCCGAAGTTGGTCGAGCGGTGGCGGGCCAACTCGTCCAGTTCGATGAACGAGCCGGGGTCCAGCAGCGCGTCGATGCGTTCACGGGCCGTCTTCTTGCCCTTGGCGTGCTGCTTCTCGATCGCACGCTCCGAGCCCGCGTGCACCGCCGCCTCGTTGCGGCGGTAGAGGTCGGCCAGCTTCCCGGCCGTGGTGTGGACGTCGGCCTCGTCGCCGACCGGTTCCGTGGCACTGCTCATAGCCCAGCAGCCTAACCACAGGTCCACGGTCTTGTACTGGCCAGTAGCTCAAGTCACTTGACCTCTAGTTCGGTGGAGATTGCAGGCTTGACCGGTCCACCTCGCCGCTCGTCCCGCTCCGACCGGCGGTGGGGTGGACGTCTTCCTAGGATGGCGCGGTGAACACGCCAATGGACATCGATGCGCTGCGGTCCCGCCTGGTTGGGCCATACGCCTCGGTCGACTTCACGCCCAGCACGGAATCCACGAACGCCGACCTGGTCAAGGCCGCTGCCGACGGTGCGCCGGACCGGACGGTGCTGATCGCCGACGAACAGACAGCAGGCCAGGGGCGGCGGGGACGGTCGTGGGTGTCGCCATCCGGCAGTGGACTGTACGTGAGCGTGCTGTTCCGGCCGGTCGGCGTGGATCCGGCTCGGCTGCCGTGGGTCACGTTGATCGCCGGCTTGGCGCTGGTGCGGGTTGCGGACTGGCTCGGGGTCGACGCGACCCTGAAGTGGCCCAACGACCTGCTGCTCGGTGCCGAACGCCGCAAGGGCGCGGGGGTACTGGCGGAGGCGAGCAGCGGCGCGGTGGTCGTCGGCATGGGCCTCAACATCGCCCCGCTGCCCGTCGACGTCGTTCCGGGCCCTGGTGGCTTGACGCCGACCTCGCTGGCCGACGAGGGCGCGACGGAGCTGGACCGGACGGACATCGCCGAGCGCTTGCTGGTGCACCTGTCCGAGCTGGAGTTCGACTGGCGCGCCTCGGGTGGCGACCCGCGGTCCACCGGGCTGCTCGACCAGTACCGCGAGCGCTGCTCGACGCTCGGGCAGCGGGTCCGGGTGGAGCTCAGCGGTGGTGCCGAACTGGTCGGGACCGGGCACGACGTCACCGCGGACGGGACGCTCGTGGTACGGGCGGACGACGGTGTGGACCACTCGGTTTCCGCAGGTGATGTCGTTCACCTCCGCTCCGCGTAACGAACAAGCCGAACGTCCCGACCGGGCCCGGTGTCCGGCGGTACGGTGGCTCGACCGTTAGCGCTGCACACCCGGAGGATCGCCGTGGCGTACCCCGACGACCTGCTCAGCTCCAGTGAGCACGTCGTGATCCACAACCACCCGCACTGGAAGATGCTGCTGCTCCCGGTGTTCTTCCTGCTCGCCGTGGTGGCGGCGTTCGCCTTCACGGCTTCGCTGGTCGCCGCGCAGTCGTGGGGGTCTATCGCGCAGATCGCACTGGCCGTGGTCGGGGTGGTGCTGGTCTGCTGGCTCACGCTGGCGCCGCTGGTCCGCTGGCGCACCACGCACTTCATCGTCACCAGCGACCGCGTGATGGCCCGCGAGGGCGTCCTCAAGCGGACCGGGCTGGACATCCCGCTGTCGCGGATCAACAGCGTCCGCTTCGAGCACAGCCTGCTGGACCGGGTGCTCGGCTGCGGCACGCTGATCATCGAGTCGGCGTCCGACGAGCCGCTGGAGTTCGACGACATCCCGAACGTCGAGCGCGTGCACTCGCTGCTGTACCGCGAGATCAACGACAACCCAGACGACGACTACCGGCCGGTGGCTGATGGGCGCGCGTGAGGCGTCCCGACGTGAGTCTCCCAGCGGAGGGACCGTGAAGCGCAGTCTGCCCGACGTCGTTCCGGGCACCGGGCTCCCCGAGCGGATCACCATCTGGGAGGTCGGCGCGCGGGACGGGCTCCAGAACGAGTCCGCGGTCGTGCCGGTCGACGTGAAGCTGGAGTTCCTCGACCGGCTCGCGGACGCCGGGTCGACGGTGCTGGAGGCGACGAGCTTCGTGCACCCCAAGTGGGTGCCGCAGCTGGCCGACGCCGAGGAACTGCTGGCCGGGCTCGACCAGCGGGCGGGCGTCCGCTACCCGGTGCTGGTGCCGAACGACCGCGGCCTGGACCGGGCGCTCAAGGCCGGGGTGCGGGACATCGCGATCTTCGCCAGCGCCACCGAGACGTTCGCCAACCGCAACCTCAACCGCACGCTGGACGAGCAGTTCGCGATGTTCGAGCCGGTCGTGGCGCGCGCTCGCGCCGAAGGGCTGGACGTGCGCGGGTACGTGTCGATGTGCTTCGGCGACCCGTGGGAGGGCCCGGTCGCGCGCGAGCAGGTCGTCGGCGTCGGCAAGCGGCTGCTCGACCTGGGCTGCTCGCAGCTGTCGCTCGGCGACACGATCGGCGTCGCGACCCCCGGCCAGGTGAAGGCGCTGCTGGCGATGTTCGACTCGGTCGACCCGCTGGCCGTGCACTTCCACGACACCTACGGCCAGGCGCTGGCGAACACGCTGGCCGCGCTGGAGTGCGGCGTCACGACGGTGGACGCGTCCGCGGGCGGCCTCGGCGGCTGCCCGTACGCGGAGTCGGCGACCGGCAACCTGGCCACCGAGGACCTCGTGTGGATGCTCGACGGCCTCGGCGTCCAGCACGGCGTCGACCTGGACAAGATGGCCGACACGAGCGCGTGGATGGCGGAACGGCTCGGTCGCCCGAGCCCGTCACGGGTCGTCAGGGCGCTGCGCGGCTGACCCTGGTGGCGAAGATGCCGGTGAACGTCAGCTCGTACACGGCCTCCTCGCCGCGGTAGGCCGCCCCGGTGATCTCCACCAGGCCCAGCTCGGGGCGGCTCTTCGACACGCGCGCGCCGACGATCGTCAGCTCGCAGCGCAGCACGTCGCCCGCGAACACCGGCGCCAGCCACTTCAGGTCGCGCCCGCCGGGTGAGCCCTGCGACGTCGAGTCGGCCAGCAGGTGGTCGACGTACTGCCGCATCCACAGCGCCGCGGTGAACCAGCCGGACGCGCCCACCGAGCACGGACTTCTTCCCGGCCTCCTCGTCGAGGTGGAACGGCTGCGGGTCGAAGCGCTCGGCGAACGCCAGCATCTCGTCCCGGTCGACGGTGACCTCGCCGAGCGGGATGATCCGTCCAGGGGTCAGGTCTTCGAAGGCGATGGTGCTCATGCGGAGATGTAACCACTGGGAACCGCCTGGGGGAGACGCACGTCCAACGCGCGTGAACCGGAGGTGGCCGTGACGTCAGATCACCGGGGCCAGGTCGAGGAGCTGCTCGCCGACTACCGGCGCAGCCGCGACCACTTGGCGTCCGTGCAGCGCGACCTGGCGGGCATCACGGCGTCCGCGACGAGCCCGGACGGCCTGGTCACGGCGACCGTCGGCACCGGGGGCACGCTGACGGAGCTGGAGCTGGCCGACAACGCCTACCGGGCGCACCGGCCCGCGCAGCTCGCCGAGCTGATCGTCCGGACCACCGAGGCCGCCGCCGCGAAGGCGGCCGAGCGGACCTACCGCACGCTGGCGCCCGTGCTGCCGTCGGACACCGATCCGGCGGCACTCGTGCGCGGCACGGCGGACCTCGCTCCCGAGGAGATCGTCCCGCCGCCACCGCCGCGGAGGCGGGCGGCGACCGAGGACGACGACTTCGAGCTGCGCGATAGCTGGATGGACGACCTGGGGAGGACGCGATGAACGGGTTCGAGACCGATCTGGTCCGGCTGAACGAGGGCGCGGGTGAGTTCACCGGGTTCGCGGAACGCGCGGGCAAGATCGTCACGGAGCTGTCCGGCGTGCTCGACTCGGTCGGCCTGTGCTGGGGAACGGACGCGGTCGGCCAGAGCTTCGCCAGCGGCCACGTGGCCAAGGCGGACGAGTCGCTGACCGTGCTCGACGGGCTATCGGCCCGGTTCGGCGGGGTCGGCGAGCGCTTCGCCGCCACCGCGCGGACGTACGGCCAGGTCGACGGCGGCGCAGCGGGTTCGCTGCGCGACGTGCGGAGCTGAGGGGCGCGACGATGGGCATCCAACTACCGGCGGAACTCGTCGACGTCGCCGCGAAGGCGGGCGTCACCTGGCCGGAGGCCGACGAGGACGCGATGCGGACGGCGGCGACGGCGTGGCGCGACGCGGGCAACCGGATCACCGGTCTCGCGGGCGACTCCGACGGCTCCGCTACCAAGGCACTCACCGGGATCAGCGGCACGACCGGTGACGCGGCCCGCAAGCACTGGAACGGCGTCGTCGCCCCCGACGGCGAGCTGAACACCGCGGCCAAGGGCTGCCACGCCGCCGCGGACCGGCTCGAGCACGGTGCCGACCAGATCGGCGCGGCCAAGGTCCAACTGGTCCGCGAGCTGGTCAACCTGGCGAAGAACACCGACGCCGCCAACTCGGCCGCGGCCTGCGGGCACCCGACCGCGCTGCTCGGCCTGGAGACGGCCGTCGCCGGGACGTCGGCGAACGTCGCGAACCTGGCGAACACCCTGGCCGCGTCGGTGCGGCTGGACAGCGGCGTCGACGTCGGCACGACCACACCCCCGGTCAACGCGAACCCCGGCTCGCACGGGCACGGCGGCGGACTGCTGGACACCGTGGCCGCCGTGGTGACCCCAGGTCAGCAGGGCCCAGGCGGACTGCTCGACCCGGTCACGGGCGGCGGTGGGCACGGGCAGGGCCCTGGTCTGCTCGACCCCGTTACGGGCGGCGGAGGTTCCCACGGGCAAGGTCCTGGTCTGCTCGACCCCGTCACCGGTGGCGGCGACCACGGCTCGAACGGGCAGGGCAAGGGTCTGCTGGACACGGTCGGCACCGTGGTCGACAAGACCGTCGGCTCCGTCGCGCCGGTGGCGAACGTCGTGCCCGAGGTGGTCGAGTCGCTGCCCGCACCGGCCCCGCACGTCGTGGCACCTGCCGTCGGCTTCACCCCACCGTCGGCGGAGCCCGCCTTCACGGTGGCACCCTCGGAGTCCGTCCCGAGCGCGCCCGTCGGCTTCACCCCACCGCACGTGGACGTCCAGCCGCTGGTGAACAC
>JBDSAJ010000691.1:0-8795 GCA_039922235.1 Umezawaea sp.
TGGGCGGACCTGATCTCCGGGTCGACGGCGAGGTCGCGCAGCACGGCCAGCAGGATGGTGAGGGTCGTGAGGCGCTGCTGACCGTCGATGACGTCGACCCTCGTGCCGCTCTCGGGCTTGACCAGGACCAAGGAGCCGAGGAAGTAGGGCTCCTCTTGATCTCTTTCGAGTGCTTCTCGGAGGTCCTGCAGCAACTGGACCGCCTGCTCGACCTCCCAGGCGTACTGGCGCTGGTAGTGCGGGACGTGGAAGTCGAAGTCACCGTTGAACACCCGGTGCAGAGCCATCTCGTGGGCTTCCAGTTGCTGCATACCGGGGGATCGGTGCTCCTGTGACGCCCGTTACGCGCTGCGGTCCCGGCGGGGGACGGTGACAATCGGCGCGCAAGACACCCTTCGGCATCAGGAGGACGTGATCATGGCTGTTTCGGTCAACCTCGACTCGCTGTTGGACAAGGCGTACGAGAACTTGCCGCTCACCGACATCCTCGACGCGCCGGTGGCGGCGTTGGCGGGGGTGAGTGATGGGGACGCGGAGAAGTTGAAGGCGGCGTTCAACATCAAGACGGTGCGCGACCTGGGTACGAACAAGTACTTCCGGGCGGCGGTGACGTTGTTGGACCTGGAGAAGAACTCAGGCTGACAGGGGCGTGGTGCGGTGTGATCCCTTCCCGCCGAGGGCGGGAAGGGGCGCATAGGCGAACCACACTTGTGGGTGAACGAGTGGGTCGTAGTTGAATACGATCATGCCGATGCTCACCACCGAGATGCTTCAGCACAAAGCCGGCGCGAAGTCGTTCTGGCGAGGGCTCGGGTATCGGGACTCGGTGGCCGAGTTGCGGGTGCTGCGGCGGCACGTGGCGGCGCGGGTCGTCGGCGCGGACTCGTACGCGGTGGAACTGGCGTGGCGCGACGGCCACCTGGCGGGTGAGTGCTCGTGCCCGTACGGCGAGCAGGGGTTCTTCTGCAAGCACCTCGTCGCGGTCGGTCTCGTGCTGCTCGACCGCGGCCACGAGGTGCCGCCCGCCGATGCGGAGGACGTCGAGCTGCGGCTGCACCTGCGGACGCTGGACCACGAACGACTGGTCGACCTGCTGTACCACCTGGCCGGGCGGGACCGGTCGCTCTACGAGCTGATCTACGACTCAGGCGAAGCCGCTGAGCCTGCCCATGGCGTCGAGGAACGTGGGCAGGTCCGCTAGCTCCTCCGGCCGGTACTCGGCGATGCGGCGCTCGGCGTGGATCACGACCTCGGTGATCCTGGCGGTCAGGTCATCGGGCGACACGACGATGATCGAGTCGCTGTAGGGCTCGTCCACGCCGATGACCAGGTCGGCGAACACGTCTCCCGGCTGCAGCAGGTCGGTCAACTCCGGTCTGTTCCCGCTCCGGAGCCCGGCGACCAGCCGGTCCGGGTCCTGGACCGCGAACACCGTGACTTCGGCCGCCGCATCACCGAGGGTGGCCCGGAGCAGCGCCACCAGGTCGCTCGGGGCGCGAAGGTCGAACAGCCCCGCGTGCCCCGCGTGCTCCCGCTGCCACGGCGTCGGCTCCGGCCGGAACGGCACGCACGCCCGACCCGGCACGAAGCCGAGATCCCTGGCGTCCACGTCCGGAGCACCCGCTTCCACGTCGTACTCCCAGTCCACGAACAGCGGGTCCCGACCCAGCAGCCGCGTCGCCTCGTCGCGGTAGTACGTCGGGATCGCGAAGCGATGACCGCCCTCGGTGATCCGCCAGAGCAGGCCGAGGTAGACCGCCACCTCCTCGCAGTTGACGCCGTTGACCGCGTACTCGGTCATCGGGGTGCGGCTCAGCAAGACCCCGTCCTCGGACCACTCCTCGAAGAGACCGGGCCACGGGTCATCCACGGGCACGTCCTCACCGGGGAGGTAGGAGTAGCGGTGGAGACCGCCCAGACGCTCACTCTCGAAGCGGATCACGTCGGAATCCTAGTTGGGGCGAGATTCGGTGCGCCTGAAGGAATCGGGGACTGATCGATCTACCCGGTGAAGGCGGAAGTCGTTGCGGCGCGGCGGTTTCGCAGGCGGCTGCTTGTTGTCGAGGAGGCGGTCTATCGCTGGCTCGCGAGGAAGGAGCGACCCACCACTGGCTGGCGACCAGGGGCGACCCACCACCTGCCGGCGACTTGGGCTACCCCCGACCGTGCGCAGGCTCAGAGGGCGAGGGTGTAGGCGTGGGCGGTGAGGTTTGGTAAGGGTTGCCAGTCGCGGGCTGGTAGGCGTTCGAAGCCGTGGCGGGCGTACAGGCGGTGGGCGGTGGTCATGTGTTCGGAGCTGCTGAGGACCAGGTGGTGCGCACCTTCCTCCTTGGCATAGGCGATGACGGCCTGGACCAAGCGGTCGCCGATTCCTCTGCCCTGTGCGGTTGGGCTGACGGCGAGCATGCGGAATTCGAGTTCGCCCTTCTCGGACACCTCTGCCCACGGGGTGTTGGGGCGGACGATGGTCACGGTGCCGAGCACCTCCTGGTCGTCTACCGCCACCAGCAGTTCCGCTTCCTCGGCGCGCGCTGCGGCGTTGACGAGCTTGTCGGCGTAGCCGCCGGTGTGGGAGTCGATGTGGTTGCCGGCGAGGTAGGCGGCGACGGTGATCCGGCCCGCCGCCGCCCACTCTGCTGGGGTGGCCCTGCGGACCACTACGTCATTCATCCTCGGCCTCTCCGATCATCGCTACGGCCGCCGCCGCTTCCGGGCCGTCGGCCAGGAGGGTGCGGAATCCGTTCTCGTCCAGTACCGGCACCTTGAGCTGGACGGCCTTGTCGTACTTGGAGCCGGGGGCGTCGCCGACCACCACGAAAGCAGTCTTCTTCGACACCGAGCCCGCCGCCTTGCCTCCCCTGGAGAGGATGGCCTCCTTCGCCTCGTCCCGCGAGAAGGTCTCCAGGGAACCGGTCACGACGATGGAGAGGCCTTCCAAGTTACGGGGGATGCTGCTGTCGCGGGTCTCCTCCATGCGGACGCCTGCCGCGCGCCACTTGCGGACGACGTCCTGCCGCCACTCGGTCTCGGCCCATTCGCGGACGGCCAGCGCGATGGTCGGGCCGACGCCCTCGGCGGCGGCCAGTTCCTCTTCCGAGGCGGTGGCGATGCGGTCGATGGAGCCGAACTCCTGGGCCAGCGCGCGGGACGCTGTAGGGCCGACGTGGCGGATCGACAGGGAGACGATGATCCTCCACAGTGGACGCTGCTTGGCGGCTTCCAGGTTGTCCAGCAGCTTCTGCGCGTTGGCGGAGAGGGTGCCGTTCATCGTGCGGAACAGGTCGACCTGGAGCAGCTTCTCGGCGTCCAGGGAGAACAGGTCGCCCTCGTCGGTGTAACCGGGCGAGTCGGCGAGCGCCAGCGCGGCCTCGTAGCCGAGCACCTCGATGTCCAGCGCGGAACGGCTGCCGAGGTACGCCAGGCGCTCACGGATTTGACCGGGGCAGCCCTGGGCGTTGGGGCAGCGGATGTCGACGTCGCCCTCCTTCATGGGCCGCAGCTGCCAGCCGCACTCCGGGCACGCCAAGGGCATGACGAACGGGTGGGCGTCGACGGGGCGGACGTCGATCACCGGGCCGAGCACCTCGGGGATCACGTCGCCCGCCTTGCGGATGACGATGCGGTCGCCGATCCACACGCCCTTGCGCTCGACCTCGCTGGCGTTGTGCAGGGTGGCGCGCGCGACGGTCGAGCCCGCCACCTTCACCGGTTCCATCAGGGCGTACGGGGTGACGCGGCCGGTGCGGCCCACCTGCACGAGGATGTCCAGCAGCGTGGTCGTCGCCTCTTCCGGCGGGTACTTGAACGCGATGGCCCAGCGCGGAGCCCGCGAAGTCGTGCCGAGGCGGCGCTGGAGGGAGACCTCGTCGACCTTGATGACGATGCCGTCGATCTCGTGCTCGGCGTCGTGGCGGTGCGCGCCCCAGTGCTCGACGTGCTTGCCGACCTCCTCGAACGAGTCGAGCACCCTGGTGTGCGTCGACACGGGCAGGCCCCACGCCCTGAGCGCCTCGTACGACTGGGACTGGCGGGTCGGCTCGAAGCCCTCCCGCTTGCCGATGCCGTGGCAGATCAGCAGCAGCGGCCTGCTCGCGGTGATCTTGGGGTCCTTCTGCCGCAACGAGCCCGCCGCCGTGTTGCGCGGGTTGGCGTACGGCGGTTTGCCCGCCTCCACCAGCTTGGCGTTCAGCTCCATGAACCCCTCGACCGGCATGAACACCTCGCCGCGCACCTCGACCAGCGCGGGAACGGGGTACTCGGCGGTGCCCGTCAGGCGCTGCGGGACGCTCGCCATCGTGCGGACGTTGAGCGTCACGTCCTCGCCGGTACGGCCATCACCCCTGGTCAGGGCGCGGACGAGCTTGCCCTCCTGATAGAGGAGGTTGATCGCCAGGCCGTCGATCTTCAGCTCGCACAGGTAGTGCACCTCGCCGCTGAACGCCTTCTCGATCCGCTCGAACCAGCCCTGCAACTCCTCCAGGTCGAACACGTTGTCGAGGCTGAGCATCCGCTCCAGGTGGTCCACGGCGGTGAACTCGGTGGAGAACGTGCCGCCCACGCGCTGCGACGGCGACGCGGGGGTGAGCAGCGAGGGGTGCGCCGCCTCCAGCGCTTCGAGTTCCTTCAGCAGCGCGTCGAACTCGCCGTCCGTCACCGTCGGTGAGTCGAGCACGTAGTAGCGGAACTGGTGGCCCAGCAGTTCCTCGGCGAGCGCCGAGTGCCGCTCGCGGACGTCGGCGGGCACGTCCTCGACGCCCTCGGCGGAGACTCGCGCCGGATTGACGTCTCCGACGTCGGTGGTGGGGTTGAGATCCTCGTCGCTGGTCACAGGTGGAGCGTATCGAGGAGGTACGACAATTTTCGACCTACGAGCCCGATGACGGCGGTTCGTCCACTTGGGCCAGCGACCGGACCAGTTCCCGCAGCTCAAGCAGGTCGATGGTGTCCGCGGGCTCCTGCGCGGCGGTTTCCACCCGTCCGAGCCACTCCCCCGCCAGGCGCTCACCCAGCGTCACGTCCAGGGGCAGGAACGTCATCGCCTTGCGGGCCTCGTCCGCCAGCTCCCCCAACTCCGGGTGGTACACGGCCACGTCGACCGCCCCGTCGTTCACCTGCGCGACGACCCGGAAGTCACCGAGCCGGAGCTGGTGGCCCGCGAGGTTCACCGTCACGTCGGTCGGGTCCGGCACCGGCGGGACCGAGTCGTGGTACTCCCAGATCATGTCCTCCGGCGGCGCGGCCTCGATCCACGCGTCGGTGTACGGCCGCAGCCGCGGGTCCTCCTGGCCGCTCACGACCAGCGCGTAGATGGCCCGGTGGCCGCGTTCGAGCGAGAAGTGCAGGTCCGGGTGCAGGGCCGCGACCAGCTCGCACAGCTCGTTCTCGACGCGGTGCGGCTCGCCGTCGCCGATGGCCGCGCTCACCGTCGGCAGCAGGTCGAGCCAGCCGTGCCAGAACTCCACCGCCGCCTCGTGCGGGCTCGGCAGGTGCACCGGGGGCAGGGGTTCGGGACGGCGGCGGCGGAACCAGCTCATGCCCCCATTCAACCCCGTGCGCGCGTCACCGGAGGTGGGAACGCAGGAGGTCGCGGTTGAGCTGCGCGATCGTGGTCAGCGGGATGCCCTTGGGGCAGGCCGGGGTGCACTCGCCCGCGTTCGTGCAGCCGCCGAAGCCCAGGTCGTCGTGGGTCCGGACCATGTCCTGGGCGCGGCTCCAGCGTTCCGGCTGGCCCTGTGGCAGCGCGCCGAGGTGGGTGGCCTTGGCGGCGGTGAACAGCATCGCCGAGCCGTTCGGGCAGGCCGCCACGCAGGCGCCGCAGCCGATGCACGCGGCCGAGGTGAACGCGGCGTCGGCGGCGTCCTTGGGGACGGGGGTGGCGTGGGCGTCGGGGGCGCTGCCGGTGGGGACGCTGATGTAGCCGCCGGACTCCACGATGCGGTCCAGTGCCGAGCGGTCCACCACCAGGTCGCGCACGACGGGGAAGGGCTTGGCGCGCCAGGGTTCCACGGTGATCGTGTCGCCGTCGGCGAAGTGCCGCAGGTGGAGCTGGCACGCCGTGGTGGCCCGCTCCGGGCCGTGGGCGACGCCGTTGATCATCAGGCCGCACATCCCGCAGATGCCCTCGCGGCAGTCGTGGTCGAACGCGACCGGCTCCTCGCCGCGCAGCACCAGCGACTCGTTGAGCACGTCCAGCATCTCCAGGAACGACATGTCCGGTGACAGGTCGTCCAGCGGGTAGGTGACGAGGGCGCCGGTCGGGCCGGACTGCCGCCAGATCCGCAGGGTCAGCTTCACTTGTAGCTCCTGGTGCTGGGTCGCACGTGGTCGAAGTCGAGTTGTTCCTTGTGCAGCACGGGTTCGCCGCCGGTGTGCTCCCACGCGGCCACGTAGGCGAAGGCCTCGTCGTCGCGCTTGGCCTCGCCGTCCGGGGTCTGGCTCTCGGACCGGAAGTGGCCGCCGCAGGACTCGGTGCGGTGCAACGCGTCCACGCACATCAGCTCGGCCAGTTCGAGGAAGTCGGCCACTCGCCCGGCCTTCTCCAACTCCTGGTTCAACTCGAAACCGGAGCCGGGGATCTTGACCCGCTGCCAGAACTCCGCCCGGAGTTCCGGGATGCGCTCCAGCGCCTTGCGCAGGCCCGCTTCGTCGCGTTCCATGCCGCACTCGTCCCACAGGAGCCTGCCCAGTTCGCGGTGGAACGACTCGGCGGTGCGGTCGCCGTTCACCGCCAGCAGGGCCCGGACGCGGTCCTGGACCTCGGTGACGTCCGGGGCGCAGGGACCGAACGGTCCGTCGGCCAGGTAGTCGCCGATCGTGGTGGGGAGGACGAAGTAGCCGTCCGCCAACCCCTGCATCAGCGCGCTGGCGCCCAGCCGGTTCGCGCCGTGGTCGGAGAAGTTGGCCTCACCGATGACGAAGAGGCCGGGGATGGTGCTGTGCAGGTCGTAGTCGACCCACAGGCCGCCCATCGTGTAGTGCACGGCCGGGTAGATCCGCATCGGCACCCGGTACGGGTCCTCGCCGGTGATGCGCTGGTACATCTCGAACAGGTTGCCGTAGCGGGCGGCCACGGTGTCGCGGCCGAGCCTGCCGATGGCGTCGGCGAAGTCCAGGTAGACGCCCCGGCGCTCGTCGGAGATGTTCTTGGCGGCGCGGGAGGCGATGTCGCGCGGCACCAGGTTGCCGAAGCTGGGGTACATCCGTTCGAGGTAGTAGTCCCGGTCGGCGTCGGGGATGTCGTTGGGCGGGCGCGGGTCGTCTTTGCGCGCGGGCACCCACACCCGGCCGTCGTTGCGCAGCGACTCGCTCATCAGGGTGAGCTTCGACTGGTGGTCGCCGGAGATCGGGATGCACGTCGGGTGGATCTGGGTGAAGCACGGGTTGGCGAAGAGCGCGCCACGGCGGTGGGCTCGCCAGATCGCGGTGGTGTTGCAGCCCTTGGCGTTGGTGGAGAGGTGGAAGACGTTGCCGTAGCCGCCCGTGGCGAGCACGACGGCGTCCGCCGTGTGGGCGGAGATCTCGCCGGTGACGAGGTCGCGGACGATGACGCCGCGGGCCCGGCCCTCGTGCACGACCAGGTCCAGCATCTCCGTGCGGGGGAACGAGGTCACGGTGCCCGCGGCGATCTGGCGGGCCATCGCCTGGTACGCGCCGAGCAGGAGCTGCTGCCCGGTCTGGCCGCGCGCGTAGAACGTCCGGGACACCTGCGCGCCACCGAACGACCGCGTGTCCAGCAGGCCGCCGTACTCGCGGGCGAACGGCACGCCCTGCGCCACGCACTGGTCGATGATCCGCACGCTCAGCTCGGCCAGCCGGTGCACGTTGGACTCGCGCGACCGGAAGTCGCCGCCCTTCACCGTGTCCTGGAACAGCCGCCGCACGCTGTCGCCGTCGTTGCGGTAGTTCTTGGCCGCGTTGATCCCGCCCTGCGCGGCGATGCTGTGCGCCCGGCGCGGGCTGTCCTGGTAGCAGAACGAGGTGACGTGGTAGCCGAGTTCGCCGAGGGACGCGGCGGCCGACGCGCCGGCCAGCCCGGTGCCGACGATGATCACGTGCAGCTTGCGCTTGTTGGACGGGTTGACCAGGCGGGTGCCGAGGCGGCGTTGTTCCCAGCGGTTCTCGATGGGACCGGTGGGTGCCTTGGTGTCCTTGATCGGGGCGCCTTCGGTGTACATCAGCTCACCACTCCGAGAACGACTGCTGCGGGGACGGACAGGTAACCGGCGCAGATCACGCCCGCGATGGCCAGCGCGATGCCGCGCGGAGCCGTGACGCCGAGGCTCTGCAACGCGCTCCACGCGCCGTGCCGGATGTGCAGGCCCAGCGCCAGCACGGCGACCGCGTACGCCAGGACGACGTACCAGAGCCGGAAGTCGGCGACGAGGTTGTCGTAGACCGCGCCGGGGACGCCGTTGGGGTTGGCGACGCCCGCCGTCAGGTCGAGCAGGTGGTAGACGACGAACAGGGCGATGACCACGCCGCCCCAGCGCATCGTGCGCGCCGCGTAGCTCTGCGGCCGTCGGCCGTGCTCGTACCCGACGGGTCTTGCCCGGCGGGCACGACGGGCCAGTTGGACCGCCGCGACCATGTGCAGGCCGACGCACAGCAGGAGCCCGAACCGCAGCGGCCACAGGATGCCGATCTCGCGCAGCCAGCGGGCGTAGCCGTCGATGGCGGCCGGTCCGGAGAAGATCGTCAGGTTGCCGACCATGTGGCCGACGACGAACAGCAGCAGGCCGACGCCGGTGACGGCCATGACGGCCTTCTTGCCGATCGTCGACCGGTACAGGCGGAGT
>JBDSAJ010000692.1:0-4191 GCA_039922235.1 Umezawaea sp.
TTTCCGTCCGCGTTGTTCCCGACACGTCGCGCTTCGCCGAAGAGCTGAAGGCCAAGCTCGAAGCGCTGGAGAGCAAGCTCCAGATCCAGATCGACGTGGCCTTGGACCCCAAGCGCGCCGAAACGGAGATGGTGGCGCTCCGGGAACGCCTGGAGGCCAAGGCCGTCGAACTGGACGTCCGGATCAACCCGCAGGGCACCGCGCGGGTCAACCGAAGCTTGCTGGCCACGCGGCGACTGGTGGGCAACCTCGGTGCACCGCTGATCGCGCTCGGGAAGAGCTTCGAAGCCCTCGGGAACTCGGTCGACCGGATAGTCGAAGGGCTCATCCGGGGGCGTCGGGCCGTGGTGTCCATCGCCGCGCAGACCGCCGTGTGGGCGGCACAGATGGTGCGCCTGGTGGTCAACGTCGACAACGCCCGCAACGCCTGGACCGCGCTGTCCGACGCGGTGCGCGCGGTGTCGCGGGCGGGTAGCGCGATCCCCCGTCTTGCTTTGCTGGCACGGGATCTGGCCGCGTCGCTCAGGCAGGCGCTCGGTGACGGGGCCACGTGGACGGACCGGTTCTACGGCGCGATGTTCCGTGCCTACAGCGCCGTGGACGCGGTCGAAAAGGCGGTCAAGCGGGTCGGGACCGGGATTCGGTCCCTGGGAGATCCCGCGTTCTGGGCGGACAAGTTCTACGGCGGCATGTTCCGCGCCTACACGGTGCTGGGCAAGGTCGAGAACGGGTTCCGCCGCATTCGCGACATCAAGTTCTCCGATGTCGTGGCCGGTGTCCGTCGGATCGGGACCGGTCTGGCGAACGTCGCGAAGTCGGCGGCCACCACCGGACGTGCCATCTCCCGAGGGATCGGGCGCGGCGTCGACGGCGGAATCCGCAGTATCGGAAAGCTCTTCTCCTCGGTCCTGGGCGGTATCGGCGGGCTGCTGAAGAAGACCGGCAGCGCGATCGGTTCCTTCGGCGAAACCCTGATGTCCCTCGGTCGCACCGGGGGCTTGGTGGCCGCGGTCCTGTCCGTGCTCGCTCCTGCGGTCGGCCTGGTGGCCGCTGCCATCGCGGCACTGCCCGCCACGATCGCACTGGCCGGTTTCGCCATCGCCGCCATCGCCCTGGGCATGGACGGCATCAAGGCCGCCGCCTCCGTCGCCGCACCCGCTTTGGAGCGGCTGAAGGCGACTGTCTCGGACACGTTCGCCCGTGAGCTTGTCCCGGTCTTCCAGCGGGTCGCGGACGTCCTGTTGCCCGGCATCACCTCGGGGATGCAGGGCGTCGCCGAAGGTATCTCGTCCCTTGCCGGGGCGTTTGTCGACGTCATCACCTCTGCGGAGGGGATGCGTCAGATCAACGCGATTCTGGCGTCCACCAAGACGTTCTTCGAGGAATTGCGGCCGTTCATCGGCCAGGTGACCGAAGCATTCCTGACGTTGGCTGAGATCGGTGCGAGCCGATTCGGGACACTCGCCCAAGGCCTGGGTGAATGGGCACGTCAGTTCAACGAGATCGTCAAGACCGCTGCGCAGTCCGGTGTTCTCGCGGACGCGTTGCATGGTTTGGGGCAGGTTGTCGGCGCGGTCGGCCTGCGCACGCACGCCGAGCTGCTGACCGAGCACTACGACGAGGACAAGGGCGTGCGCGACCTGCGCAAGCACATGGCCTGGTACCTGCGGGGCTTCCCGGTGGGTGGTGACCTGCGGCGGAGCTTCGCGATGGTCAGCACGCTGACCGAGCTGGACGACCTGATCGGGCAGCTCGACCACGATGCGCCGTTCCCGGAGGAGGCCGAAGGTCCCCGTGGCCGCCAGGGCTCGCCGGCGAAGGTGGTCCTGCCGGAGGGGTGGCTGGACGACCCCGAGGACGCCACCGTCCCGATGGGGGCGGAAGTGATGCACTCGGGTGGGTGACCGCGTCCGCTCGGCGAGCGCGCTGGCCGTGGCCGGGGCGCTGCTGCTGAGCGGCTGCGGGTCGCACGTGGCGGGTACGGCCCGGCCGCTGCGGATCACCGACGTGGAGCGCGGCCAGGTGTCGGGCTACTTCACCCTGGTCAACGAGGCAGGCGGCAAGGGCAACCCTGAGCAGCGCAAACTGCTCCAGGACACCCAGCACCCGGACTTCCGCAAGGAGGCCTGCGAGCTGCGGGCGGGCACGCTGCTGATGGAACCGACGATGTCGACGCTGCGGATGGACCCCGACTGGGAACCGCCCGGCGAACGGCGGCACCCGCGCGGCGTGGTCTACGTGGTCGCGGCGACCGTGACGCTGATGGAGGACGCCGCCCCGGTGGGAATCCAGATCGGCTCGCTGCACGTCGTCGTGATCGACGGCAAGCCGTACGGTTTCGCCCCCTGCGTGGGTGGCTGACCACCGCCTCGGATGGGTCGGCGGTAGGGCACGGAGAGCCAGGTTGACCGCCGGTCGTCACTAGTTCGGAGCAGCAAGCAGTCAACCAGACGGGGGAAATAACGCGTCCGCGCGTCCCGCTGGCTCAAGCGCCGCCTCTCAGGAGACGACACCAGGCAAGTAGGGAGGTGAGCGCGATGACCGCACTGCGACCCGAAGTCGCCGAATCAGACCCGAGCAGGAAGTCCGACGAACGCCCGCTCGCGGTCGACGCCACCCCCTCCGACAGCTCCGGTCTCGTCGAGCTGCACGAGTCGATCGCGACGCTGCTGGCGTCCCGCGGCCAGTGGCGGCAGGCGTACCAGCACCTGCGTTCGGCGCTCGACCTGGTCTACGCAGGCCAGGAGGAGCAGCCGCGCGTGCCGGAGCAGCTGCGCCGCGAGGTGGACCGGCTGCGCCGCGAACACGCCGAGGCGCGCGAGCAGAGCCTGCGCGACAGCCTGACCGACAGCTACAACCGCAGGTACCTCGACCAGCGCCTGCTGGCGATACTGGCCGAGCGCGGCACGTCGCGGCACGGCCTGGCGATAGCGCTGCTGGACCTGGACTGGTTCAAGCGGGTCAACGACACGTTCGGCCACCTGCTGGGCGACCGGGTGCTCCAGCGGGTCGTCGAACTGCTCCAGGCGCAGCTGCCCGCGGAGGCGTTCTGCGCGCGGTACGGCGGCGAGGAGTTCGTCCTCGTCCTACCGAGTGTGACGGCGGACACGGCTATCGAAGTCGTCGAAGCGGCCCGTGAACGTGTCGAGCGTCACGACTGGTCCTGCGTCGCTCCCGGACTGCGGGTGACGATCAGCGGGGGCCTGGCCTACGAACCGCCCGCTGAGTCCGATCCGGCGCGTCCGCCCGTCAGCGCTGAACAGCAGTTGCTCCGCGCCGACAGCCTCCTCTACACGGCCAAGCAGTCGGGCCGGAACGCGGTCGCGTACCGGGAGAACGGGCGGGTGAAGCTCGCCGGAGCCGCCGCCGGACGCCGTGCGGTGTCCGATTCCAGGGTTCTCGGTTACTACTGACACACCTATTTCGCCTAATCGTTCACCCATTCGGCCCTGGCAGACTGCTCGGTACCGACTACTTGTCCCGCAGTTATCACCCGGAGTGGTCGTCAGAAGCCGCTGTCATCCGTACTATCGACCGCACTGACACGCCGGTGGTGCAACCACTGTGTCCTCGCCGTCGTCAACTTGTGATGACAACCCAGTAGTGGACAGACCTGAAGGGAGACCGGGTGCCCGACGAGCCCCGCCGTGGCGGCCCCGGTTCAAGAGGTGCCGAGGAACCTGAGGAAGAGCAGCAGTCCGGTCGTCGACGGCGCGCTGAGGGCGGTGGTGGCCTGAGCGTGTCCGACCTGGTGGAGAAGCACAGCCGCACCAACATCCCCAGGCCCGTTCCCGCTGATCAGCCGCCTCCTCCTGCCCCGACCGGGCGACGGGCGGCGCCGCCTCCGCCTCCCCCGGTTCGCCAGCAGCCCCCCGCGCGGCCGAACGGCGCCGAGCAGCCCGTGCGGCCCGCTGACAACGGCCGCCGGGCCGCACCGCCTCCTCCCCCGCCACCCGCGGGCCGTCGGGCAACGCCTCCGGTAGAGCCCACCGGCCGCCGAGCCGCACCCGAACCGCCGCCCGCCGAGCCCACCGGGCGCAGGGCCGCTCCCGAGCCGCCCGCTGAGCCGACCGGCCGCCGGTCCGCGCCAGACCCCGTCTTCGGCGAGCCCACCGGCCGTCGAGCCGCACCTGAACCGCCGCCCGCGGACCCCACCGGCCACCGGGCTGAGGCGCCGGGCCGCCGGGCCAC
>JBDSAJ010000693.1:0-9567 GCA_039922235.1 Umezawaea sp.
GCGGCGAGGACGCCGATTCGATTGACGAGTTTCATGGTGTGCCTTCCGGTCAGCCGAAGCTGTTGAACTTGATGGACTTGTTGTTGTTCTTGGTGAACGGCAGGTTGCTGGCCGAATTCGGCCACAGGGTGTCCGACTGCCCCTTGAACCCGTGGTTGAAGTACACGTTCGCTGCGTAGTGGTCGTACCAGTTGTGAGCCGACCCCGCGTTGTTCGCGACCTTGGTCCCCGCGCCATTACCCGTGCCGGCGCAGAAGTGCGTCGACTGTTGGTTGATGCCGTCGTTGAGCACGTCGATGTCGTAGAGGTTGTGGCCGATGTTGTACCAAGCGCCCTTGTTGTCGGAGTTGAAGTAGAACCGGAAGCGGAACTCATCCGAGTGCGGCAGGCACCTGACGGGCAACTCGGCGACGGGGTCGTAGTTCCAGATCTGGTCGAATTCGTCGTAGGTGTCCGGGTTGCCCTCGGCCAGCGCGGAACCGGTCGAGGCGAGCAGTCCCGCGGTCATGAGGACGGCGGTGACGGTGGCGCGCAGTGCCCTGCGGCCGGGGTGGAACGGGTTCATCTGCTGGTTCTCCTTGTACAGGTGGGAATCAGGGGCGTGCGAGGGCGGCCGTCGCCGCGCGGACGACGTCATCGAGGTCACGACGGACTGCCCCGAAGGCGTCGGTGTCCTTCTCGATGGCGCTGGTCTGGACGCGGGTTTCGGCTTCGTGCCACACCTGGGCGACCCGGTGCTGGTCGCGGCAGGCGATGTCGGCCAGCGCGGTGCGGATCTCGGCGCGGGACGGGCCGTGCGGGCCCGCCGCGAATCGCGGGTCGTCGTTGGCGTCCATCGGCATGGCGTAGTCGAAACCCTTGCCGTGCATGCAGGTCGACCACGCCGCGAACACGGCCACCACGTCGGGGTCCTGCTGCGAGGCGAGGTAGGAGTCGTAGGCGATCTTGGTCACCAGCGGGGCCACGCCGTGGGTGGTGCTGCCCAGCGCGCGGCGGGCCTCACCGAAGCAGCCGCCGTCCGGGATCGGCTTGCCCGCGACCGTGCCGAGGCGGGCTTCGGCGCTCGCCTGGGCCAGTTGCTCCGCCGGGATGTCAGACCCGCCGAGCACCACCTGCGTGTCGATGGGCGGCGTGGTGCTCCCCCGCCGCACGGCGTCGTAGCGGACCTGCTGTTCGGGGTCGACCTGGTAGCCGATACGCGCGGACAGGCGCGCGTCGTGGATGCCGTAGCGCCAGTCGAGCATGGTGGTCGGGCCGATCGGCGGGAGTTCGGGTTCTGCCCGCCACTCGATCCCGAACCCCTTGACACAGCGCTCCACCAGTGCCTGCTCGGCTTTGCCGATGGTGGCCTCCTGATCCTTGGTCGGCAGGTACGCCTGCACGGGAAGGGTCCAGGTGGACGGGTCCGCGGGTGGGGGCTCCGCGCACCCCGAGAGCACCGCGACGATGCCGAGCAGCCAGACCACTCCGCGGTGCGATGTCATGGTTTCTCCTTGCGTAGTCGGGTTTTCCGGGTTTCGAAGCCGACGGGGCGATCCTGCCCGGACGTGCCAACAGATCTCCGGCCTCCGGCCAACAGACCACCAACGGACGGCCGATCAGGACCTCGTACTAACGTTGGGCATGGGGTCGTGTCAGCGATGTCCTGGTCACGACGGCGGAGGTGGCGTGGTGGTGCGGTTCCGGCTGCTCGGCGCGGTGGAAGTCCACGACGACACGGGTGTTCGACCGATCGGCAGCGCCAAGGGACGGCTGCTGCTGGCCGCTCTGCTGATGCGGGCCAATCGGACGGTATCGCTGGACCTGCTGAGGACGGCGTTGTGGGAGGACTCCCCTCCCGTCACGGCGGACGCGTCGCTGACCAACCACGTCGCCCGGCTGCGACGGGTGCTGGACCCGACAGGCGCCGACCGGGATCGGCTGGTCGCGGTGCCCAACGGGTACCGCTTGCGGGTCGCCCCGGACGAACTCGACGTCCTCGCGTTCGACGTGCACCTGACCGCCGCGCGGCAGGCCCACCGGTGCGGTGAGTGGAAGGTTGTGGCCGAGGAGACCACGCACGCGCTGGCGTTGTGGCTCGGACCGCCGCTCGCGGACCTGCCCCGGTTCGCCGAGGCACCCGAGCAGGCGCAACGGGTGGAGCAGCTCACGCAAGCCCGGCTGGAGATGTTGGAGTGGCGGTTCGACGGCGCGCTCGCCACGGGCAGGCACCACGGGTTGACCGCGGAGTTGACCGCGCTGGCGGCCGATCACCCCCTGCGGGAGGTCTTCCACCGGCAGCTGATCGTCGCCCTGCACCGCGCCGACCGGCAGGCCGAGGCACTGGCGGTGTTCCAGCGGCTGCGGCGGACGCTGGTCGACGAACTGGGGATCGAACCGGGCTCGGCGGTGCGGGAAGCCCACCAGGAGGTCCTGACCGGTCGCTCGTGGTGCGAAACCCCGGTGAAGGTGGACCGCTCCTGTCAACTCCCCGCCGACGTGAGCCACTTCGTCGGTCGCGACGAGGAGGCTTCGGTGGTGCGGGCGCTGGTGCGGGCTTCCGACGGCGCGTCCAGGGGAATGGACGGGGCGCGGCTGGTGGTGCTGTCCGGGATGGGCGGCATCGGCAAGACCGCGCTGGCCGTCCACGTGGCGCACCAGGTCGGCGACGACTTCCCGGACGGTCAGCTCTACGCGGACCTGCGCGGGCTCGAGACCACCGGGGCGCGCGAGCCGCACGACCTGCTCGCCCGCTTCCTCGTTGACCTCGGCGTGCCCGCGGACGCCATCCCGGCGCACATCGACGACCGCTCCGCGCGCTTCCGGGCCGTGCTGACCGAACGCCGGGTGCTGCTGGTGCTCGACAACGCGCGCGACGCGGGTCAGGTCCGCCCGTTGCTGCCCGGTGGTGGTGCGAGCGCGGCCGTCATCACCAGCAGGCAGGTACTCGCCGATCTGCCCAGCGCGTACCACCTGAGGTTGCCGCCGCTCGACGTGGAGCCGCAGCGGACGCTGCTGGCCGCGCTGTGCGGGTCTCGGCGGGTGGACGGGGAGCCTGCGGCGGCCGCGGCGGTGCTGGCCGCATGCGGCGGGCTTCCGTTGGCGCTGCGCATCGTGGGCGCACGCATGGTGTCCAGACCAGCCTGGCCGCTCGTCGCCATGGCGGAACGCCTGGCGCACGGCAGGTTGGCCGCGCTGGCCGTGGGCGACTTGGCCGTGCGCGCCACGTTCGCCATGAGCTACCGGGCGATGAGGGAGAGCGACCGCGTCACGGACCGGGACGCAGCCGACGCGTTCTGCCTGCTCGGGCTGTGGCCGGGCCACACACTCACCACCGATTCGGCGTCGGCCCTGCTGGACCTCCCCGCCGTGGACGCGGGCGAGCTGCTGGAGACGCTGGTCGACGCGCACCTGCTGCAAAGCCCCCGGTCGGGCCGGTACGCGTTCCACGACCTGCTGGGTGAGTACGCAGCCACGTGCGCGGCCGAAGACCTGACGTCGGAAGCGCGCACGGTCGCGGTCGTCCGGCTGCTGGTCTGGTACGCCGCAGCCACGGCCGCCGCGTCACTGGTCATGGGCCGCGAGACCCGTCCGCCCGAGGCGTTGGAAGGACCACCCACCGCGCGCCTGCCGGACCTCGCGAACTCGGAGCAGGCGCTGGCGTGGTGCGTGCGGGAACTGCCCGCGATCAAGCACGCGATCACGGAGGCAGGCGCGCACCACCGGTCGGACCTCGCTCTGCGGCTGGCCATGGGGCTGTTCGGGTACACGAGGATCTACTGGGCGCCCGCCGAGTGGGACCAGTGTCTGCTCGAGGCGATCACGGTCGCGCAGTCCCAGCACCTGACCTCCGACCGCCGCGACCTGTGCGTGGCAAACCTGCGGGCGGCGCTGGCGCTGGTCGAGGAGAGCGGCGACACGGCGACGCAGGCAATGCTCCTCGGCAACCTGTCGGCGCTGCACGTCCGGATGGGGATGGAGGAGGACGCTCGGCAGTACGCCGCGCGGTCGCAGGAACTCACCCGGCGGGGCGCGGCACTCCCCGTCGACCTACCGTCCTAGTGGTGCATTGTCAGGTTGGTGCGGCGTAAGGAAGTTCGCAGGATTGGTGACAGACGTAGCAAGCACCGGTCCAGACCGCCAGGAGCGTCTGGAGTTCGCGGAGTACCGCGTACAGGGTCAGACCGGTGCAAGGACTTTTGGGTCCAACCTCAGTAGTGATGTGCCCTGGGTTTTGCGGAGTCAGGCGGCAATGCGCTGAGCTGGGGGTTGCGGTGGCGAGGAGCCTTTGTGGAGGCGAAAGCGGCGGATGAGATCGCGTCGGTGATCATGGAGTTGCGACGCTTCACGACTCCGAGGAAGACCCCACCTGCCGATGCCATCATCTCTCATCACCGCACTGACCATCACGACACCCTCCGTCGGCAGCCCACCGCCGCCTGTCACCGATGGTGAGCATGGTGGTCTGCTGGACGCCCTGGCGAAGGTCCCGGATCCGCGTGACCCGCGCGGGATCCGTTACCCGTTGTCCGCACTGCTCACGGTCGCGGTCTGCGCGGTCCTGGCCGAGGCATCATCATTCGCAGCGATCACCGACTGGATACACGACCTCGACAGTCATGCCCGCAACCGGCTCGGCTTCGACCGCATCCCCGCCGGCACCACGATGTGGCGGCTGCTGCCCCACCTCGGCGCCGACCTGCTGGCCACCGTCCTCGCGGGCTGCCTCACCACCCGCGCCCGGCGATCATCACCGGTCCGAACGTGCCGACACCGCCATGTCATCGCCGTGGACGGCAAGACCCTGCGCGGCGCCCGCGTCGACGACGGCCGCCAAGTCCATCTGCCCTCCGCGCTGGACACCAGCACCGGCATCGTCCTGACCCAGGCACCGTCGACACGAAATCGAACGAGATCCCCGCGTTCACACCGCTTCTCGACGCCGTCCACAAGGTCATGGGCACCCTGAAGGGCATCGTGTTCGTCGCTGACGCCCTGCACACCCAAACCGGCCACGCCCAGCAGGTCGCCGCCCACGGAGCCCACCTGATCACCGCGGTCAAGGGCAACCAGCCGAAGTTGTTCGCCCAACTCACATCCCTTCCCTGGCCCCAGATCCCAGTCGGGGACCGCACCCGCAACCGTGGTCACGGACGCCGCAAAACCCGCACCGCCAAAGCCGTCACCCCGCGCACTCCCGGCGGCATCCTGTCCCCCACGCCGAGCAGGCCGTCCGGGTCACCCGCAGCCGCACCACCAACGCAAAGACCAGCCGCGAAACCGTCTACTTCACCGTGTCCCTGCCCGCCGGCGACGCCCTGCCGGCCGATCTGCAAGACTGGATCCGCCGCGAATGGCTCATCGAGAACCAGATCCACCACGTCCGCGACGTGACATTCCGTGAAGACCTACACCAAGCCCGGACGGGCACCGGCCCCGCCGTCATCGCAACCCTGCGTAACACCGCGATCGGCTGGCACCGCACCAACGGCGACACCAACATCGCCCGCGCCCTCCGACGCGCCAACCGCCGACCACACGACCTGATCTCCGCCGTGACCAGCAGCTATCCCACAACGCAATGACCCTGGTTCGAGTCCCCTCAGCTCCATTCTTTCGAAGAACCCGTCTGATTTAGCGGTTTCCGCTGGTCAGGCGGGTTTTTTGATGTTCTGGGTCTGATCTTCGGTGATCGTCTGTTGGTCGTGTTGTGGTGCCCCTGTGGAGCAGTTCTGGAGCAGGATTCTCCAGCTTGATCGGCGTGCTGGTCGCTGGACTGGGTCATCGTCGTGTCCCTCTTCCCAACGGTGTGAGGGTCAGCGGGGTTCGTTACGCCGCAGTCGGTCCAGAGGCGTGGCGGTGTGCTGGTTCGGGCGCGGCCGGGTGTGCTTTCACATTGAGGTCTGCTTCGTGCCAGCGGCGTTGGAGATCGTTGAGGAGTCGGAGTTCGACTTCGGGTGCGACGTGCGAGTAGACCTCGGTGACGCGGTTGGTCAGGTGGCGTCCGAGTCGTCGTGCTTGGGCGATCTCGGGTGCGCCGCCGGCGATGAGCCACGTCTTGTGGCTGTGCCGCAGTCCGTGGAACGTCAGACCGGGTCGGATGGGCACGGTTCGGGCGCCGGATCGCGGACATTCTTCGTTGCCGTTGATCGCGGGTTTGAGTACTCGGCGGATGAAGGTGCTGCGCCACAACCAGGTTCTGCCTTCGGCGGTGAACACGAACTCGTTGTCGTGCCGCTCAAGATGCTTGCGCAGCATGGTGATGAGGAACGGCGGCAGGGTGATTGTGCGCGCGGATGATGCGGTCTTGGGTGAGCCGAGCCACCGTGTATGCGCACTTTCGTGCAGGGCGCCGATGCGTGGGTCGATGATGAGGACGCCGCGGTCGAGGTCGATGTTGTCGCGGTGCAGGCCGGTGAGTTCGCCCCAGCGGCATCCGGTCCAGGCGGCGGTGATGATCAGCAGGCTGGCGGTCTCGCCGCCGAGTGCAGCGGCTTGTTCGGCGATGCGAAGTACCTCGGTCGGGGTTGCCCAGACCCGCTCGCGCTCGAGACGGTGGCTGCGTCGTCCGCGACGTCGGTAGAGGCGGATGGGGTTGGTGGAGATGAGGCCCTCGTCAGCGGCGTCGGTGAGGATCATCGAGAGGACCTTGACGATGGTCGCGACAGTGGTGTTGGCGTAACCGAGTTGACGCAGGTCGCTGATCCACTTGTTCACGCCGAGTGCGGTGATGGCGTTGAGTGGTGTGGCGCCCCAGCGGAGCAGGATGTGGCAGCGCAGGACGCTGCGGTAGTTGTCGATGGTGCGTGGGTCGAGGTCGAGCGCGGCGAACCAGGTGGTGACCCATTCGGCGACGGTGGTGCGTCCGCGGGTGGGGTCCAGCCAGGTGTTGCGGCGTTGATCGCACTCGATGTCGGCGGCGTAGTTGTCGGCTGCGCGTTGGGTGGTGAAGCCGGAGATGGAGACGGTGTGTCCGTCGCTGGTGCGGTAGCGGACTCGCCAGGACTGCATGCCGATCTGTTCTGACCAAGCCATGACGACCTCCGGGTGTGGCTGGAGTGAGGGGTCTCAGTTGTGCGCCCCGAGCTTCTTGAACGCAAGCCGACCCGACAATCGGTCTTGAGGACCTGGCATGGCAACGCCCGGTTCGCGGCAGAAGCGGACGTTTGGGCAGTTGTCACCGCTCGCGGGTCATAGGAGAAACGAAGGTCGGCGAACAGCAGGTGGTTGAGCCGTCGCCGAAGGTAGCCGGTCTTGCTCCGCTGAAAATCGGTGTCAACACGCCTCAGCCCTACTGACACGCCTGATGGTAAGTGGACCGACTTGCCTTCGGGGTGCTCGCTGGGCTAGGTTCAGAAGGTGAGTCCATCGACTTACCTTCAGTCTCGGCAAGGAGCAGGCAGCATGAATCGTCTTGCGGGCAAGCGTGCCCTCATCACCGGCGGCACGAGTGGCATCGGCCTGGAGACCGCGCAGCGCTTTGTCGCGGAAGGGGCGCGGGTGCTGGTCACGGGGGTCACTCCCGCCAGCATCGAGAAGGCGCGGCAGGCTCTCGGGGACGAGGTGCCGGTGGTGCAGGCCGATGCGCGCGATCTCGCTGCGCAGCGCGGTCTGGCGGAGCGGGTGCGTGAGCACTTCGGGGAGCTGGACGTGGCGTTCCTGAATGCCGGTGTCTCGGACTGGCGGCCGTTCGAGGAGCACACGGAGGACAGCTACGACCGCCTCTTCGACATCAACGTCAAGAGCGTCTTCTTCCTTACCCAGGCACTCGTGCCCGTGCTGGCCAACCCGTCCTCGGTCATCCTCAACTCGTCCAACAGCGCGCACGGCGGCTACGGTCGGTCGAACGCCTACGCGGCGACGAAGGCGGCTGTCGGTTCCCTGATGCGGTCGTGGAACGCGGACCTGCTCACGTCGCACGGCATCCGGTTCAACGCGATCAGCCCCGGCCCGGTGAACACTCCGCTGTACTCCAAGCTCGGGATCGAGGATTCCGAGCAGCAGATGGCGGTTCTGGAAGCGATCAGCTCCGGCATCCCGCTGGGTCGCATGGGCAAGCCCGAAGAGATCGCGGAAGCCGTCGTGTACCTGGCTTCCGATGCCTCCGCGTTCACCGTGGGTCAGGACCTTATCCTGGACGGCGGCCAGGCCATCCTCTGACATGCAAGGGCGTGTCTGGGAGACGGGAAAGGGGCGTGGGTATGACGGCGGCGGACCGTGACCGAGCGGAAACCGGTGACGGTACGTGCCAGGCCGGGTATCACGCGCAGATCAAAGCGGAGAACCGCGCGCGCATCATCCGCGCCGCCCGCGACCTCTTCCTCGCCAGGGGATACGACAAGACCTCCCTGGCCCAGATCGCCAGGGAGGCCTGCGTCTCCACCGGGACCCTGTTCAAGCGGTACCCCTCCAAGGCCGCGCTGTTCGCGGCCGTCACCTCCGAACAGTGGCAGCTGGATGTGCAGTACGCCGAACCGCCCCAGCCCGGTGATCCCCGGTACGGTCTGGACCACATCGGCCGCGACTACGCCTGCCTGGTCTCGCGACCCGGCACGGCGGCGCTGTGCCGCCTCATCATCACCGAACTCCCCCAGATGCCGGAACTCGCCGACATCGTCGGCACCGGCTTCGCCATCGACCGCGGACCCTTCTTCGACCGGCTCCGCGACTACCTGGGCGCCGAAGCGCAGGCAGGCACACTCGACTTCCGTTCGGCCGACGGACAGACACAGCCCGCGTCCACAGTGGCCGAACAGTTCCTCGGCATGATCTGCGGCCAACTCCTGTGGCCTCAACTCGTCCGGACCGACTTCGTCCCGCCCGACCCCACCGACACGACGATCGTGGACGAAGCCGTCGCCCTCATGCTCACCCGCTATCGCGCCCGATCCTGAACCCGGACTACGAGTTCACGGCCTTTCACTCGGTCGGACCTTCGATCGAGCAGCTCTTCGTGGCGCTCACTGTCGAACCGGCGCCCGCGTCCCGGCTCAGGACGCAGCGTTCCAGCTACAGCGATCCGGCCGTACCGCTGTCCCTGCGATTCGCCCAGTGTGGGCTCAGTCCTGATGGGGTCGTACCACGTACTTGCCGCTGGCCCGCCGCTCAGCGAAGCGGCGCAGGAGCTGTTCGGCACCGGTGAGGGGGACGGGCTCCGGTAGCGGCGGGTTGATCGTTCCCGCACGGATCCGGCCCAGGACGTCGGTCAGCAGGTCGCGGCCGGCTGTCGTTCCCCTTTCGGCGCGCACCCAGTCGCCCCAGTCCACGCCGATCACATTGCGATTGCGGAGCAGGACGATGTTGGACGGCAACCTGGGAATCTCGCCGGAAGCGAACCCGACCACGTGGAACCAACCGCCCGAACGCAACGTCCGCAACCAGCAGATGAACCGCCCAGCGGATCGAGGACGTACCGGCTCTGGCTGATGCCCCTGTCGACACCAGCAACGATCAGCCGAGGCCATGCGCAGAGACCAACAGCTCGAACGGGGGAACCCGCCGAGCTCGGGCTGCGAGAAGAAGAGGGGCGGAGAAGTGTCACCTGGTGACCACCAGGTGACCGGTGCCTGCGGGGCCATTTGCCGAATC
>JBDSAJ010000694.1:0-4450 GCA_039922235.1 Umezawaea sp.
GGTCAAGACGGGCAAGAAGCGCGCGATGAAGAACCGGCGCGGGTTCATGTTCGAGGCGACGATCACCGACGGCATGAACGAGTTGCAACTGGTGTTCTTCGGCTCGCCCGCGCACGTCGCGGAAACCGAGCTGCTGCCCGGCAGGCAGGCGATGTTCGCGGGCAAGGTCGGACGCTTCAACAACAAGCTCCAACTCGCCCACCCCGACTTCGAGGTGCTCAAGGACGAGGCGCCGCAGTCGTCGGCCGACCGCTTCGCCCAGGCGTTCATCCCGGTCTACCCGGCGGCGCAGGGCATCCAGTCGTGGAACATCGTCAACTGCGTCAAGCAGGTGCTCGACGTCTGGGACGGCGTCCCGGAAACCGCCGACCCCCTGCCCGCCCAGCTGCGCTCGTCGAAGTCGCTCATGCCACTCGAAGCGGCGCTGCGCGCGATCCACCGCCCGGACAGCTGGGCGATGATCACGCTGGCGCAGCAGCGGTTGAAGTGGGACGAGGCGATGGCCGTCCAGCTCGCCCTCGCGCAGCGCAGGCAGTCCGCGGGCGCCCGTCCCGCACCCGCCTGCCCACCGCGCGCGGACGAGATCCTGGACGCGTTCGACGCGCGGCTGCCGTTCACGCTCACCAAGGGGCAGCGGGAGATCGGCGAGGAGATCGCCCACGACCTGTCCGGCGCGCACCCGATGAACCGGCTGTTGCAGGGGGAAGTTGGGTCGGGCAAGGCGCAGCCGCTGGACTCGTTGGTGCTGACACCTACCGGGTTCCGGCGGATGGGGGACCTGGCGCTGGGCGACGAGGTCGTCGCCGCCGACGGCGAGGTAACGGTGGTCACCGGTGTCTTCCCGCAAGGTGAGCGGGATGTCTACCGGGTGGTGCTGTCCGACGGGAAGACCGTCGAGTCGGACCTCGACCACCTGTGGGCGGTGCGCCGGGGGAGCAGCGCCCCGCTGGAAGTCCTGCCGCTGCGGGAGATCCGGGCCGCCGGAGCCGTCGAGTGGTGCCTGCCGACGGTCACCGCGCCGGAACTGGACTGCCTGGGCGAACGTCCGGTCGAGCCGTACGAGCTGGGGTTCTCGGCGACCGGGGCCGTTCCCGAGCCGTACCTGGTCGCGCCCGTCAAGGACCGCTTCGCGCTGCTCCGAGGGCTGCTCGACGCCGCAGGCCAGGACGAGGGCTTCGAGTCGGCGTCGGCGCGCCTGGTCGCGCAGGTGTCGTGGCTGGCGGAGTCGTTGGGCGGCACCGGTCGCGTGGACGGCTGCCGCGTGGACGTTCGGCTGCCCGCGGCCTTCACGTCCGGCGGTCGGCGTGCCGAGCCGGTCCGGGCGATCCGCGAGGTCGAGTTCGTCGGGCGCAAGCCCGTCCAGTGCATCTCGATCGCCCACCGTGACCAGCTCTACGTGACCGACCACTTCGTGGTCACGCACAACACGATGGTCGCCCTGCGGGCGATGTTGCAGGTCGTCGACTCCGGGCGGCAGGCCGCCATGCTGGCGCCGACGGAAGTGCTCGCGGCGCAGCACGCGCGGTCGCTGAACGAGATGCTCGGCGACCTCGCGCAGGCCGGTCAGCTGGGCGGGGCCGAGCACGCGACGCGGCTGACGTTGCTGACGGGGTCGATGAGCGCGCCGCAGCGCAAGAAGGCGATGCTGGAGATCGTGTCCGGCGAGGCCGGGATCGTGGTCGGGACGCACGCGCTGATCCAGGACAAGGTGACGTTCGCCGATCTCGGGCTCGTGGTGGTGGACGAGCAGCACCGGTTCGGTGTCGAGCAGCGGGACGCGCTGCGCGGTCGCGCCCAGGAGGGTGCGACGCCGCACGTGCTGGTGATGACGGCGACGCCGATCCCGCGCACCGTCGCCATGACGGTGTACGGCGACCTGGCGGTGTCCGCGCTGCGCGAGCTGCCGGGCGGCCGGTCGCCGATCAGCACGTCGCTGGTGCCGCTGGCGGAGAAGCCGCAGTGGCTGTCGCGCGCGTGGCAGCGCATCCACGAGGAAGTGGCCAAGGGTCACCAGGTGTACGTGGTGTGCCCGCGGATCGGTGATGGGGAGTCCGACGACGAGGGGGCCGAGCCGCCGAAGGAGGACGCGTCGGACCGGCGTCCGCCGCTGGCCGTGGTGGACGTGGCGAACCGCCTGGCGGAGGGGCCGCTGCGGGGGCTGGCGATCCAGGTCCTGCACGGCAGGCTGCCCGCGGACGAGAAGGACGCGGTGATGCGGGCGTTCACGGCCAACGAGACGCAGGTGCTGGTCGCCACGACGGTCATCGAGGTGGGCGTGAACGTGCCGAACGCCACCGTCATGGTGATCATGGACGCCGACCGGTTCGGCGTCAGCCAGTTGCACCAGCTCAGGGGCCGGGTCGGCCGGGGTAGCGCTCCCGGCCTGTGCCTGCTGGTCACGGAGATGCCGGACGGCACGTCGACGATGGAACGGCTGCGCGCGGTCGAGTCCACGTTGGACGGTTTCGAGCTGGCGCAGCTCGACCTCGAACTGCGCCGCGAGGGCGACATCCTCGGCGCCGCCCAGTCCGGCAGCCGCTCGGGGCTCAAGATGCTGTCGCTGCTGCGCGACGAGGACCTGATCCGGGACGCCCGCGTGGAAGCACAGCAGGTGGTCGACGCGGACCCCGACCTGGCCGCCCACCCCGGTCTCGCGGGCCTGGTCGCGGGCCTGCTGGACGAGGAGCGGGCGGAGTACCTGGAGAAGGCCTGAGCTACCATCGCCGTCATTGTGCGCCGTTTCCTCGCCGTCCTCCCGCTGGTGCTGCTCGCCGCGTGCGGGTCGGCGCCGCCCGCGCCCGCCCCGACGACCTCGCAGGTCAAGGGCGAGTTGGCGGTGCTGGCCGAGTCCATCACGGCCCGCCGGGCGGAGCTGAAGACGGCGAAGTTCCACACCGAGGGCTTCGCGTCCGACGGCGGCACGACCGAGGTGCGCAACACCGCCGACGGCGTGCTCCGCCAGGGGGCCGACGGCGTGGCCGGGGCGTTCACCCTGACCATCGACACCGGCGGCGCCTCCCGCAAGATCGACCTGGTCGTGCTGGGGGACGCCCGGTACGCCCGCCTGGACGGCGCCGCGATGCCCGCGGGCAAGACGTGGGCCCAGTACACCCGTGCGAACGGCGGCGAGATCGCCGGACTGCTGCGCGGGTTCGGCCCGAGCGGGATGGCGGGCGCGGAACTCGACTACCTCCGACCGACCGCCGCGCTGGTGCTGCGCAAGGCGTCCGAGCAGCTCGACGGCGTTCCGGTGACCCGGTACGACATCGCCGTCGACACGGTGAAGATCGCGAAGCTGCTCGACGACCCGGACATCCAGCTCCAGCACGCCCAGCTCGCCGAGTACGGCGTCACGATCACCGCGTTCGCCTGGGTCGACGCGACCGGCCTCCCGCTGAAGGCCGAGTACCGGTTCGAGCAGGACGGCAAGGTGGTCAAGCGCTCGACCACCCGGTTCACCGAGTGGGGCAGTGCGGTGGACGTCACAGCACCGCCCGCTGCGGAAACAGTCCCGGCCGACCAGCTGCCGAAGTAGCTTTCGCCCGTGTCCAGACTCCTCTCGGTGGCCCTCGCCTGCCTGCTGCTCTCCTCCTGCGCCACCGAAACCGCCGCACCCGCCGTCGACCTGGGTCAGGTGGCCGAGCGGGCCCGGACGCGGATGAACGAGATGGGCACCGCGACCTTCCGGACCGAGATGTTCTGGGGCCAGGAGGCGAACAGGGGCGTCGGCTACGACGTGGCGGGTGTTTGGCGCTACGACGCGGCCGGCGTGTCGGCGACCATGAACGTGCGGCGGACGAAGCCGAAGAGCTCCCCGGTGGTGGAAGCCGTGCTGGTGCCCGGCTCGATCTACTGGCGGCCCAACGGCAGCACGTGGCTGGTCGCCCCCGAAGCCGAACCCGACGCCTACTACAGCCCGCTCGGCGGGTTCGCGCTGAACTCGGAGGTAGGCGCCGAACTCGACTACCTGGAACCGAAGGCCGCGACCCTGAAGGCGTCCGGACCGGAACAGCTGGAGGGCGTCGACACCACCCGGTACGACGTGGAGGTCGACCCGGCGAAGTTCGCGGCCCTGCTGACCGACCCGTTCCGCCGCAAGCTGCACGACGACCTCGTCGACCTGAAGCGCCCGATCGTCGCGCGGGTATGGGTGGACGCGACCGGGCTCCCGCTGAAGGCGGGTTTCGTGCTGCCGTTCGACGAGCCGCGCGAAACGACCACGTGGTTCGAGAACTGGGGCAAGCCCGTCGAGATCGCGGTGCCTGCCGTCTAGTCCAGTTCGGACAGGTCGACGGCCGCGAATCAGCTCCACCGAAACCCTGCCCACCGACCAGTTGCCGAAACAGCCGATGCCCGACCGCCTGGCCCCGTACGGTTCGACCGTGCCCAGACTCGTCGTTGTGGTCCTCGCGTGCCTGTTGCTCTCCTCCTGCTTCACGGGCGGATCCGG
>JBDSAJ010000695.1:0-23346 GCA_039922235.1 Umezawaea sp.
TCGACCCGCACCACGTGCTTGAGCAACTCGGCCAGACTCCGATACCCGGCCCGAACTTCCAGACCACGTGCCCGCGCTTCGGCCACCACGGCCAATATCGACGCGTGGGCCGACCGGGCGCGCTCCACCTCCGCACGCAAGGCATCCATCAGCCCTGCGTCGTCGAGGAGCGCCAGATCTGTCATATAACGAGCATATAACAAGGCCCCGGCGTCGTCCCAATCGAAAAGCCATGATCAACGGTTCTATCGGGTGATTCTACGCAACGTGACCGGCAGGTCGATGGCCACCCACGCAATTCATGCATAATCGTAAAAGGACTGGTTTCGGGTCAGGCCGTGGCGGTCTCGCAGAACGTCCACAGTGCCCGGCGGTCCGCTTCGGCGTCCTTCGACCACGGCAGGTAGTGCGTCGGGCGGAGGTGGCGGTCGTGCCAGAAGCCGCCGTTGGCGCGGCGGGCTTCCGGGGCGGCGGCCAGCCAGACGACGGTGTCCGCGCCCTGTTCCGGGGTGCGGAGCAGGGACTTGGCGAGCTGGTGGAACTTGGGCAGGGACGTGCTGACGCCGGGGGTGTCGGCCCAGCCGGGGTGCATGCTGTGGACCGCCACGCCGTCGGCGCGCAGCTCGTCGGCCCACAGTTCGGCGAGCACCACCTGCATGCGCTTGACCCTCGCGTACGCCTTGGCGCCGGCGAACTCGCCCTCGCGGTACTCGGGGTCGTCCATGCGCAGGGGCTGGCTGTACATGCCGCCCGACGACACGAAGACCACGCGGCCGTCAGGCGACGTCTTCAGCGCGGGGGAGAGCAGGGCGGTCAGCAGGTGTGGTCCGAGCACCGCCGTCGCCAGGGCCACCTCGTGGCCGTCGGCCGTCTCGGCGCGCTTCGACGGCAGGACGCCCGCGTTGTGGACCAGGACGTCGACCCCGCCGGTGTGGGCGGCCGCGAACGTCCGCACGTCGGCCAGGTCGCTCACGTCGCACCGCCGGACGTGCAGGTCGGCGCCGGGCACCGCGGCCAGCACCTCGGCGCGGGCCCCCTCGCCCCGCGCGGTGTCGCGGACCACGAGGTGCACGGACGCGCCCAGCTGCGCCAGGCCGTGCGCGGTCGCCTTGCCGAGGCCGGAGTTCGCGCCTGTCACCAGCACGACCCGGCCCTCCAGTGCGTTCGCGGGCGGGTCCGCGGGCCAGAAGCGCCTGCGTGCCTCGTAGCCCAGCCGGGAGTACCCCGGTGCGATCGCCCGGTCCATCAGCCAGTCCAGCGCACTCGTCACGCCTGTGACGGTAGTTGGCGGGCAGGGGTGTCGCTGTTTGATAATGGTTATCATTATGCTGCGCGTATGACCCTTCCGGTGACGGTGCTGTCCGGCTTCCTCGGCGCGGGCAAGACGACGCTGCTCAACCACGTGCTGCACAACCGCGACGGGCTGCGGGTGGCGGTGATCGTGAACGACATGAGCGAGGTCAACATCGACGCGCGGCTGGTGCGGACGGAGGAGCGGCTGGTCGAGATGACCAACGGCTGCATCTGCTGCACGCTGCGCGAGGACCTGCTCGACGAGCTGGAGCGGCTGGTCGACGCGGGCGGTGTCGACCACGTGCTGATCGAGTCCTCCGGGATCTCCGAGCCGATGCCGGTCGCGGCCGCCTTCTCGTTCAGCAGGGCCGAACTCGACACGATGGTGTCCGTTGTGGACGCTCGCAACTTCCTGTCCGAACTGCGCTCGGGTGACGCGCTGGTGTCCCGCGGGCTCGACGCGTACGACGGCGACGAGCGCACGGTGACCGACCTGCTGGTCGACCAGGTGGAGTTCGCGGATGTGCTGGTGCTCAACAAGGTCGACCTGGTGACGGCCGCCGAAGCCGACCTGCTGGAGGCCGCGCTGCGCAGGCTCAACCCGCACGCGCGGCTGGTCCGCTCGTCGTTCGGCGCCGTGCCCGTCACCGAGGTCGTCGGCGCACGGCTGTTCGACCTGGACCGGGCGCAGCAGGCGGCCGGGTGGATCAAGGAGCTGAACGGCGACCACGTGCCGGAGACCGAGGAGTACGGCATCACCAGCGTCGTCTTCCGCGACTCCCGCCCGTTCCACCCCGGCAGGCTGTGGGACTTCGTGGCGGGCATGGACCCCGAGTCGATCCTGCGCTCGAAGGGCTTCTTCTGGCTGGCCACCCGCCCGCACGTGCTCGGGCTGTGGTCGCAGGCCGGGTCGGTGGCCAGGTTCGAGCCGTCGGGCGTGCGCGAGGACCGGCAGGGTCAGGAGATCGTGTTCATCGGCACCGGCCTCGACCGCCCGGCGCTGGTCACCACCCTGCACGCCTGCCTCGTGACACCGGGCGAGACCGACCTCACCGACCCGTTCCCGGAGTGGGACGCGCACGGGTGACCGTTGCACAACGAGCACACAGCGCGTGCGGGACGTGGACATCACGCGGGCAGGGTCGAGGAGGTTCGAGGTCGGCACTGCCCGTGAGGAGACGACGTTGTGACAGCGACGCGCGGACTGGCGGTGGGTGTGCTCGCCATCGTGCTGGCGGCTTGCACGCCCGCGCCTCCCGAGACCCCGCCCACGAGTGCATTGGTTCGCGCGGGTGAGGACGGTTCCATCCCGGCCAACGGCAGCATCTCGCTCCACGCCGACCACGCCGCGATCCGGGGCCTGGACCCCGCCCTGCTGGAAGCGCTGCGGAACGCCGACGTGGAGGCCCGCCAGGCAGGCGTGGAGCTGAAGGTGACCTCGGGCTGGCGGAGCAGGCAGTACCAGCAGCGCCTGCTGGACGAAGCCGTGGTCACGTACGGGAGCCTCGACGAGGCGCGGCGGTTCGTGAACACGCCGGAGAAGTCGACGCACGTGTCCGGCAAGGCCGTCGACATCGGCCCGACCGCCGCCGACGACTGGCTCATCCAGCACGGCGCGGACCACGGCCTGTGCCAGGCGTACGCGAACGAGATGTGGCACTTCGAACTCCTGGCGAGTCCTGGCGGTACCTGTCCTATGCCGCTTGTGGATGCGGCGGGGTGATTTTGACACCCGGTCACAAACCGTCGGCCGGTGATCCCTTGGGGTGGAAAACGTTGACGGACAAGGTGTTCCGGGGTTTGGCGCGCTAGCTTCGAACGTCATGGACGCAGACCTGGACACCGAGCACCACGCCCGGCTGACCACCGCGCGCAGCAGGGAGCTGGGCCAGGAACTCCACCTGGCCCGCAAGCGCGCCAAGCTCACGGCCACGACGGTCGCCGAGGAACTGGGGTGGTCGCCGGGCAAGCTGAGCAAGATGGAGCACGGGTGGCGGGGCACGAGTTCCTGGGACTACGGCACCCTGCTGGGCAAGCTGGGTGCTGACCGGCAGACCAGGGAACGCATCCAGCGCATCGCGGCCGAACAGGACATCGGGCACTTCATCCGGGCTCATGAGGGACGGCTCTCGGACAACCTGCTGTGCCTGATGATCCACGAGCAGGCTGCTCTGACGATGCACAAGTACGAGCCGATGCTGATACCAGGGCTGCTGCAGACCGAAGCCTACGCTCGGACGATCATCGACCTCGACACGCCGGACTCGTCCGATCTGGAGTTGATGGTCGAGGCTCGGATGGGGCGCCAATCGGCTTTGACCGGGGTGCGCGCCCCCGATGCGGTCTTCTACATCCACGAGACAGCCTTGCGCGGGTTCATTGGCAGCCCCGAAGTCATGCACGACCAGATGATGCGGCTGGTCTTCATGTGCGAGTGGACGCGAGTGGCTCTCAGGGTGATTCCGATGTCTGCCGCAAGCCATCCGGCGCTAAACCACTCCTCCAACCTGATGACCTTCGCGAAGTCGATCAAGCCGGTGGCCTACAGCGAGACGGATGTGGCGACCGTGTTCACCGAGGAACAGCGGTCGATCGAGGCCTACCAGCGCAAACAGAAGGTGCTCGCAGGTCTCGCATTCGATGCGGAACAATCACGGTCGGTGTTCGCCCGCTGGGCGGACTTCTACGACCGTCGAGAGGACCGCGATGACCAAGGCCCTGAACTGGCATAAGAGCAGCTACAGCGGCGGTGGCAGTTCGGACTGCGTCGAGGTCGCGCGCGCCGAGGCTGCTGTGCTGGTGCGGGACTCGAAGAACACCGCCGGTCCGGTGCTTGCGTTCCCGGTGGTCCAGTGGCGGGCGTTCCTGAACGCCCGCCACTAGCCGCACCTCGTCAGCCCGCCAGTCCCGTCAGCAGTGCTGGAAGCGGTACGCCCCGTTGCCCGGCCCCACGAGGTAGCGGTCGCGCAGCGTCGTGGTGCGGGGGGTGTCCGCGTCGCGGCACACGTCGCTGAAGGTGCCGCGCAGGTTGTCGGTGTACTCGATGTCCATCACGTTCACGCCGTAGACGTCGCTGTACGACGAGCACTCCTCGTAGGCGTGGCACTCCTCCGAGACGGCGAAGTCGAAGCCGACCTCGGTGCGGGCGCGTGCGCTCTCCTCGGCGGAGTTCTTCTGGCCGATCGCGAGCCCGAGGCCGTGGGCGCGCTGAGCGAGCAGCTTGGCGTAGGCGAGGTTGTGGGAGACGGTCAGCTTGCCGCGCGACCGGCTGTAGGAGTCGAGGTTGTCGACCTCGACGGCCTTGAAGCCGCGCGAGCACCGCGTGATGGCCGCGCCGATGATGTCGGCGATCCTGGTGCGCTTGGCGGCCGTCGAGGTGTCCAGGATGAACTCGTCCTCCCACTCGGGGTCGACGATCGGGTTGCCCTTCGAGTCCGACACGAGCAGGTCCTTGCGGTCCTTCAGCCACAGGTCGTGTTCTTCGGGCTGCGTCTGGAAACCGTTGACGTAGCAGATGTTGTAGACGTTCGGCGCGGGCGTCGCCGTGCTGTCGCGCGTCACGAGCGTGACGCCCTCCGGGGGCGTGTACGCGGCGCCGAGCTGGTAGTCCAGCACGGCGGGTGACGGCGGCAGCTGGATCGCTGCGGCGATCTCGTTCACCTCGGGCTGGGAAGCGGCCGGGCTTTGTGTCGCCGTGACGCACAGGGCTACGGCGGCGCTGGTCACGGCTGCCTTCTTGAGTGCTGAGGCAAAAGGCGTCATAGGGCGAGAAGCTCCTCAATCGCTCATGCAGGGTGAAAGATTCTGAGCGATTAAACTACAACGGTGTCACGGCTGGCTAGGTTTGAGCCAGTTGAGACTTCAAATCTCGGAGCGATTTGGAAGAGTCGCCCTGACTACTTGCCTCAACTGGGGGCAATTTGATCGTTCGGGCACAGAAGATGCACGAATCTGACCATTTAGCCGCCAAACTCTTGCTGAAATGAGCGGTTCTGCTCTACGGTGGCGCGCCACAGCCAAAAGCAAGCACCAGGAGGCCGGCATGGCACAGCGGAGCGGACTGAGTCGTCGGGCAGCAGTGGTCCTGTGCGCCGCGCTCGCGCTGACCGCGGCCTGCGGAGGCGCTCCGAGCGGTGGTGCCGACAAGGTCACCGTGTGGCACGGCTACACCGACCACGAGGCGGAGGCGCTGGGCAAGCTCGCCACGCGCTGGAACTCCGAGCACCCGGACAACCAGGTCGAGCTGGTGTTCAACGGCGGCAACGACGGCGCCCTGCAGAAGACGCTGGCGTCGTTCGTGTCCGGCAAACCACCGGCCGTCGCGTACGAGTTCGGCTCCTCGCTCAGCGGTCTCGCCGACCGCCCCCAGACGCAGGACCTGACCGCGACCGTCAAGGACGACAAGGACTTCGACTGGGACGACCTGTTCCCGGCGGGCCGTGCGGCCGCGACCGTGGACGGCAAGGTCTACGGCGTTCCCGCGCTCGTGGACAACCTGTCGCTGGTGTACAACAAGAAGCTGTTCGACGAGGCCGGGGTCGCCTACCCGACGGAGTCCTGGACCTGGGACGACTTCCGGACCGCCGCCGCCAGGCTGAGCGCTCCCAACGACAACCGGTACGGCTGGGCCTACGTCAACGACGGCACCGAGGACACGGTGTGGCGCTACCTCGCGCTGCTCTGGCAGGCGGGCGGCGACCTGCTGTCACCGGACGGGAAGAAGGCGGCGTTCGACTCCGCCGCCGGCGTGCAGGCCATGCAACTGCTGCGCGACATGGCCGTCGTGGACAAGTCCGTCTACCTCGACACCGGCGACCAGCAGTACGTGAACCTCTTCAGCTCCGGCCGGATCGGGATGCTCTGGACCGGCCCGTGGGACCTCGGCTCCATCAACGAGGACGTGAGCTACGGGGTGCAGTTCCTGCCGGGCAAGGTCACCCACGCCACGATCGCCGGCCCCGACGTGTTCACCGTCTTCGGCGAGACGGGCAAGAAGGACGCGTGGCCGTTCCTGAAGTGGCTGCTGTCACCGGAGATCCACCTGGAGTTCGCGCTGGAGACCGGGCACCTGCCGATCCGCCAGTCCGAGCTGACCCTGCCGAAGTACGCGGAGTTCGAGGAGAAGTACCCCGGCAACAAGGTGTTCGTCGACAACCTCGCGAAGAACGTGACCAAGGCCCGGCCAAACACCCCGCAGTACCCGAAGATCTCGCAGGCGCTCGGCACCGCGGTCCAGTCCGTCCTGCTGGACAAGGAGCAGCCCGCCGCCGCGCTGGCCGCGGCCCGCGCCGAGGTCGACCAGATCCTGGCCGGCTCGTGACGGCCGTGCTCACCCCGGTGCCAGCGGCGGAAGTGCCGGTGCGGTTGCGCCCCCGCGCCCGCTCGGGAGACCACGCCGCCGGCTGGGGGTTCGCCGCTCCCGCGGTGATCGTGATCGGCCTGTTCGGGCTGGTGCCGGTCGTGTGGTCGTTCGTGCTCTCCTTCCAGACCACGGACCTCACCTCGCCGGGCACGTTCGCGGGCGGCGCGAACTACCTGAAGCTGGCGGAGGACCCGCTGTTCTGGGACGCCGCCCGGCGAACGCTGGTGTACGCGGTGCTGTTCGTGCCGACCACGCTGGTGCTGGCGCTGCCCATCGCCGTGCTGCTCAACCAGGACATCCGCGGCATCACCCTGTACCGGCTGGCGGTGTTCGTGCCGCTGGTGACGTCCACGGTCGCCACCGGCATCGTGTTCAGCTGGCTGGGCAACCCGCAGTTCGGTCTCGTCAACGCCCTGCTGGACAAGGTCGGCCTGCCGAAGCAGGGCTTCTTCCAGGACCCCGGCCAGGCGCTGTACGCCGTGGTCGGCATGACGGTCTGGGGCTGGCTGGGCTTCGCGGTCATCATCTTCCTGGCCGCGCTGCAGAACGTCCCCAAGGACCTGCTGGAGGCCTCCGCGCTCGACGGGTGTGGACGCCTCCAGTCGTTCTGGCACGTCGAGCTGCCGCAGGTCGCGCCTGCGTCGGGTTTCCTGCTGGTGTGGCTCACGATCAACGGCCTCCAGCTGTTCGACGCGGTCTACGTGACCACCAAGGGCGGTCCGCTGCGCGCGACGACCGTGCTCGTCTACCACCTGTACAACGAGGCCTTCGTGAGCTTCGACGGCGGCTACGCCGCGGCCATCGGGTGCGTGGTGTTCCTGGTGATCGGTGTGTTCACGGTCGCCCAGCTGCGGTTCAACCGCCGCACGTCCCACTTCGAGGCCCGATGACCGCGCTCCGGATCCGCAGGCCCAGCGCGCTGCACCTCGTTCTGCTGCCGCTGTCGCTGGTGATGGTCGCGCCGCTGGTGTGGATGGTGCTGGTGTCGTTCTCCACGCAGGAGGAGTCGCGGCGCTTCCCTCCCGGTCTGCCGAGCGGCATCGAGTGGCGCAACTACACCGCCGCGCTGCGCGACGCTCCACTGGAATCGTGGCTGTACAACAGCTTCGTCGTGTCCGCGGTGTGCGTCGTCGGCAACCTGGTGCTCTGCTCGCTGGCGGGTTACGCGTTCGCGCGCATCCGGTTCTTCGGCAGCCGGGCGGCGTTCCTGGCGATCCTCGCGACGCTCATGGTGCCGTTCCAGATCGTCATGCTGCCTCTGCTGATCATGATCCGGACGGTGGACCTCACCGACACGCTGGGGGCGCTGATCGCGCCGAACCTGGCCACCGCCTTCGGCGTGTTCCTGATGCGGCAGTTCTTCCTGACCGTGCCGAAGGAACTGGAGGAGGCCGCGCGGATCGACGGCGCCAGCAGGCTGCGGACGCTGGTCCAGGTCCTGCTCCCGCTGATGCGCCCGACCCTGGCCACGCTCGCCGTGCTCACGTTCCTCCAGACGTGGAACGACTTCCTGTGGCCGCTGATCGCCATCCAGAGCCCGGAGAACATGACGGTGCAGATCGGTTTGCAGAGCTTCCAGGGCGCGCACACGACGAACTGGCCCAAGCTCATGGCCGGAACCGTGCTGAGCCAGCTGCCCGTGCTGGTGGTGTTCTTCGTGGCGCAGCGGTTCTTCGTGCGGTCCGTGGCGTCCGTCGGCATCAAGTAACGGCATCCGCCGATGCCGGGACGGGGACAGCCCGTCCCGGCTTTCGGCGTGCCTGTGACCAGGCCTTTTGCCAAGGATCAGTCAAACGCTCAAGGTGATTGCTTGATTGTGATCGATCGTGCTACAAAGCTTTCATGCACGCACAGCCGCAGTCGCACACCACGGCCGAGATCGCGTCCCAGCCCGCCTGCTGGCGTCGGGCGGGTGACCTGGCCGCCGAGCCCGCGACGGTGGCCGCGCTGCCCCGCGGCGGTGAGCGCGTCGCCGTGGTCGGCTGCGGCACGTCGTTGTTCATGGCGCAGGCCTACGCCCGCCTGCGCGAGGACGCCGGGCACGGTGAGACCGACGCGTTCGCCGCGTCGGAGATGCCCGCTGGCCGGGTCTACGACCGCGTCGTTGCGCTCAGCCGGTCCGGCACCACCACGGAGGTCATCGAGGTCCTGCAACGGGTTTCCGTGCCCACGACGGCGATCGTCGCGGACCCGGACACCCCGGTGGTGGGGCTGGCGGACGACGTCGTCGTGCTCGACTTCGCCGACGAGCGCTCGGTAGTGCAGACGCGGTTCGCCACCACCACCGTCGCGTTGCTGCGCGCCCACCTCGGGGAGGACCTCGGCCGCGCCGTCGCGGACGCCGAGCGGGCGCTGGCCGAGCCGCTGCCCGCGGGGGTCGCCCAGCGCGGGCAGTTCACGTTCCTCGGCGGGGCCTGGACCACCGGCCTGGCGGCGGAGGCGGCGCTCAAGATGCGCGAGGCGTCGCTGAGCTGGGCCGAGTCCTACCCGGCCGCGGAGTACCGGCACGGTCCCATCGCCATCACCGACGACCGCTCGGCGGTGTGGGTCCTCGGCACCCCGCCCAGCGGCCTCGACCAGCAGGTCCGCGACACCGGTGGCCTGTGGATCGCACGGGACCGCGACCCGCTGGCCGAACTGGTGGCCGTCCACCGGCTGGCCGTGGAGGTCGCGCTGGGCCGGGGCCTCGACCCCGACGCCCCTCGGCACCTCACCCGCTCGGTCATCCTGCGCAGCACCGCCTGATCGCCGTGCGGACGCTCACGGTCACGGTCAACGCGGCCCTCGACGTCACCTACCCGGTCGGGGCGCTCACGACGGGCGCCACCCACCGGGTCGGCGAACCCGTCGTCCGGGCGGGCGGCAAGGGCGTCAACGTCGCCAGGGTGCTGCGGGCGCTCGGCGTGGCCGTCGTGGCGACGGGCCTGGCGGGTGGGGCTTCCGGAGCGTCGCTGCGGGCCGAACTCGCCGCCGCCGGTGTGCCGGAGGCGATGTTCCCGATCGCGGGGGAGACCCGGCGGACGGTGGCGGTCGTCGAGCGGTCCGGCGAGGCCACGCTGTTCGCCGAACCGGGACCGCTGGTCACCGCGCCGGAGTGGGCCGGGTTCCTCGCGCACTACCGGGACCTGGTCGCCGACGCCGACCTGGTCGTGCTGTCCGGCTCGTTGCCGAGGGGCGTGCCCACCGACGCCTACGCCACCCTCGTCCGCGCGGCGGGCGTCCCGGTGCTGCTGGACGCCGACGGGGAGGCGTTGGCGGCAGGAGCGGCGGCGGGCCCCGCGGTGATCACACCGAACAGGCAGGAACTCGTCGCCGCAGCAGGGGATCTGGATCCGTTGGCGCTTGGCGCGGACGCCGCGGTCGTGTCCGACGGCCCGTCCGGGATGACCGCCTACACCGCCGACGGGGTGTGGACAGCGGCCCCACCCGAGCAGGTCGTCGGCAACCCGACCGGGGCAGGGGACGCGGCCGTGGCGGCACTGGTCGCCGGGTGGCGGCTGCCGTGGCCAGAGCGCTTGGCGAACGCGGTCGCGCTGTCGGCCGCCGCCGTGCGCGCCCCGCTGGCCGGTGACTTCGACAGGGACTTCTACGACCAGCACAGGACTTGCGTCCTGCCGCGACGAGTCACCGAGGACTAGAACATGCCATTGGTCCCACTCCGGGAGCTGCTCGCCCGGTCAGCGCCCACCGCGGCCTTCAACGTGATCCAGATCGAGCACGCGGAGGCCATCGTGGCCGCCGCGGAGGAGACGGGAGCACCGGTCGTGCTGCAGATCAGCCAGAACGCCGTGCGCTACCACGGTTCCCTGGCGCCGATCGGCCGGGCCGCGCTCGCCATCGCCGCGTCCGCCGCGGCACCGGTCGCCGTGCACCTCGACCACGCCACGTCCGAGGACCTCATCCGGGAGTCGGTGGAACTCGGCTTCGGCTCGGTGATGTTCGACGGCTCCGCGCTGCCGCACGACGAGAACGTGGCCCGCACCGCCGAAGTGGTGCGGCGGTGCCACGGGCGCGGGGTGTCCGTCGAGGCCGAACTCGGCGAGATCGGCGGCAAGAACGGCGTCCACGAACCCGGTGCGCGCACCGATCCCGGCGAGGCCGCCCGCTACGTCGAGGCGACCGGGGTGGACGCGCTCGCCGTGGCGGTCGGCTCGTCGCACGCGATGCTGACGCGGGACGCGGAACTGGACTTCGACCTCATCGGCAGGCTGCGCGCGGCGGTGCCGGTGCCGCTGGTGCTGCACGGGTCGTCGGGGGTGGCGGACGAGCACCTGGCGGCGGCCGTCCGGGCCGGGATGCGGAAGATCAACATCGCGACCCAGCTGAACAAGTTCTTCACAGCGGCGATCAGGGCGGGGCTGGGAGACGACCCCGCACTGGTCGACCCCCGGCGCTACCTCGGCGCCGGGCGCGAGGCCATGACCGCCGAGGTCGCTCGGCTCATCCGGGTACTGGAGGGTTGACACGTGCTCACCATCGCGTTCGTGGGAGCGGGTTCCGTCGAGTTCACCCGGCAGCTCCTCCGTGACCTGTTGGCGTTCCCGGAGCTGTCGGAGGTGACCATCGCCCTGCACGACATCGACGCCGAACGGCTGGCGGTGGCCGAGGCGCTGGCCCGGCACACCGCCGAGGTGAGCGGGACCGCGCCGCACGTCGTCGCGTCGCTGTCCCGTCGGGCGGTGCTGGCCGGCGCGGACGTGGTGATCAACATGGTCGCGGTCGGCGGCCACGCGGCCACGGTGACCGACTTCGACGTGCCGGAATCGTTCGGTGTGCGGCAGACGATCGGCGACACGCTCGGCATCGGCGGCATCTTTCGGGCGCTGCGCACGTTTCCGCTGTTGGAAGCGCTGGCTGCGGACATGCTGGAGCTGTGCCCGGACGCGTGGCTGCTGAACTACACCAACCCGATGGCGATGAACCTCCAGTACCTGGCGGCCGTCGCGCCGCGGCTGAAGGCCGTCGGGCTGTGCCACTCGGTCTACTGGACCGTGCGGGACCTCAGCGCACTCGTCGGGGTGCCGCACTCCGAAGTGGACTACCGGTCGGCGGGGGTCAACCACCAGGCCTGGATCCTGCGGTGGGAGCACGAGGGCCGTGACCTGTACCCGGCGCTGGACGCGGCGATCGAGGCCGACCCGGAACTGCGGCGGCGGGTGCGGGTGGACCTGTACCGGCGGCTCGGGTACTACCCGACGGAGACCAGCGAACACTCGGCCGAGTACGTGCCCTGGTACCTGCCGCACCCGTCCGAGGTCGAGCGGCTACGGATCCCCGTCCGGGACTACGTCGGGATCAGCGCGGCGAACCTGGCGGAGTACGAGGGGTTGCGGGACCTGCTGGCGGCCGGTGGGACGCCGCCGCCGGTGGGCGACGAGGACGCCGTCGAGTACGCGCCGCAGGTGGTGCACAGCCTGGCCACCGGGGAGCGGCGGACCATCCAGGTGACCACGGCCAACTACGGGCTGATCTCCAACCTGCCCGCGGGGGCGGCGGTGGAGGTGCCCGCGACGCTGGACCGGCTCGGGGTGCACCCGCATCGGGTCGGGGCGCTGCCGCCACAGTTGGCCGCCCTCAACCGGAGTTTCCTGAACGTCGTCGAGCTGACCGTGGCGGCGGGGATCACCGGGGATCCCGCTCATGTCCGGCACGCGGCGATGAGCGATCCGGCGACCGCCGCCGCGTTGACCGTCGAGCGGATCGACGAGCTGTGCGCGGCGATGACGGCCGCACACGGGGATCTGCTGCCTGCTGCCTTGCGGGGATAACGAGCATCCGACCTGCTTGCTTGAGGCTCAGAAGTGACGATACGGGCATCAACGATGCACTATGCTGAGCGAATGCGTCAGCAACAGCGACTTGCCGCGATCCTGGAACGGCTCGCTGACACCGGTTCGGTGAGCGTGGTCGGGCTCTCGACCGACCTGGGCACGTCCGTCGCCTCGATCCGGCGCGACCTCCAGTCGCTGGAGGAGCAGAAGCTGCTCAAGCGCACGCACGGCGGCGCGGTGGCCGCCGAGGTCATCTACGAGCTGCCGATGCGCTACCGGGTTGGGCGTCGCGAGCAGGAGAAGCGGCGGATCGCGGAAGCCGCCGCGGTGCGGGTGAACGATGCCGTGCACTCGGTCGGGCTCAACGGCGGGACGACCACGACCGAACTGGCTCGGCTGCTCGCGACCGGCCGTTCGCTCAAGGTGGTGACCAACGCCCTCAACATCGCGGCCGACCTCTCCGTGCGCCCGATGATCGACCTGGTCGTCACCGGCGGCGGCGTTCGGCCCGAGACCTACGAGCTGGTCGGTCCGATCGCCGACCGCGCGCTCTCCGGCATCAGCCTGGACGTCGTGTTCCTGGGTGTGGACGGCATCGACGCGCGCGGGGGCATCACCACTCACGACGAGGTCGAGGCGCAGACCGACCACTGCCTGATGAGGACGGCCAACCAGGTGATCGTCCTCGCGGACGGGTCGAAGATCGGCAAGCGCGCGTTCTCGCGCATCGCGGACATCGGCGAGGTCCACGTCGTGATCACCGACTCCAGCGCCGCGCCCGAAGGAGTCGACCGGCTGCGCGCGGCGGGTGTCGAAGTCGTGGTGGTGTAGGAAGAGCGGCCTTGGTCCACTGTGGACGTCAGCGCGGCGGCAGTTCCGCGCGGTCCTTCTGGTCCTTCTCCCAGCGCAGGTACAGGCCGGTCGCCGCCGACACGCTGGAGAGCAGCCATACGGCGACCCCGGCGTCGTCGGTCACGCCGATGATCGGCAGCAGTTCCGGGATCACGTCGATCGGGGACACCAGGTACAGCAGGGCGAAGCCCCACAGGGCCGTGCGGCCCTTGGGCAGGCCGGGGTAGCCCTCCTTGCGGGCCGCCCGCAGCAGCCGGGGCAGGGCACGCGCGCGGTCGAAGACGTTGCCGATCGGCTCCGGCTCGCCGGTCGCGACGCGGCGCTTCCGGCGCTGCGCGCGGCGGACGAAGCCCAGCGCGATCGACACCGCGCCCAGCACCAGCAGACCGATGCCCAGGCCAAGCGGGGGCATGCCCAGGATGTCGGCGTCGCGGAACGCGAGTGTCACCAAGCCCAAGAGGGCCAGCAGCCCGCCGAAGAAAACCATGCCACGACCCTAGTGCAGTGACGCGATCCCCACCGCGTATCGCGCGGCTTGGGTGGGCCCCTCGCGGTAGCGCCCCTGCCAGTGCGAGGACTGTGCCGGTGCCTCTTCGCCGGCGGGCGTGGGGGAGGCGGTACCGCGATGCATCGCCCTGGGCAGCACGTAGCCCGGCAAAGACAAAGACCCCAACGCTGCGCGTTGGGGGTCCAGGAGTGCTACTTCCGCCGATCGTTGGCCGCGATCACCATCAGGGCGACGGCGCACAGACCGCACGCCGCCGCCGTGACGCTGCGCCAGAGGGCGGAGTCACCTACCGCCAGCACGCCGTTCCAGGCGGCCAGCAGCAGGAAGACCGCGGCCAGCAGCACGAGGGACCTGGGCCACCCGGAACGTCCTTTGCTCGGCAGGTTGCCGCGTTGGCTCATGCCTGTTGAGCGTTCCCGCGGGCCGTGGTGTTACTTCAGGCCGGGACACTCCATCCCAGGGGCTGATCGGCCTCCTCGTTGTAGCCGACCCAGTGGTTCTCGTGGAACACCGGCGGTGCGGCCATTCGGTCGAACGTGATGCTCCGCGACTCCACCGCCCGCACCGTGTCGGCGGCCTGCCGGTCCAGCAGGACGTCGATCCGCGGCCCGTCCAGGCCCTCGATCTCGTCCCAGAACGTCAGCACGCGGTTCACGTACAGCGCCACCAGGTGGTCGCGGGTCGACTCCAGCTCACCCGCGGCGACACCGGCGACGGCCTCGGCGAGCAGCTGCGGCCACTCGTCCGTGCCCACCCGCAGGCCCCACGGCGCGGCGCGCAGGTCGCGCGCGGCCGGGAAGAGGTCGGCGACGCCCGTCCAGTGGTCGAGCAGGTAACGCCCGACCTGCCGGGTGACGTGGGCCACCACTACCGGGTCGGGGCGGGCGGAGGCGCTGTCGATCGCGGCTCGGGTCACGGCGTCGCGCGGCTCGGGCGGGCGGACCCCGTCGGTGTGCAGCAGGACGTGGAACAGCGAGTCGAGCACCTGCTGCGGCAGGCGCAGGATCTTCGGGAACGGGGAGTTGTGCAGCTTGCGCCCCAACGGGACCTCGACCACCCGGAGGTTCTCGCGCAGCGCGTTCGCGGTCAGCCACACGTCGATGCCGTACAGGTAGGAGCTGCCCGGCCTGGCCCAGGTCCTGGCGCGCTCGATGAACGCCCGGTTGAACGCGAACTCGCCGCCGATCGGCTGCTGCACGTGGACGCCGTACACCGCGGCCAGCAGCGGGCTGGCGAGGTGGTTGGTCGTGTTGGCCTCGAACCGGTTGCGCCGGTACGCGGGGACGGCGATCGTCGGGACCGGTCCGTCCACGGCGCACGCCAGCCGGTCGATCCACTCCGGTTCCGTCGACCGGACGTCGGCGTCGAGCAGCAGCACCCGGTCCGCGCCGAGCCGCGCGCCCTGGTCGAGGATCTCGAACACGTTGGTGCCCTTGCCGGTGCCGATCCCGCCGGACCGGACCACCACCTTCTCCACCGCCAGCTCGGTGCTCTCGAAGCGTTCGGCGGTGCCGTCGGTGCTGCCGTTGTCGGCGAGCACCACGACGTTCCGGCCGTCGGGGAACGCCGCCCGCAAGCCCGCGTCCGCTGCTCGGGCGACCGCGGCGACGGTGGTCGCCTCGTTGCGCGCGGGGATCCCCACGACGGTGACTGCTGCGGCCTTCTTCGTCGGCATTGACACCACAACTCCCCGAGGTCGTACGCCCTGTTCGGCGTCAAGTGTTCCCCGGAATGCTGGGCACCGGTCATTACCCTGGTTGGTCGCGCAGGTGAACAGTGCCCGCGCCTGCCGGAGACGCGAAAGGCCGGGAAAACCCTACCTCGGTGGACGGGCGCTGCTGCGCCCACCTCCGCCGCCGGAGCGGACCAGCAGCCTCGGCTGCCCGCCGGAGCGGGACCGCGGTGCCTGCTGCGTCCTGCGGGGCAGGAACGCGTCGGCCATCGCGTCCACCAGTTCGCGCTCCTGCTCCGGCTCGTCCAACTCCGGCTGGTACTGCGCGGCCGGGGCGGCGGAGTAGCGCTCCTGGTACTGCGTCAGCCCCGGATCGGGCTCGTAGCGCGGCTCCGGCTCGGGTTGCCGGTACTGCGTCTGCGGTTCCGGCTCGTACCGGGCCTGCGGCTGCGGCTCGGGCTCGTACCGCGGCTGCGGCTCGCGCCTCGGCGGCTCCTGCGGTACGGGCCGCTCCTGCGGCACCTCCTGGCGCGGGGCCTCCTGCGGCTCGGGCTGGTCGCGCCGCTGGAGGTGCTGCGTGAGCGTCTCCTCGCGGCTGGGCCGGGTGACGGTGTTCTGCTGGAACAGCTGCGGCGTCATGCGGATCCAGGCGCCGGGCGAGTCGAGCGCCACCATGGCGACCAGCTTGTTGTCCTTGATGAACCCGGTGATCGTGCGGTGGTCGCCGGTCGGCTGCGACAGCGTCGTCGTGTCGGTCGCCAGCGACGCGAGGCCCGCACCCTGGATGCGCATCCCGTACTGCTCGGTCCAGAAGCGCGGCACCGGCGTGTACGGGCGAGAACTCTCCTGGCCCACCAACAGGTTCTCCGCCGCGGCGCGGCCCATCTCGACCGCGTTGAGCCAGTGCTCGACGCGGCGCTGCACGCCGCCGAACCGCAGGTTGGGCCAGCGGGCGACGTCACCGCAGGCCACGATGTCCGTGCCGCCGACCACGTGGCAGCTGGTCTCGCACATGAGACCGTCCTCCAGCACTAGGCCGGACCCGCGCAGCCACGAGATCGAGGGCACCGAGCCGACCGCGAGCACGACGACGGAGGCGAAGAGCACCTGGCCGTCGGACAGGTGGATGGCGATGCCGTTGGCCTGGCGCATCCAGTGCAGGATCTTCACGCCCATCGCCAGGCGCGTGCCCTTGGCGCGGTGCGTCTCGGTGACGAAGTCGCCGATCTCCTTGCCCGCCGCGCCACCCAGCAGCGTGTTGCCGCGGTTGATGATCGCGACGTCGCGGCCCATGCCGCGCACCGATGCCGCGATCTCGCAGCCGATCAGGCCGCCGCCGATGACGACGACGAGGCCCTGCGTCGACGCGATCGAGTTGCGGATCGCGATGGCGTCGTCGACGGTCCGCAGCACGTGCACGCGCTCGTCCTGGCGGGGCGCCCCCGCCAGGTGCCGCGCCTCCACCCCCGTCGCGATGATCAGGCCGTCGTAGCGGACCTCTTCCCCGCCGGGGAGACCCACCATCCGACGGCTGGTGTCCAGCGACTCGGCGGGCACTCCCAGCCGCCAGGTCGCGTCCATCTCGTCACTGATCTTGAACCCCAGCTCGCGCGGGTTCAGCTCGCCGGTGATCACTTCCTTCGACAGGGCAGGCCGGTGGTACGGCTTGTGCTTCTCCGCCGAGAGGATCATCAGCTCGCCGCCGAAACCCAACTCCCGCAAGCGCTCGCCGGCGCGCAGCCCCGCCAGGCCCCCGCCGACGATGACAACTCGTTCCTCCGCCTTCACCGCACACGCTCCCGCAATTCGATAGCCCGCATGGGGCAGGACCTGGCCGCCGTGCGGGTCTTCGCGTACAGCTCGGGCGAAGGCCTGCGCTCGTAGGTCAGCCTGTTGTCATCGATGAGTTGGAACACTTCCGGCGCCTCGGCCTGGCACACGCCGTACCTGTGGCACCGGTGGTTGTCGACGCTGACATCCATGGCGTTTCCGCCGCCCGTCGGCTCCGGCTCGAAGCCGGGCTCGGGCTCCATCATCCCCAGTCGCATGAGGATCTCCGGCGGCAGGAAGCGCGCGATCGTGACCGTAGCAGTCGGGATCAAGATCGTCAGGCCTGCCAGCCACAGGATCGCGAGGTTGCCGTTGGCGATCGCGCCGAACCAGGAGTGGATGATGGTGATGGTGACGGCCACGTAGGCCATCTGGTGGAACCGCAACCACTTGCGGTACAGGGTCTTCTTGCGCAGCCCGACGGTGAAGGCGATGGCGATCATCAGCTCGAGCCCGACGATGCCGAGCGCGTGCCGGACCAGGCCGCCGTTCACGAACGGGAAGAGGACCTTCAGCAGTCCGAAGTCGACGGTCTTCAACATCGTGAAGCAGAACGCGTGGAGGCTGCCGAACGCGATCGCCAGGGTCGCGAGCACCATGTGGGTGTTGCGGAGCCCCTGGGTTCCGGTGATCTTGTGCGCCCAGCCGGTGGCGATGAGCACGCCCCAGGCGAGGGTCGCGCACATGGTCGCGTAGGCAAGACGAGCCGAGAGCTGGGCAACGCTCTTCACACCGGCGTCTTGGTCAGCGCTTGCCTGAGCGAGCAGGAGCGGGACCTGGTTGAACACGTAAAACCTCCGAGAACGGCGGGGTGGAGAAAACCTCGGGTGGAGCTGGGTGGTGCTGGTCGGTGCGGTACCCGCCCGGCCTGGCGTGCAGGAGTGTTCACGCCAGGACGGACGGGCGGTGAAACAGTTCCGCGATGGAAGTCGTTGTGCCGTCTAGTACCACCTCCTCCTCGCTAGCGGAAGTGCCGGGAGCGGAACCCCCGGCACGAAGACCGGTCAGTCCACGGTGCGCCGGGGTTTCGTCAAGCGCAGCAACGTGGTCGTGACGATCGCTCCTACCAGGACGATGAGGCCGATCATCAGTGGGCTCGAACCGCCGAGCAGGCCGGTCCGAGCCGAGGCCAGCGTGGGATCGCCCGCCACGCCGCCCGCGGGCATCGGGTCGGACATGCCCTCCTGGGTCACCAGGCCGGTGCTCTCCAACATCGTCATGTGCTTGGCGATGACGTCGTTGGTGACCTGGGCGAAGTCGCGGATCGCCTGGTTGCGGGTACCGAGCCGCACCTTGGCGATCTGGTTGAAGCCCTGGCCGTGCGCGGACCGCAGCCGGTTCGCGAACGCGGCGTCGAAGGCCTTGCCGTTCAGCCCGCGCAGCTCGTCGATCCAGGACTGCTGGTCCGGGCTGACCGTCGCGGGCAGCGCGACCTTCATCTGGCCCGCCAGCGTCGCCAGGCGCTCGTCCAGCTTGCGGTGGTCGGCCGCCAGCTGCAGGCCGACATCGCGGACCCGCTGGTTCTGCGAGCGGGTCTGGGCCTCTTCGCCCACTGGACCCTCCCACAGACTGGACTGCTTCACCTTGATGAGCAAGTCCTTGTCAGCGGCGGAGATCGGGCCGAGCGGGGTCTGCTGACCGGGTTCGTCCTGTGCGGACGCGGAGCCGGTCGCGGCGACCGCGAACACGAGCTGGAGCGCGAGGAGGGCGCCGAGGATGCGCTTGACCGTCATGGCCGTACGCCCCTTCAGTAGCCGGTGGCGCCGGAACCCGGCACCGCCGAACCGGAAGTCGGGGTGGCCGCCGCGCCAGTGACCTTCTTGCCGTCCGGCGTGAGCAGCCACCAGGTGCCGCCCTTGCCCTGGCCGCTGGTGCGGCCAGGCGCGCGGTCGCCGGTGAAGGTGTAGAGCGGCCAGCCCGCGTAGGTCACCTGCGTCGAACCGTCGGAGCGGGCGACCGTGCCGAGGAGCCCGGCGTCCAGCCGGTCCACCATCGTGCGCTCGGACGCGATCACCGGGAGCCAGGTCTTGACGCACTCGCCCTCGCAGTTGGACTTCGACGGATTCGCCGTGTCCTTGTCGAACCGGTAGACCGCGAAGCCGCGTCCGTTGACGATGACCGTGCCCATGGCCGCGGACTGGAAGGCCGAGAGCACCCGGCCCGCCGAGCCGCTCGCCGCGGGGGGCTCCTGGGTCGTGGGGGCGGCGGCCGCGGCGTTGCCGTCGCCGTTGGGCGCCTGCAAGTAGGCCGCGTCGGTCGAGGGCTGGGAGGAGGGGAGCGCTGTGACGGAGCCACAGGCGGAGGTCACTACGAGCGCTGCGGCGGCGGGGACGAGGGCCAGGACCCGCCGTGTACGTCTGCTGAGCATCACGTAGAACCTTTCTCTCCTGTTCGGATCCGCCATTCGGCCCAGTGGCGACGTGCGTCACCCCGGTCCATAGGAGCGGATACAAGGGAGTACGGTCCGCCTCGGATGAAAGTTCACAAACGATTCGAAAACTTTTCTTTCGGCGAAACTCTCGACTAGAAGGCGAACTCAAGCCAAGATGCGTGACGTGGCGCGGCACAGACGTACGCAAACTGAGCGCGATCAGATGTGGCAACCGGACGGAAGTCTGGAAGACGAACTGATCCGACGGCTCTACCAGGAATTCGGCAGTCCCCTGCTGGGACATGCCATGCGCTTGACCGGTCATGACCGGCAATGGGCAGAGGACATCGTTCAGGAAACCCTCGTGAGGGCCTGGCGCAACGCGGAGAAGCTCGAACGCGACCCCGTGCTGCTCCGATCGTGGCTGTTCACGGTGGCACGGCGGCTGGTCATCGACGACCGGAGGAAGCGCAGCGTGCGACCCCAGGAGTCCCAGTTGACGCCCTCGGACGAAGCACCGGTACGCGACGAAGCCGACCGAACGCTCTCCGCGATCGTCGTGGCCGAAGCGATGAGTGGACTGACCGAGGAGCACCGGGAGGCTATCCTTGAGACGTACCTGCGCGATCGGACCGTCGGCGAGGCCGCTGAGGTGCTCGGCGTGCCCGCGGGTACGGTGAAGTCCAGGGTTTACTACGCACTTCGCGCCCTTCGACGGGCACTGCAGGATCGGGGCTGACCAGGTGACAGCGCTGCCGGACCACATCGACGTGGCGGCGTATGTCCTCGGAGTCCTCGACGAGGACGAGGTAGACGCCTTCGAGAACCACCTGGCCCAGTGCCGCAAGTGCGCACTGGACCTGAAGGACTTCGCTGTGCTGCCAGACCTCTTGGACGAGGCTGACCAGGCAGGACTCCTCCGGGGGACCGCGGGCGAACGCCCCGACGGCAGGTCGGTTCGCGCGATGTTGGACTCGGTGTCGATCGACCGCGGTCGCAAGCGGCGCAACTACGCGCTGGCCGCTGCCGCGGTGGCCGTACTGCTGATGGGTGGCACCGCCGCCGCCACCGTCCAGTTCGCCGGTGGCAACGCCACCACCACGGCCGAGGGCAGCCCGAACACCGCTGTCCCGCCCAAGCAGTCGAACGTGGCGAACAACGAGACCGACGTGTTCCAGGAGCTCAGCCGCTCCGACCCCAAGACCGGGCTCAGCGCGAAGATCCACGCGCGCCCGGAGGCGTGGGGCACGTCCATCGAGTTCGAGGTCGAGGGCGCCAAGGGCCCCGGCCGGTGCGACCTGGTAGCCCTCACGCGCGACGGCGGGACGATGCCCGTCACGTCGTGGCTGGTAGGGGCCCCGACGTTGAACGGCGCCAAGCCCGCCGTCGAGCTCAACGGCGGGCTTGGGATGCGGTGGAACGAGATCGCCGCGTTCGTCGTGCGGGACGCCAACGGAGCCACGCTGCTCCACATGCCGACTTAAACCTGCGGATTCCCGCAGGTCAGAGGCTCGGCAGGCGTTCCGGCACGATCAGAGGTTCCGCAGTCCGGCCAGCACCCGCTCCAGCAACGCCGTCGTAGGCCGGTTGTCCCTGACCTGGTCGTTGTGGTGGACGGTGATCAGGCTCAGGTCGGACATGTCCGCCAGCAGCACGCGAACGACCCCCAGCGGCAGCCTCAGGCGGGCGGAGACCTCGGCCACGGAGTGCGGGTCCCGGCAGAGCGAAGTGATCGTCCGGTGCTCGGCTGTGTCGGTCATCGGGTCGGGTGTGACCTGGTCGTTCGTGGTCACGATGGTCTCGATGTCGAGGGTGATGGCCGAGCGGGTGCGACCACCCGTGAGGGCGTAGGGACGGACCCGGAAGTCGTTCATCGATAGCTCCGCTGCGGTCGACGGTGTCGGCGCCCTCAGGATCGCTGAGGCCAAGGCACTGTACGGCCTGGGCGGCGAGGAGTCCCGGACTTCTCATTCCTTGGCACCTGTTTGCCAGGAAGACTACGGATCGTGATCGGTCGTGATCTGCGGCCACGGTCCCGGAGTGCACGTTTAAAGTCTATTTAAGGAAGCGGCAAGTTTTATTTATTGCTACTTCTAAGTTCAATTGACGGATCGTGATCGATGGCCCACGTGGAATTCAAGTGCTACCCCTCCTGTGTATCACTTCGATTTCCGGGTCCGGGGCCCTCGGCTTTGTGCGATGCGGACCTGTTGACATTTGTCATCCCGGACCCGTGACGCGTGATCACTACTGGTCTTCCGGCGTCCGCGCGAGGCTTCTCGCATGACATCGGTGTTGGAGGTTCAGGGGGTGCGCCACCGCTACGGCGGGACGGTCGCGCTGGACGGGGTGGACCTGCGGGTCGAGGCGGGGGAGTGCGTCGCGCTGCTGGGTCCCAACGGGGCGGGCAAGACCACGCTGGTCAACCTCGTCATCGGGTTGCTGGCCAGGCAGGCAGGGTCGATCGGGATCGCGGGCGGTGACCCGAGGGTGGCCGCGACCCGGCGTGAGCTGGGGGTCGTGCAGCAGTCGCTCGGCTTCCCGACCACGGCGAAGGTGCGCGAACTCGTCGTGGGCGCGGCCGTGCGGGCAGGCCTGCCGCGCTCCGCCGCCGGACCCGTGCTGGCGGAGCTGGGACTGGCCGAGCTGGCCGGACGGCGGGCGGTGAAGCTGTCCGGCGGGCAGCGGCAGCGGTTGCAGCTCGCGATGGCGCTCGCCGGGGCTCCGGCCCTGCTGGTGCTGGACGAGCCGACGGTCGGGCTCGACGTGGCCGCCCGGCGGGCGTTCTGGGCAACCCTGGCGGAGCGCCGGGCTCGAGGCGTGGGGGTGCTGGTGACCACGCACCTGATCGAGGAGTCGGCGGCGGTGGCCGACCGGGTCGTCGTGGTCGACAAGGGGCGGATCGTCGCCTCCGGGACGCCGGACGAGCTGATCGCCCTGCTGCCGGACCGGACGGTGGTCGTGACGACGGCGTTGGACGACAGCCGCCTGCTGGCGCTGCCGGGGGTGCTGTCGATGAGCAGGGAGGGCAGCCGGGTCCGGCTGCGGACCCGGTCGCCGGAGGCCGCGTTGCGGGTGCTGCTGGCCGAGGACGCCTCGGTGAGCGGGCTGCGGGTGGAGAGCGCCGGGTTGGAGGAGGCCGTGGTGAGCATCGGGGCCTCGGCGTGAAGGGGCTGAGACCCCGGCAAGTCCCGGCTCAGCCCAAGACCTCGTCCCCCGTTGACGTCCCAGTGACCAGAACCGGAGTCGCAGCCATGAACGCCACTGCCCTTGACCTGCCCGTCCACGCCGTGAGCCACCGGACCGTCTCCCTGACCAGGGTCTTCGCCGTCGAGCTTGCGGACGACCTGCGGGCGATCGTGCGCGAGCCGACGGCGCTGTTCTTCTCGATCGTGATGCCGGTCGGGTTCTTCGTGCTCTTCGCGTCGATGTTCGGCAGGCAGAACAGCGGCATGGTGGCCACGTTCGGCACCTTCGGGGTGCTGGCCGTGACCCTGATGAACCCCGGACTGGGGGTGGCGAAGGACCGGGAGCGCGGCTGGCTGCGGGCGAAACAGGTGTCGGCGGTGCCGATGTGGGTCACGCTGGTGGCGAAGGTGGTCGCGTCCTTCCCGTACGCGATCGGGGTGCTGGCGGCGATGGCTGCTGCCGCCGCGGCCACCGGGTCGCTGGTCGCGACGCCCTGGC